>CACGGD010000013.1 GCA_902572605.1 uncultured Pelagibacteraceae bacterium | reverse complement strand
TACCAGTAGAGAGTATAGAAAGCATTCAAAAGATAAAGTTAAACAAAGAAAATATACATAAGGTAGATATAGAAGATTTTTTTAAAGAATATGATTTAGAAAATATGGCATTTGCAACAATTAAAATTAATCAAAAAAATGCTAAAGTCTTTCTAAATACTAAGATTGAAGGAAAAAAATTGAATAAAAATCTATTGATAACTGATTCTAGTTTAAGTCAAAGACAATTTAATGATAAAATTATTTCTGAAATTAAGAAGGAAATAAGAGACTTAATTAAATCTCAAAATTTAATAGATGTAAGAATTCCATCTTTTTTGAACGCTGAAATAAGACTTAATAACAAGAGTAACTTGGTAGAGTTAAACAACAGACTAAAAAAGATAGATTTAATTGATAGTTTTTATGTTCAAGAACTTAATAAAGACTATGTTTTAGTAAAAATTAAATATCTTGGTAAAATAAGCAAAATTATTAAGAAACTAAAAGATCAAAATATAGAAGTAAATATGAGAGAAGGTCAGTGGCAACTTAAAATAATTTAATGAGTCAACTTGTATTTAAATTTCCTTTTAAAACTAAATATTATGAGCAAGATTATTATGTTTCTAGCAATAATTTTTCAGCATACAGATTGATAGAAAGTTGGCCAAATTGGCCAGACAAGTGGGTAAATATATATGGCCCCAAGGGCTGCGGCAAAACTCATCTATCTAATATTTTAAAAAAAAAAATTAATGTTATTGAGATTTTAGATGCTAAAAAGATAGATGAAGAAAAGATGTTTAAATTTGAAAAATTAGATTGTTTGATAATTGATAATTATGAAAACAATATTGAAGAAAATTTTTTTTATTCAATATTAAATCATTTTAAACAACTTGATACTTACATCGTTGTAAATTCCTTTTTACCTATAAAAAATATGAAACTCCAATTAAAAGACTTAAAATCAAGAACTGAAAGTTTTGTAAGTTTAGGTATTGATTTGCCAACAGATGATTTATTACGAGTAATAATCTCAAAATCCTTCTCGGATAAGCAAATAGACTTAAGCCCTAAAATTTCTGAATATATTATTAACAATATAGATCGTTCATATGAAAAAGTCTTTAGATTTATAAAAGAAATCGATGATTTATCTTTATCTACTGGCAAATCGATAAATATTAATTTAATAAAAAAAGTACTAACTAACAATGAATAAATATAGATCTCACAATTGCTCAGAGTTAACCGAACAAGATGTTGGAAAAACTGTTTATTTATCAGGATGGTTGCATAGGAAGAGAGATCATGGGAATTTATTATTTATAGATTTAAGAGATCATTTTGGTTTGACTCAATGTGTTATTGAAAATAAGAATAAATCTTTTTCTATTTTAGAAAAAGCTAGACCTGAATCAGTTTTAACTATTTCTGGAAAAGTGAATAAAAGAGAAAAGGGAACAGAAAACTTAGAATTAAGTACAGGTAAAATTGAAATAGATATTCAATCAGTGAAGATTTTATCTAAATCAAAAGAATTACCCATGCCAGTATTTGGTGAACAAGATTATCCTGAAGACATAAGATTAAAATATAGATTTTTAGATTTAAGAAGAGAGGAAATGCATAAGAATATTATTTTAAGATCTAAAGTAATATCATTCATAAGGTCTGAAATGTTAAAATTAGGATTCCTTGAGTATCAAACACCAATTTTAACTTCATCGAGTCCAGAAGGCGCTAGAGATTTTTTAGTACCTAGTAGATTAAATCCAGGAAAGTTTTATGCTTTGCCCCAGGCTCCTCAACAATTTAAGCAATTAATAATGGTTTCCGGATTTGATAAATATTTTCAAATCGCTCCATGTTTTAGAGATGAAGACGCTCGAGCTGACAGAAGCCCTGGAGAGTTCTATCAACTTGATATTGAAATGTCTTTTGTTGAACAAGAAGATGTTTTTTTAGTAGTAGAAAAGTTAATGGTAAATTTATTTAAAAAATTTTCATCTAAGAAAATGACGTATGATCAATTTCCAAAAATTCCTTATCAGGAGGCGATGCTAAAATATGGTACTGATAAACCTGATCTAAGAAATCCTTTATTAATTTATGATATTACAAATATTTTTACTAGAGATGATGTAAAATTTGATATTTTTAAAAAATTAGTAAAGTCTGGTTCTAAAGCAAGATGCATCATAACAAAAAACACAAAAGATAAACCTAGAAGTTTTTTTGACAACATTGATAAATGGGCCAAAGATCAAGGTGCTTCAGGTTTAGCTTATTTTACTATTGAAAAAGATAAAAAAATTATAGGAAAAGGTCCAGTAGGTAAATTTTTTAGCGAAGAGTCATTAAAAGAAATTATGAAAATTTGTAGTGCGGAAGTAGGAGATAGTATATTTTTAGCCTGCGGAAAAGTTAATGAAGTTGAAAAAATTTTATCAATAGCTAGAGATAAAATTGCTAGAGACCTAAGTTTAATTAATGAAAATCAATTTGCATTTTGTTGGATTGTTGATTATCCAATGTATGAGTTAGATGAAGAGACTAAAAAAATTAAGTTCAGTCACAATCCTTTTTCAATGCCACAAGGAAAACTAGATAAATTAGATTTTAATAATCCTTTAGCTATAAAAGCTTTTCAATATGACATAGTTTGCAACGGAGTTGAATTATCATCAGGAGCAATAAGAAATCACATACCTGAATTAATGTATAAGCTTTTTTCAATCGCAGGATACGATAAAAAACAAGTTGAAGAAAAATTTAGTGGAATGTTAAATGCATTAAGTTATGGAGCACCGCCGCATGGAGGAATAGCACCTGGTTTAGATAGAATAGTAATGTTACTAGCAGATGAAAAAAATATAAGAGAAATAACATTATTTCCAATGAACCAAAATGCCCAAGATCTTATGATGGAAGCACCCTCTGAAGTTGAGACAAAACAATTAAAAGAGCTAGGAATAAAGATTGATACTAAAAAAAATTAATTCTTTGATTTTAAATTAATTCTAACATCTGAGAGGTCAACCAATTTTTCTTCATAATTACTTCTTATGAAACCTTTTGACGTTATATTTTTTACAATTTTAAGAAATTTATCATCCATGCTTTGATCAGTCATATCTTTAGTACTAGCAATGCTAGGCGTATGAGCTAGTTCTTCCTTTCCTAAATAAGAAATAGCTAGTTCTCTAAATACATAATCTAAAATTGAAGATGCACTTAAAATTCTATCATTACCTAATACATTTCCTGATGGTTCGAATTTAGTATCAATAAAAGCATCAACATATTCATCGAGAGGAACACCATATTGTAAACCAAGCGATATAGCGATTGCAAAATTATTCATCATAGCTTTAACTAATTCTCCTTCTTTATTTGTATCAATAAAAATTTCACCAATTTTTCCGTCGTTATATTCACCTGTGTGCAAATATACTTTATGGTCTCCTATTTGAGCTTTTTGGATATAGCCTTTTCTTCGATCAGGCATTTTAAATCTTGCTTTATTTTGGCTTTTGATTTTTACAGGTCCATCTTTATCAGGAGTCTCTTGACTTTGAGTAGAGATTATTTTTTTAGATAGAGAAGAAGAAAGCAAAGTATCATTTTTTTTCGTTTTTTGAGAAGATTCTTTGTTGTTTCCAATTTTCTTAGTTTTTCGATTATTAAGTTTTACGTCAATTACCTCAACCTCACCATCGTCCCTAGCATCAATTTTTGATAGTTCTTTATCATTTAGATCATTTAAAGTATGCACTGTTTTAAAGGTACACGTATAATAAGTTTCAACTATAAATTTTTTCATTTTTGAAAAGGAATCTGTTTTTTAAAGATATATAGCAAATATAGCAGGTGTCTGATATAAATAATTATACACTTATAAAGTGTGTGGATTTATAAAAAAAATGAATTTAAAAATATTTTTTACTTGGTGGAATAGACAGACAGTTGGGACTTTTCTTAAGACATTGTTTTTTGGAAAGTATATGGGTAAAGACCAATTTGGAAATAAATACTATAAAAATAAACAAGATGAACGCTGGGTAATATATTCTGATAATATTGAAGCAACTAAAATCACATCTGATTGGTTTATGTGGATGCACCATACAATAGACAAAATTCCAGATAAAAATGATAAAAAATATATTTGGCAAAAAAAACACCAAGAAAATAAAACTGGTTATAAAGAAGCTTATAAGCCAACAAAGATTAAAAGAAATGATAAACTTAAAAAATATGAAACTTGGAAGTTGTAGATTTAGCCTTTTATTTTTTTTTTTAATTTTTTATAATCTGTCTTCTTTAGCAGATGACAAAGTTACTACTTCACCTCTTATTAACTTAAATGAGTTAAAACCAAGCTTTGAAGAAGTTGAAGATTCCAACAATGATATAACTAGCAATGAGATTATTAAGAATAAAAAAAAGATATTACCAAAAAATAATTTATCTACTGCAAGGTTTATTGGTTTAGATAAGATTACAGCTAAAACTTCTGATATTATTATTAATTTAGGTGAAACGAAAAAATTTGGTCCACTTGAAATTAAAGTATTAAAATGCGGTAAAATAAATTCAGATAACAAGAATAATAGTGTAGCTTATCTGCAGGTTAAAGATATGTCAGAAAATCAAAATGAGAAAGTTTTTATTTTTAATGGCTGGACTTTTGCATCAGACCCAACAATAGCTCCATTTGATCATGCTATCTATGATTTACAATTAGTAAATTGTAAC
>CACGGD010000012.1:2500-5421 GCA_902572605.1 uncultured Pelagibacteraceae bacterium | reverse complement strand
TCTTTATAGGGACTATTTATCTTTGAAATAAAATGGTCTCCTAAATTTTTAAATTCTCCTGATTTTACTACTAGATTAAAGTTCTCAATTTCTTTTTTATTTTTTTGATTAATTAAATTAAAAACTATTATGAAAATTAAAAAAAATAAGACTACTAAGAAAGAATAAAAAAGATAACCCCAGCTTTTAGAATCGCTCTCTTTCATGTCTTTGTTTTTTATTCCCCTAAAAATTTTAAAAAAACGACTAAAAATTTGGTCTAACGTCATAGTTGTTTTCTATAAAAATTGTATTAGGTTTGCAATGGGATTGGGGTAAAAAAAGCCTATATTTCTTGACTTTTATAGCTAATATACGCCTTGACTTCTCACATATTTGTAATAAAAACACCGCTCACCTCAATGCAAATATTTATTATTAGCGCTAAAGGTGTGTAGATTTTAAGCATAAAATCTTAGCTTTTTTAAATTGTAAATTTTTAAGAAGAGAAGTGTGGACGGCTAGGTTAATAAAGAAATTGTCGTACACACTTTAACGAAAGTAATTTTAGTATATCTAAAATTATTAAAGCTAGTGTGCGCCGTTATTAAACTTGAGAGTTTGATCATGGCTCAGAACGTACGCTGGCGGCACGCCTAACACATGCAAGTCGAACGCAGTAGCAATACTGAGTGGCAAACGGGTGAGTATAATGTGGGAATCTGCCTTTTGGTTTGGAATAACACGGGGAAACTTGTGCTAATACCGAATAAGCCTTTACAGGGAAAGTTTTAACGCCGAAAGATGAGCCCGCACTTGATTAGCTAGTTGGTAAGGTAAAAGCTTACCAAGGCAATGATCAATAGCTGTTCTTAGAGGAAGACCAGCCACATTGGGACTGAGACACGGCCCAGACTCCTACGGGAGGCAGCAGTGGGGAATCTTGCACAATGGGGGAAACCCTGATGCAGCGATGCCGCGTGAGTGAAGAAGGCCTTTGGGTTGTAAAACTCTTTCGTCGGGGAAGAAAATGACTGTACCCGAATAAGAAGGTCCGGCTAACTTCGTGCCAGCAGCCGCGGTAATACGAAGGGACCTAGCGTAGTTCGGAATTACTGGGCTTAAAGAGCTCGTAGGTGGTTAAAAAAGTTGATGGTGAAATCCCAAGGCTTAACCTTGGAACTGCCATCAAAACTTTTTAGCTAGAGTGTGATAGAGGTAAGTGGAATTTCTAGTGTAGAGGTGAAATTCGTAGATATTAGAAAGAACACCAAATGCGAAGGCAACTTACTGGGTCACTACTGACACTGAGGAGCGAAAGCATGGGTAGCGAAGAGGATTAGATACCCTCGTAGTCCATGCCGTAAACGATGTGTGCTAGACGTTGGAAATATATTTTTCAGTGTCGCAGCGAAAGCATTAAGCACACCGCCTGGGGAGTACGACCGCAAGGTTAAAACTCAAATGAATTGACGGGGACCCGCACAAGCAGTGGAGCATGTGGTTTAATTCGAAGATACGCGCAGAACCTTACCAACACTTGACATGTTCGTCGCGAGCCTAAGAGATTAGGCTTTTCAGTTTGGCTGGACGAAACACAGGTGCTGCATGGCTGTCGTCAGCTCGTGTCGTGAGATGTTGGGTTAAGTCCCGCAACGAGCGCAACCCCTACTTTTAGTTGCCACCATTTAGTTGGGCACTTTAAAAGAACTGCCAGTGATAAGCTGGAGGAAGGTGGGGATGACGTCAAGTCCTCATGGCCCTTATGTGTTGGGCTACACACGTGCTACAATGGCACTTACAATGGGAAGCAAAGAGGCGACTCCTAGCTAATCCCAAAAATGTGTCTCAGTTCGGATTGTACTCTGTAACTCGAGTGCATGAAGCTGGAATTGCTAGTAATCGCGGATCAGCGCGCCGCGGTGAATACGTTCCCGGGTCTTGTACACACCGCCCGTCACACCATGGAAGTTGGTTACACCTTAAGGCAAAGCTTATACCTTTGACTACGGTACGATCAGCAACTGGGGTGAAGTCGTAACAAGGTAGCCGTAGGGGAACCTGCGGCTGGATTACCTCCTTTCTAAGGAAGACCAAAAATTTCATTTGGTCTAAAAAAATTAAGTTAATGTGGCCGTCCTCATTTCTCTTCTTATCAATTAAAGTGTCTCTTAAATGTGTTTAGGGGCCGGTAGCTCAGGTGGTTAGAGCGCACCCCTGATAAGGGTGAGGTCGCACGTTCGAGTCGTGCTCGGCCCACCATTTTTCATGGGGGATTAGCTCAGCTGGGAGAGCGCCTGATTTGCATTCAGGAGGTCAGCGGTTCGATCCCGCTATCCTCCACCAATTTTGACACTTTTAGATTTTTTAAATTGTAAATAATGAATATCAATTTTGGTTGTTCAAAAAATAAGTCGAACAATCAAACAATATCTATATCCGATTGTTCGAAAAGATGAACAATCTATAAATGTTCGAATAGATGAACATTTGAATAAAAAATTTAATTTAGACAGAAAATTATTTTCTGTGCATAAATCAAGCGTTTAAGGGCGTATGGCGGATGCCTAGGCACTGAAAGGCGATGAAGGACGTGGTATACTGCGATAAGTTTCGGGGAGCTGTATGCAGGCTTTGATCCGAAAATTTCCGAATGGGATAACCCACCACTTTATGTGGTACTTTAAACTGAATTCATAGGTTTAAAGAGCGAACCCGGAGAACTGAAACATCTAAGTAACCGGAGGAAAAGAAATCAATTGAGATTCCGTTAGTAGTGGCGAGCGAACGCGGAACAGGCCAGTAATAGAATTAAAATAATCTAAATAGTTTGGAAAAACTAACCATAGAGGGTGATAGTCCCGTAGGAGTAAGGTTTAATTTTGTTCTTGAGTAGAGCGGGACACGTGTAATCTTGTTTGAATATAGGGGGACCACCCTCT
>CACGGD010000011.1 GCA_902572605.1 uncultured Pelagibacteraceae bacterium | reverse complement strand
CCAGATTACTTCATATTGAAAATATTTTTTAGCGACATTTTCAACAAAACCTACCCCAGTAGTTCCTGCTAAAAACTCTGCAGCCACTAAAGTTCCCCAACACATTCCAGTTGCAACTCTGATACCCGTAAGAATTTCTGGAAGTGAATTAGGAAATATTACATGTCTTAAAATTTGCCACTTTGATGCTCCTAGTGAGTGCGCGGCATGAATTTTTGATAACTGTGTTCCTGATGCACCGGCTCTAGCTGAAATTATCATGATTGATAGTGACACCATAAATAATAGAAAGACTTTACCAAGATTATCTATACCTAATACAGAAATGACTAGAGGCGCCCAAGCTAAAGGAGGTACCGGTCTGTATAATTCAATTAGTGGATCAAAAAATCCTTTAGCAAATCTATTTAGACCCATATATAATCCTAATGGAACACCAACTATTATTCCCGCAACTAACCCAAGAAAAACTCTTAAAAAAGAATCCCAAATATGTCCTGTTGGGATTGGTATTTTAAACAATTCAAAGTCTCCTGTTACAAAACTTAAAACTTTACTTTTAAAGTTCGGTTCGATTTCACCTTTTTCATTATGAACAGGATATTCACCAGGTAAAGTATCTGCAATCCAATCTGGAAGAAGAAATCCAATTATCTTACTTACATCCATCATCTCATACCAAATTAATGGGATTTGTTTAAATCCAACATTTGGGTTAAGCATTAAAGCAAATTTGTTAACTGTGTCAGAAGGTTTTGGAAGCCATCTACCAGATCCTTGTTCTGAACAGCTAGGCCCACTAGAAATAATTGTGCCTGATGGAAATAGAAGTATATCAACCCATCTCAAACCACCTTGTTCTTTTTTTTGAACTTCATCGAAGTTTACTATAGATGATTGCATATCTTTTAATGTATTAGGCGGAAATATACTCGCGTATTCTATTCTTCTTGCAATTTTAAGAATATCTTTTGCAAAAGATGAGGAAATTTCTTCAGAAGAACTTAATCCAGATCTGTAATCTTTTATCTCTTTTTTAAGACTTTCAAGCACAGTCGTATATTGTTGATTATGATTTCTTAGCTCAAAGAATTGATCACTAATTAAATTTAATTCTACCGCAGCAGCTTGAAATTTTAATCCTCTTTTTGTTTTTGGTATTGATGGAATTTCAATAGTGTTTTCTACTGATGTACTGGATGCACTCCATGTTCCTTCTTCCTTAGAAGCTTTAATTCTTTTTAACTTATCTTCTGGACTTTCATTTGGATAATCTATATTTGCAAAATCTCCTGCTAAAGTATTAATTTTCTCAGTTACTATTCTAATTTGTTCTTTAGTTTCGCTATTTAAAAGCTTTTCATTCGTAAGCAAAGGAATTGTGCTCTTTGTTTTTCTGACAAAATTAATTAATTTTTCTTTATCTTGGTTTTTTACTTTATTCGATTTATTTATCTCTAAAATTGTATTATTTAAATTTTCAGTTTCAGTTTCTATAACAGACGTACTTTTAAGCTGTCGTTCATGAATTGGAAAAAGATATTTAAGCGAAAGCAAAGATTCATTTACTTTTCCAACTTGACAAAGTTCGTTAGCAGATTTTGGAAAGAAAGATTTAGCTATATCCCATGAATAATATAGCCAAACTAAAAGCAAAAAACTGCTACCTACAATTACCCAGTGAACTCCGCCTTTTGATCTTTCTGGATTTCCAAAAACAGCATCAACTTTTTCTGTTTTTATTAATTTTCTTCCATATAAAATAGATCCCACAATAGCGAAGAAAAATAAAAATGTTAGAAATCCTGTAATCATTTAAATTTCTTTACCCATAATTTCTTCTTCCATATCCCAAATCATGGAGAGTATTTCTTCTCTTTTAGATACAAATTCGCTGTTATTTTTGATTTCTCTTAAATCTTCCTTAAGTCCCATGGTGGCAAAAGGTAATTTATACTCTTTATGGATCCTTCCAGGTCTAGGTGCCATTACATAAACTTTTTCTCCAAGTAACAATGCTTCTTCAACAGAATGAGTTATAAGTATTATTGTTTTTCCAGTTTCTTTCCAAATTTTAAGAACTAAAGACTGCATTTTTTCTCTAGTTAATGCATCGAGTGCACCCAAAGGTTCATCCATTAATATTAAGTCGGGGTCGTTTATCAAACATCTAGCTAGAGCAACTCTTTGCTGCATACCACCAGATAATTGATATGTTGGTGTATTTCCGAAACCTTGCAATCCAACTATATCTAACCATTCATCTACTTTTTTTTGAGTTAGAATTGGATCTTTATCTTTCATTCTTAATCCAAAATTTACGTTTTCGGCAACAGTTAACCATTCAAATAAAGCTCCTTGCTGAAAAACCATTCCTCTATCAACACCTGGTCCATTGATTTCTTTATTATTGAGAATAATTTTTCCTGAAGTTGGCCTTATAAATCCTGCAGTAATATTTAACAAAGTTGTTTTTCCACAACCTGAGGGTCCAAGGACAGTAAGTAACTCTCCTTTTTTAATTGTAAAATTTAAATCTTTAAGAGCATGAACAATTTCTCCTTTTGGAGTTTTAAAAATCATGTTTAAATTTTGAGAAATCAGATCGCTCATAAAAGAACTATATTAGATATTTTGATAAAAAAATAGGCACCAATAATGTGCATTGGTGCCTATAATTTTATACTCAAGAACTACGGTAAAAACTTAGTAGTTACTGTACCTCTTGGAGTGTCAAAACCTTTTAAGAATTTAGAAAGATTTCCACTCTTCATAGATTTTTTAGTTTCTTTAGGTGTTAAGAATTTAAAGCCACTTAATGTGTCCTTCATGTCAGCAACTTTCATTTCTGACTCTTTTGACATAGCTTTTAAATCACTTCCACCACTTCTGTATCTTTCATTAGCTTCGTGTGTTAATTCAACAAAAGATTTTACCATTCCTGGGTTCTCTTTCATGAATTTATTTGTAACTGAAACAATATCTATACCCATGATACCGCCAGCACGAGCTTCATCTACTGTTAGAAGTCTTGATCCTACAGATGTAGCAGATTTAATAGAGTTACCCCCAAATAAACAAGCCATTACAACATCACCGCTAACTAACGCAGCAGCTCCTTCTTCAGGATCCATTGCAATAATGTTCATTTTTTTTCTGTCAGCACCAACTATCTTCATACTTTCTGTAAATACATACTCAGCCATAGTTCCTAAAGGAACTGCAACTTTTTTACCTTCAAGCTCAGAAGCATTAGCTTTTGTGATACCAGATTTTTTAGAAGTAACACATGTTGTTCCTCCCATACCGTATTCCATAGCTACGTCTACTAAACTTATAGGTGCTTTAGCTTTAACAGCATTAATGTAAGGCATTAAACCTTGTGAGTAAGAGATATCAATATCTCCTGCTAACATAGCATCAGTCATCGCTACACCGTTAGTGAAATTAGTCCACTTTACTGGTACGCCAAGTGCTTTTGCATATGCTTTTTTGTTCATGTCCTCAAGATTTGGAGATGGCCACTCCAAAAAGTACGCAACTCTAACTTCTTTAGCAGCTGCATTAGCTACTGAAGCGTTTAAAGAAAACGCAAATAAAATCCCAAGAACTGTGCTTATTATTTTTTTCATAGTTCTCCCATATGGTTTGTTAATTAATAAGATTAAAAATTAAAATTTAAGTTAAGTAAATAGTAAGGTTAAACTTTTTATACATACCTATTATTGAACCCCATCAATTAACTAACTGAACGTGTTCTTTTTAGGTTCAATCAAGAGTTGTATTTAATAATTCTTGATTTAATTTAACAATTGTCTACTAAGTTAATTATGAGTTCATCTAACCGAACAAATATACCTAATTCTTTAAATGAGCATTGGATGCCGTTTACAGATAATAAAAGTTTTAAAAAAAATCCTAGATTAATAACGGATGCCAAAGGCGTTTATTTAACAAATCATGAAGGAAAAAAAATGATTGACGCTAGTTCAGGGTTATTCTGTAATCCCCTTGGTCATGGTAGGAGAGAAATAACAGAAGCAGTTTCAAAACAACTAGATAAACTAGATTATTGTCAGCCATTTAATCAAGGGTATGGAGGTTCATTTGAACTAGCAACCAGAATAGCAAAAAAAACACCAGAGGGAATTAATAGAATCTTTTATACTATTTGTGGATCTACAGCAGTTGAAACAGCAATAAAAATTGCTATTGCTTATCACAGGGCTAAAGGCGACTCAAAAAGGTTTAGATTTGTTGGTCGCGAAAGAGGTTATCACGGTATGAATATAGGAGCTACGACAGTAGGGGGAATGATTAATAACGTAAAAACTTTTGCGAGTGTGTTAATGCCAGGAGTACAGCATATGCGCCATACCCATTTACCTGAACATAAATTTGTAAAAGGTCAACCAGAAACTGGAGTGGAAATGGCTGAAGATTTGGAGAGAATAGCAATGAATTTTGGTGGGGAAAATATTGCAGCTTGCATTATTGAACCTATTGCGGGATCTACTGGGACCTTGGTACCTCCTAAAGGATACTTAAAAAGAATTAGAGAAATTTGTGATAAGCATGGAATACTTCTTATCTTTGATGAAGTTATAACAGGCTGGGGAAGAACTGGATCAGCATTCGCTGCGCAAGAATGGAATGTTACTCCTGATATAATGACTATGGCTAAAGCTACAACTAATGGAGTAGTTCCTATGGGAGTAGTGGCAGTAAAAGAAGAAATATATGACTCAGTTTTAGATGCCTCTTCTGCTCCAGAAGGAACACCTGAATTATTCCATGGTTATACTTATTCTGGAATACCAGTAGCTGTTGCAGCTGCGTTAGCAGTTCAAGATATCTTTGATAAAGAAGATATTTTTAAAAGAGCAAAAGAAATGTCTCCTTACTTACAAGACGGTCTGCAATCTCTTAAAGATTTAAAAGAAGTTATTAGCATAAGAGGCTATGGAATGATGGGAGGAATAGAAATGAAAATGAAAGAAAAACCTGGGAAAGCTGGCTTTCAAACTTTCAAACACTGTTATGATGCAGGTGTAAATTTTAAGAATACTGGAGATAATTTAATTATAGCCCCACAATTTATTTGTGAGAAAAAACATATCGATGAAATAATAGAAAAATTAAGAAAAGGTATTTCAAATTATACAAAATCATAAATGATTATTGGAGTTCCAAAAGAGATTAAGCTTCAAGAGCATAGGATCGGCCTTACGCCTGATAGTGTCAAAAAATTAAGCAATAAAGGTCATGAAGTTTTAATTCAAAATAATGGAGGTTTTGAAGCAGGTTTTAGTAATGAAGATTATAAAAATGCTGGAGCTACGATAATTGAAAAACCTGAAGAAATTTTCAAAAAAGCTGAGATAATTGTAAAAGTAAAAGAGCCCCAAATGAAGGAAATTAAAATGATAAGAGAAGATCAAGTTATCTTTACTTATCTTCATTTAGCTGCTGCAAGAGAACTTACTGAAGGTTTAATTAAGACTAAATCTATTTGTATAGCCTATGAAACGGTAACAGATGACAATGGCAGGCTACCTTTGTTGGCTCCAATGAGCGCTGTTGCTGGAA
>CACGGD010000010.1 GCA_902572605.1 uncultured Pelagibacteraceae bacterium | reverse complement strand
CTTTTTTTTCAGTAAACTTCACTGTTAATATCGATAATTCATAAAGTAATAATAAAGGTATGGCTAGACCAATTTGTGTAATTGGATCTGGAGGTGTTAATATAGCTGCGACTGTAAAAATAATAACTATTACATATCTTCTAGTTTTTTTTAAATAATTAGAATTTACTACTCCAACTTTTGCTAATAAATTTAAAAGTATTGGAAGTTGAAAACTTATTCCAAAAGCAAATATTAGTCTCATTATTAAAGATAAGTATTCATTTACTTTTGCCTCCAATTGAATTGGTAAGCTTGTATTTGTGCCTATGGACTCAAAAGATAGGAAAAACTTAATAGCTAAGGGCATAATTAAATAATAAACTAGCAATCCTCCAAATAAAAAAAGAATAGGTGTAAATACTAAATATGGTAATAGAGCTTTTTTCTCATTTTTATATAATCCAGGCGCAATAAATTTATAAATTTGAATAAGTAAGACTGGGCTACCTATAAAAATTGCTGAAAAAAAAGCAACTTTTAAATAAGTAATAAATGTTTCATGTAACGCTGTAAAAATAAGTCTTCTAGAAGTTTGATCGTCTTTTACAGCATTAGCGTAAGGTTCTACTAAAAAATTATAAATCTGTTCTGCAAAAATATAGGATATAACAAACATCAATAAAATAAATATTATTGATTTTAAAAGTCTTGATCTAAGTTCAACAAAATGACTTGTAAATGAATTTGAATTAGTCATTTGATTTATCTTTTTTTTTCAAATCTTCATCTTCGGGAATTTTTTCTTCTGATTCAATTTCATTAGTTGCAGATGAAATTTCTCTTTGGAAACTACTAAATGTATTTTTTATTTTTCCTATATATGAACCTATTTTTTTTAAAGCTATAGGGAATTCTTTGGGACCTAAAACTAAAATAGCAATTATAACTACTGCTAAAATCTCTAACCAACCAATCTGAGGCATTTTTGATTATTTATTTTCGGAATCTGAATTATCTGAATCGTTCTTATTCTCATTGCTATTTGAAGAGTCATCAGACATACCTTTCTTAAAACTTTTAATGCCTTTAGCAACATCACCCATTAGGCTAGATATCTTGCCTCTTCCGAAGAGCAAAACAACGATGACAACAACTATAGCTATTTGCCAAAAACTAATTCCCATAATTAATAGTTATATACAACAATTTTAATTAAATAAATATCTTTATTTATCAGTTTCAGGAGCTTTCTTAATTGCATCTTCAATATCTTCATAAATATTCTGTTTTTCATTTATTGATTGTTCTTTGAAAAACTTTCCAGTTCCAAAGATAGATTTATCTATGCTTGAGGTATCAATTAAACCAGCAGAACCTAATTCATCAACGGTAGGTAGATCAGACAATTTTTGAATATTAAAATGATTTAAAAAATTTTCAGTGGTTGCATACTGAATTGGTTTACCTGGCACTTCTTTTCTACCAGCTGGTCTAACCCAATCAAGTTCTAGTAAAATTTCCAAAGTGTTTGTTGCAAATGATACTCCACGAATTTCTTCAATTTCAGACCTAGTAACAGGTTGATGATAAACAATTATAGCAAGCGTTTCAATTGTAGCTTTAGACAATTTTCTTTGTGTAGATTTTTGAAGAGACATCAATTTTGATAAATCTTCTGCTGTTCTAAAAGACCATTTATTTCTTATGCAAACAAGATTTATTCCTCTATTTTTGTAAGTAAGTTTAATTTTTTCTAAAACTTTTAAGATACCTGAACTAGTACCAACTCTTTTCTCAATAGTTTCAACATCAAGAGGTTCAGATGCTGAAAAAAGAATTGCCTCAACCTGACGCTCAATTTTAGAAATATTTGATGGAAAAGAAATTATGTTATTTTTATTTTTATTTTTATTTTTCATTAATTTGAAACTTTTTTTACCATTATCTTCTCAAACGGTCTTTTTTGCAAAATCTTAATGATACCTTCTTTGGTTAATTCTAAACTAGCTGCAAATATACCTGTTATCCCTGTTCTTTTCATTTTTTTATTAAAATAAAATTTTGGTATTAATTCATTAATGTCTTTCCAATCATTGATATCATTAAAATTATTTTTAATTTGTTTAATTGCCTCTTCAGTTGTGAGAACTGGTAGTTTAGGAATATTTATTGTCTGAAATGATTTCTGCATTTGAAAATTTGCATAAGTTTTTAATAACTCATATAGAGAAACATCGTAAACTGGAGTATTTATGGATCTAATGCCACCTTTCATTCCTCTTGTAAAAATATGTACACCCAATCTTTTTTCTTTCAGCATTTGATCAGAAAGAATTCTAATTAGTTCTAGTTTTTTTAATTGCAATTTAAGTTTTTCTGCAACTTCGAGAGCTTTGAAATCATCGTTTTCATCTTCAGGCAACAATAATTTAGATTTTAGATACGCTAACCAAGTAGCCATCAAAAGATGTTCGGAAGCAGTTTCTAAATTTAAATTTTCCTTATTTTTGATAAATTCTAAAAATTGGTCAGCTAATTTAGTTATAGATATCTCTGTTAAATCAACTTTTTGAGTTTTGGCCAAATCTAGTAAGACTTCCAACGAACCGCTGTAATTTGGAATATTTATAGATATTTCGTTTAATCTTTTTGATTCCATTTTGCAATTTTATCTTAAAAATTTATAAAATTCTGAAGTTTTTTTACTTGTAAATTTGTCAATAAATGGAACTTCTTTTATCAATTTATAAGAGTCCCTATAGTTTCCAGCACAATATAAAACAATATTGCAACCTGCGATAAGTGATTTTTTCGCATTAGTCACTAAATCATATCTTAAAGCTTTCATGGAAATATCATCAGAAATTAAAATTCCTTTAAAGCCAATCTTTTTTCTTATTATTTGAGATATTATCTTTTTTGAAAAAGTAGCAACATTGTCTTTATCAATTTTTGAATATAAAATATGTGCGGTCATGGCAAATTGTGATGAAACTGATTTAAACGGAAAAAAATCAATTTTGTTTAATTCTTTATAATTTAGTTTAACTTTCGGAGTTTCAAGATGGCTGTCCAATGATGCACAACCGTGGCCTGGGATATGTTTAATTACGGTACCTATCTTATTTAATTTATATTGATTGATACATAATTGGCCTAATTTTTTAACTATATGTGGATTGTTTGAAAAACTTCTATTTCCAATTATTTTGTGAGTATTTTGTCTAATAACATCTAGAACAGGGACAGTGTTAATATTAATACCAATTTTTTTTAAGAGAAAAGTTAAATTATTAATATAATTCTTATAAATAATTACTGCTGTTTTAGGATTATGTTTATAGATATCACCAAATAATTTTTGAGAAACGTTATGATTAATGATTTTTCTTAATCTTGATACAGTTTTGCCTTCCTCATCAATTATTATTGGAAATTTAGGATCTTTGCTAAACTTTCTAATTTTTTTTATTAATCCTATTATTTGATTTAGAGACTTAATATTTCTTTTAAAAAGAATTAAACCCCAAGGTTTTTCATTAGATAGTAACAATTGTTCTTTAGTAGATAAATTATAGCCTTTTATACTAATTATAATTGCTTTTTTTTTCATTTAATTTTTAGTAGATTCCAAAAATTTCTTTGTTCATCATCTTTTATTTCATTAGAAGGTGAAGAATTAAATTCGATAACATTGTTAGTATCATTATCTAAAACTGGTAAATTTGAAATCTTATTTTTTAAAGTGTCATCAATACTTGATCTATTTAGATTAACATTTTTGATATTTTTGTTTGAAGAATAATAATTATAGACACTGAAAAAAAATAACAAAATTAGAAGCACAAATAATAAATTGATAATTTTATACATTACATTTTATTAGGAAGTGATACACCTAGAATACTCATTCCTCTTTGTATAACTGTTGCTATAAGGACTATAATTGCTAATGTCTCTATTTTTTTTATTTTGCCATCTTTAATAAATTTAAAGCTTTGATCATCATTTCCTCTGCTCCAGTAAGAATGAAATAAAGTTGCTAGCTCATAAAGATAATAAGGTATCTTATGTGGTTCATATTTAGTAGAGGCTGTTTCTATAATTTTTGGCCACTCAAAAACTTTTCTTAAAATTTTTATTTCATTATCATTTAATGTAAAAGTTTTTGGATCTAATCTTATTTGATCATCTAAATCTTTATTTAATGTTTTAAATAGTGAACTAATTCTTGCAAAAGAATACTGGACATAAAACACGGGATTATCTTTACTTTTTTCTAAAACTTTATCAAAGTCAAAATCAAGCTCAACATCATTACTTCTATTCAACATCATAAATCTTATAGAATCTTTATTTACTTCATTAAGTAAGTCCTGAGCAGAAATAAAATCACCAGCTCTTTTGGACATTTTAAAAGGTTTTCCATTTTTATATAATTTGACTAACTGACAAACTTTACAATTTAGTTTAACTTTATTTTCTGAAAGTGCGTTAACAGCGGCTGTTATTCTTTTTGTATATCCTGTGTGGTCTGCTCCAAGAACGTTAATTAAATATTCATAATTTCTATTTACTTTATCCATATGGTATCCCACATCATTAGCAAAATATGTCCATGAGCCGTCATTTTTTTGTAGTGCCCTATCTGTGTCATCTCCAAATAACGTAGATTTAAAAATTAATCTTTTAATCTTTTTCCATGTTTTATCAGCCTCACCTTTAGGTGGTTGTAAATAACCTTCTTGAACATAGTTATTTTTCTTTAAATAATTAATCGCTTTATCTACTAATTTATTTTCAATCAACTTTCTTTCTGAAAAAAAATTGTCATGTTCTATGCCTAATTCTTTTAAATCTAACTTTATTAAATTCATAGAATGTTTTAATGACTCTTTTTTAAGTAATTCAAGAGATTGAGCAAAATCATTAAATTTTTCTTTTTTATTAGAGTCAATGATTTTTTTACCTATCTCAATGATATATTCGCCTGGGTAAAGATCTGCTTCCAATATAAATTTTTCATTATATTTAATTTCTCTTATTCTTAAGAAAACTGATTTAGCAAAGTTGTTAATTTGATTTCCATAATCATTGATATAATATTCCTTTGTTACTTTATTGCCGTTAAATTTCAACAAATTTGCTAAAACATCTCCATAAATAGCCCCTCTACAATGACCTACATGCATAGGGCCTGTTGGATTGGCAGATACAAATTCAATATTATAATTTTTATTAGAATTTTTCTTACCATATGTTTTTTTATTTTTTAAGATTTTATCGATATTTGAAATTAAAGATTGTTTTGATAGTTTTAAATTTAAAAAACCCGGTCCGGCTACTTCTATATCCTGAAAATCTTTTAGATTTTTTAAGATCAAATGTTTAATTTTATCCGCTAGTTCTTTAGGATCAATTTTGTTCATTTTTCCTAATACAAGACCAGCATTGCAAGATAAATCATAATTAAACTGCTCAGGAGGGCTTTCTACGACTATACCTTTAAATTCGTTTAAATTCTTTAATTTTAGAAATTTTTGATTTTTAAGTATTAAAGCAGTAATCTTATTTATATTTTCTTCAAATATATTCATTTTGATTTATTGTAAAGATTTATTGCAAATCTATCGGTCATTCCAGCTATAAAATCACAGATTTTTCTATCTATATCAGATTTTTTAACTTTATTTATATTAATATATTTTTTAGGGTTTCTTTTAATCTTGAGAAATAGACCTTTAATGACCTTTTTGCCGTAACTAGTCTTTTTTAAAACACTTTTATGATAATACATGTTTTTTTTTAA
>CACGGD010000009.1 GCA_902572605.1 uncultured Pelagibacteraceae bacterium | reverse complement strand
TAGATAAAAATTTAGATTAAATATTACACATATTTAAAAACGACAATAGCATAGCCAATACAAAAGATTGTTGCTATCCATAATAGACTCCCGACCAGACCTAGCCATGCTAAATGAATAAAAGCACTACCAAGCAATGAAACGAACAATCTGTCACCTCTAGTCGTATCTAAGCCCAAGATCCCTTTTCTTGGAGATCCTCCTGGAACCTTTTTTTCCCATATAAGCATTGCAATAATACATAGTGCTATAAAAATAAAAAAAGCAGCTGTTTGCCATGTCCACGCCATCCAAGAAAATAAATCAAAATCAAAAAAACCTTTTTCTTTAGCCTTTCCAACTTCTCCCCATGTTGCAGCATATAAATTTGTAAACATTAAACCCTTCCCATAGCAAATCC
Source organism: uncultured Pelagibacteraceae bacterium (assembly GCA_902572605.1). Classification (GTDB taxonomy): domain Bacteria; phylum Pseudomonadota; class Alphaproteobacteria; order Pelagibacterales; family Pelagibacteraceae; genus Pelagilacustribacter. Next base: position 5,506 of record CACGGD010000009.1, on the reverse strand, counting down.
TTTAGCAATATAATTCTTTACAAAGTAAATTACAATTGCTCCAGGAATTATAGTTAAAGTTCCAGCAGCGGCTAGCAAACCGAGCTCATAACCTGAGGTACTCGCCGTTCTTGTCATGGTTGCTGCTATAGGTTTAGCTGCAGTTGCTGTTAATGTTTTTGCTAATAAAAGCTCAACCCATGAAAACATGAAACAGAAAAACATTGTTATTCCTATTCCTGCTGCAATTGTAGGAACAAATATTTTAAAGAAAAATCTTCCGAATGAATATCCATCTACATATGCAGTTTCATCCAGCTCTTTTGGAACAGCAGACATAAATCCCTCTAAAATCCAAACTGCTAAAGGAATATTAAATAGACAGTGTGATAGAGCAACAGCTATATGAGTATCAAATAAATTTACAGATGAATAAAACTGAAAAAACGGTAATGCAAAAACTGCAGGCGGAGCCATTCTATTGGTTAATAACCAAAAGAATAAATGTTTGTCCCCTAAAAACTTATATCGAGAGAATGCGTAAGCAGCAGGCAAAGCCGCAGCCACAGAAATAACAGTATTAAACACTGTATAGGTAATTGAGTTAACATAACCCATATACCAAGTACTATCTGTAAATATTTTCACATAATTTTCAGTAGTAAATTTCTGAGGCCATAAAGAATATGTATTTATAATTTCTGTAGTCGTCTTAAACGACATATTTATAAGCCAATATATCGGAAGCATTAAAAATATTATATATAATGTAGGAACTAACCACTTATATTTTTTCATGACTTAGCCTCATTTTTCATCATCAAGTTATAAAATACCCAACAAACTAGAAGTACAATAAAGAAATAAATTAATGACATTGCTGCTGCTGGCCCTAAATCAAATTGTCCTAGAGCCATTTTTACTAAGTCAATTGATAGGAAAGCCGTAGTGTTTCCTGGCCCTCCTCCTGTTAGAACAAATGGTTCTGTATAAATCATAAAACTATCCATAAACCTTAAAAGAATAGCTAAAGTTAAAACTTTTTTCATCTTAGGAAGTTCTATATATCTAAATGTTGCCCACCTGCTTGCTCCATCAATTTCTGCAGCTTGATAATATGCTGGTTGAATAGAATTCAATCCAGCGTAAGATAAAAGAACCACTAAAGAAGTCCAATGCCAAACATCCATTAATATTGTTGTAAACCAAGCATCTCCAGGTTGCTGAGTAAAATTATAATCAAAACCTAATCCGTTAAGCGAATGACCAAGAAATCCAATGTCAGGGAGAGCAAAAATATTCCACATTGCTCCAACAACATTCCAAGGAATAAGAAGTGGCATTGACATCAAAATTAAACATACTGGAACTCCCCAGCCTTTTTTTGGCATCGTTAAAGCTATACCAATTCCTAATGGGATCTGAATTAAAAGAATAATAAAAGTGAACGCAATTTGTCTACCTAGTGCTGCATGAAATCTTTCTGATAGTAAAATTTGTTTAAACCATCTTGTTCCTTCCCAGGCAAATACATTGTTCCCAAAAGTTTCTTGAAATGAGTAATTAACTACAGTCATTAAAGGAATAGCAGCATTAAATGCAACAAGAACGAACACTGGAATTACAAAAAACCAAGCTTTTTGATTAATAGTTTTGTTCATTATTCTATTATCCAGTTATCTCCATACACGTATGTATATTTTTGATTGAAAGTTATATGAGCGCTTCCACTTGGGATTTCCTTAGAAGAATTTGACAAAATTTTTATATTCCCTCCACTGCTTTCAGTATCAATAATTTTGTGTCTTCCAGTATTGCTTACTCTTTTTATTTTTACTGGAATTCCGCTATTGGAAAAATTAATAAATTCTGGTCTAATACCTATTTGTGTTTTTTTAAAGTTTGATTTTTTTATAGTCTTATGACTTTGAATTTTTTGACCACTAAAATTAATTTCACCATTACTTATTTCACACGGCAGAATGTTCATTCCAGGAGAGCCAATAAAGTGACCAACAAAAGTATGTTTAGGTTTTTCAAAAAGCTCAACGGGTGTTCCTGTTTGAACAATTTGTCCTTCATGCATTACTACAACTTGATCAGCAAAAGTTAGGGCTTCGGTTTGATCGTGTGTTACATATATCATTGTCCGGTTAATTTTTTGATGCAGTTCTTTTAACTTAGATCTTAAAACCCACTTAAGATGTGGATCAATAACCGTTAGTGGCTCATCAAACATAATTACATTTACATCTGATCTCACAAGTCCCCTACCTAATGAAATTTTTTGTTTTCCGTCAGCTGTTAAACCTGAAGCTCTATTATTTAAGGTTGATGTTAACTCAAGCATCTCTGCAATTTCTTTCACTTTGGACTCTATATCTGACTCTGAAAGCTTTCGATTTTTTAATGGAAAAGCTAAATTGTCATAAACAGTCATGGTGTCGTAAATAACTGGAAACTGAAATATTTGAGCAATGTCTCTTTCAACAGGACTAAATGCTGTTATATCTTTGTCATCAAATAACACTGTACCTTTCGTAGGTTTTAATAATCCTGATACAATATTTAACAAAGTAGTCTTTCCACATCCTGACGGACCTAAAAGTGCGTATGCACCTCCGTCCTTCCAATCAATGTTAACTTCTCTAAGAGCCCAGTCAGCTTTACTATTTTGCTTTTCTAAATAACTGTGACTTAAATCTTTTAAAGAAATTTTAGCCATTGTTTACCAGCCTGTTATTTTGGTCAAAATATAAAAATTCATCCGTATTCATGTATAATTTTGTATCATCGCCTACATTTTTTTGTTGAATACCATTAGACAAAGAAACCCAATTTAGATTACCGTTTGTAAAATGAATTAAACTTTCTGATCCGCTTAATTCAGAGATTTGAACTTTTCCGTTTATTTCAACTGAATTATTGCCCTCTTTATAAGTTGTAATATTGTGTGGTCTTATACCTATCTTGTAAGTCCCATCTTTTATTTTTACAGATGATTTCCACTGAACATTGTTGTTAGTTAATTTACAAGTGCTTCCCTCTTTTTTAATTTCAGCAATATTCATAGGGGGATCGCTAAAAACTTTAGCTGAGATTAAGTTTTCGGGTTTGCTGTATACATCTAAAGTTTTTCCATATTGAATAACTTTTCCTTCTAGTAATGTAGCTGTATTTCCACCTATCATTAGTGCATCGGATGGTTCCGTAGTAGCGTACACAACTATACAATCTCTATCTTCAAATAATTTTGGCAGTTCTTCTCTTAATTCTTCTCTTAATTTAAAATCTAGATTAGCTAGAGGTTCATCTAATAAAATTAAGTCTGAGTCTTTAACTAAAGCTCTTGCTAATGCCGTTCTTTGTTGTTGGCCACCTGATAATTCATCAGGTTTTTTATTTAACATAGCCGATAATTTTAACAGTTCAGCTACTTTTCCTACTCTTTGTTTGATTTGATTTGAGTCCACTCCAGTAATAGTTAGTGGCGACGCAATATTTTCATATACTGTATAATTCGGATAATTAATAAATTGTTGATATACCATAGAGCAATTTCGCTTTTGAACTTTCATGCCTGTAACATTTTTACTATTAAACCAGATCTCACCAGAGGTTGGTTTGTCTAATCCAGCCATAATTTGCATTAAAGTTGTCTTGCCTGCTAAAGTTGAGCCGAGAAGGACGTTTATAGTATTCTTTTCTAATTTAAGATTTGTTGGATAAATATGAGTCTCAATACCAACCTTTTTTTCTACGTTTTTTAATTCTAGACTCATAATTCAAAAATATAGTTTTAAAAAAAGGGGGCAGCAAGTGCCCCCTTTTCAATTTAGATTAACCTCTTACTATTTCCAAGCTTTCGCGTATGGAACAGTTTTCCCTTGAGGTTTCTCATCACGTTTAGCTTTTGGTGAACCTTTCTTATTTAACCAATAAGAAGCTTCTCTTGGTTTATTAAGTCTTGGTCCACATCCACCGTATGCATTACTACCTTTGTCAGCAGCTTCCATACGAGACATTACTAAGTCCATCTCTTCTGCAAGACGATCCATAGCTTGTTGTGGAGTAAACGCACCTGAGTTTACATCTCCTATTTGTTGCCACCAGATTTGTGCAAGTTTCGGATAATCCGGAACGTTTATACCTGTTGGTGACCAAATATTTCTGTTGTCAGATCTATAGAACTCTACAAGTCCACCTAATGCATCAGCTCTTTCTGTGAAAGACTTATGATCGATAGAACTATCTCTGATGATAGTTAAACCAACGTGACTTTTCTTAAGATCAACTGTTTTTGATACAACGAATTGAGCGTATAACCATGCAGCTTTTCTATTCTTAACTGGTGTAGACTTAAATAAAGTCCAAGATCCAGCATCTTGATATCCAAGCTTCATACCTTGTTCCCAATAAGGTCCTTTTGGTGATGGACCCATTCTCCATAACGGCTTACCGTCAGCATCAACAACTTTATTATTAGGATTTTTTCCTACTAAAGAAGCCGTGAACGCTGTGTACCAGAAAATTTGCTGAGCTACGTTTCCAGAAGATAAAGACGGTAGAGACTGATAAAAGTCCATAGCCGCAGCACCTGGAGGTGCATAGTTTCTTAACCATTCATCCCATTTTCTAATTGCGTATACAGCAGCAGGACCATTAGCAGCTCCACCTCTTGTTACAGAAGCTCCAACTGGGTTACAAGAACCTTTTTCCATTCTTATTCCCCATTCGTCCACTGGTACTCCATTAGGTTTTCCAACATCACCTGCTCCGGCCATTGATAACCAAGCATCAGTCATTCTCCAACCTAAGTCAGGAGCTCTTTTGCCATAGTCCATGTGACCATAAATTTGAACACCGTCAATTTTCTTCACATCTTCTGAGAAGTATTTTGCGATATCTTCATACGCAGACCAATTTAAAGGAACACCTAAATCGTATCCGTATTTGGCTTTAAAACCTTTTTTGATTTCAGGTCTGTCAAACCAATCTTTTCTAAACCAATAAAGGTTAGCAAATTGTTGGTCAGGCATTTGGTATAAATCGCCGTCTGGACCTGTAGTAAACTGTTTACCAATGAAATCATCTAAATCCAAAGTAGGTAAAGTTACATCTTTACCTTCTCCAGCCATCCATTTCGTTAAGTTAACAGCTTGTTGCATTCTAGCGTGAGTACCAATCAAATCTGAGTCATTGATATAAGCATCGTAAATACTTACGTTAGTTTGCATTTGTGTTTGTACAGCCATTACTACATCACCTTCACCTAATAACTGGTGATTAACTTTAATCCCAGTAATTTCCTCAAAAGCTTTTGTTAAAACTTTTGACTCATATTCATGTGTCGGAATAGTTTCAGACAATACTTTGATAGACATTCCTTTGAATGGCTTCGCAGCATCTTGGAACCATTTTAGTTCTTTAATTCTCTCTTTTTCAGAAAGAGTTGAAAGACTAAATTCTCCTTTTGCCCATTTGCTTATTGCGTCTGAATAAGCAGATGTCGAAACTAGAGTGAAAG
>CACGGD010000008.1 GCA_902572605.1 uncultured Pelagibacteraceae bacterium | reverse complement strand
TCATTATATGATTATTACTCTGGGGAGATGATAAAAGTAACTCCTCTTGCATTTATATCTAAAGCCTTAGTGAGTGCACTTAAAGCTTTTCCAAATTTTAATGCTTCAATCGACCCCAATCAAAATAAAATAATTTATAAAAAGTATTTTCATTTAGGTTTTGCTGTGGACACACCCCACGGCCTAATGGTCCCTAAAATAAGAAACGTAGATCAAATGAGCATAAAAGAAATAGGTGAAGCATTAAAAAAAACTAGTAAGCTTTGTAGGGAGTTAAAAATTGACAAAAAAGAATTTTTTGGAGGGTCCATGACTATTTCAAGCTTAGGTGGAATCGGAGGAACATTTTTTACTCCTATAATTAATCCTCCAGAAGTAGCAATTTTAGGTGTTGGAAAAAGTTTTGATAAGTTAGTAAAAATAAAAGGTAAAATTGTTTCCAGAAAAATTTTACCAATTTCTTTATCTTATGATCATAGAATAATTGACGGAGCAGAAGGAGCAAGATTTTGTGTCTATTTAAGTGAATGTTTAGGTAAAGACTTCGCATTCAAGCTTGCTGTTTAATATAAATTACAATAATAAACATCATGAGTAAAAAATTGGTCTCTCTGATTTGTGCTATCTCTTGTTCATTTTTATGGGGATCAGCATTCATCGCTCAAGACATGGGAATGGATTATATCGGGCCCTTTTCTTTTTCTGCTGGAAGAATGTTTCTAGGTTTTGTTGCATTAATCCCTTTTTTTTTCATTTTTGAATTTAAAAAAATTAAAGAAAAAAAATTTTCTTACAATACAACTCTAATTTATTTAACTCTTCTTGGTTTTTTTCTTACTGGAGGATTTGCGTTACAACAATACTCATTACTCTATACGGATGTTGCAAATTCAGCAATATTTACAATATTTTATGTCCTAATCGTTCCTTCTATATCTTTTTTTTTATTTTCTAAAAAAATCCATTGGTCTGTTTGGCCTTCAGTCTTTATTTGTATAATTGGAGGGTTTTTACTTACAGAAATAAATAATGTAACAGTAAGATTAGGAGACTCTCTGGTATTACTAGGGGCTTTTTTTTGGGCATTTCATATAGTTTATTTATCAAAATTTTTAAAATTATTTAATTATCCTATTACTATAACTATGGGAACTTGTTTGATTGGATCTATAATTGCTTTTATCCCTTCTCTGGCTTTTGAAAATATTTCTTTAGAGAATTTATTGTTAGAAAAAAATGAACTTCTTTATGCTGGTGTTTTATCAAGTGGAATAGGCTTTTTATTACAAGCTTATAGTCAACAAAATTTGTCTCCTGCACCAGTTGCTATTATTTTTTCTTTAGAAGGGGTTTTTGCTGCAATATTTGGATGGATCCTTTTAAACCAATTCTTAAGTGATCTTAAAATATTTGGAATAGTATTAATATTGATAGCAGTAATTTTCTCTCAACTAGCTCCAATTTATGGTAAAAAATCCTATGGACGAAACTAAAAAAGGTTTTATGCAAAATATTGGAGATCTATCTTTTAAAAAGATAGATGAATCAAGTTTCGAATACAGTATCAAAATTTTAGAAAATTGTTTGAACACAGGCGGTATAGCTCATGGAGGCTTTATTGCAACTATAGCTGATACTGGTATGGGAAATGCGGCTCATATTGCAGCAGGTAATAAAAGATGCGTAACAATAAATCTAGACATCAAGTTTATTTCAGCCGGAAAATTAAATGAAAAATTAGTTGGAAAAGTTAAAGTTTTAAAAAAGACAAAGTCATTAGTTTTTATTTCAAGTGAAATATTTGGCTCGGAAAAAATAGTTGCTACCGCCTCCGGAACTTGGAAAATTCTTTAACGTTTTTTCCTTAATTTTTTAATTCCACAATCTTTACATTTTATCGTTTCAGTTGAACCTCCTGGTCCAAAACTAAAGTTAATATCTACTTTTTCATATCTATGCAATCCCACGTAGCAAAATAACAAATACAACCACTTAATCATAATTTTAACATAAAAAAATTTAAAATATTATTGGAGGTAATAAAATGTCTGGTTGGGAAATATTAATTGTTGTTGCTATTATAGTAGCATTAGTAAATTAAAACAAAAAAAAACATAAAAAAATTTTTTTAGAGAGTTTTATCAAGGGGAGAACTTTTCCCAAATTTGTAATTTGTATATCCAAACATAAATAATAATAAGAAAGCGAAAGGATAAACAATCCATTTGTTCGGCCGATCTGGATTTTCTATCTTAAAATTACTAATAATATCACCCATTTGCATACCTGATTTTTTTGCAAGTCCCTTCCAATTCAGTTTGTCTACAACGACTTGATTATTATCTTCACCTAAGTTAACTCCAAAGTCTTCTAGAGTATAATCATTTTCAAACATTCTTGTATCAATCACAAATAATTTGTATCTTTCTCCATATTCAGTAACTCTGGTTACTTTAATGTGTACTTCTTTTGAAGGATCAAAAGTTAAACTTTGAATTGATTTTGATGATAAATTTTGCTCATTAAATTTAGGATAAAATTTACTTAAAACATAATCTGGGGCTAAAAAGGATATAGCAATAATTAAGAAAGCTATAATTTCATACCATCTTAATTTATTAATAAACCATTGTTGAGTTGCCGCAGTAAAAACTAAAATTCCAATCAAAGAAGTGATTATAACTATTAAAGCTTGCCATATATTATCTACCCCGATTAATAAAAGCTCATGATTAAATAAAAAAACTATAGGTAGAATACCTGTTCTTAAACTGTACCATATGGCCTGGAGTCCTGTTCTAAGAGGATCTCCACCTGAAATTGCTGCAGCGGCATAGGATGCAAGACCTACTGGTGGCGTTACATCAGCCATCAAACCAAAATAGAATACAAATAAATGAACTGCAATTAATGGAAAAATAAAACCAGAAGCGTTACCAACATCAACAAGAACTGTCGCCATAAGTGAAGCTACTACGACATAATTTGCAGTAGTTGGAAGACCCATGCCTAGAAGCAAACAAAGTATAATAGTAAGTAATATTAATATTATTACGTTGTCTCTAGCAATTGTTTCTATTACTATAATTAAATTAGTGCTCAATCCTGTAGAGCCAACTGCTCCTACTATTATACCGGCTGTTGCAATGGCAATTCCAACACCCACCATATTAATTGCACCTTTTTGAAGGCCTACTATGGTTTGATTGTACCAATCAATTAATCCTGTTTTAAAATTTGGATTTTTAATAACTCTATTGACTAAATTAACTAATATTAATGAGATCGTTGCATAAAAAATTGAAAAACCTGCGGTATATCTCATATAGACAAGTAAAAAGATTAAAACAAAGATTGGGATTAAAAAATGCAAGCCAGATAAAAATGTTTTCTTTAAGTGCGGTACATCAGCATCATCCATTCCTCTAAGACCTAATTTAAGAGCTTCAAGATGAGATATATAAAACAAAGCAATATATGAAATCACGGCTGGTAAAAAAGCATGTTTTACTACTTCAAAATAAGTAACTCCAATAAAACTTGCCATCACAAATGCTGCGGCACCCATAACTGGAGGCATTATTTGTCCATTGACAGAAGATGAAACTTCAATCGCTCCTGCTTTTTCCTGAGAGAAGCCAGTTTTTTTCATAATAGGAATTGTAAAAGTTCCAGTTGTAACCGTATTCGCAATGGATGAGCCTGAAATCATACCTGTCATTCCTGATCCCAAAATGGCTGCCTTTGCCGGACCACCTCTCATCTTTCCCACCATCGCAAAAGCTAGATCTAAAAAATATTTTCCACCACCTGCTGTTTCTAATAAAGCTCCAAATAAAACGAATAAAAATATAAAATCTACCGAAACACCTATCGGTATCCCAAATATTGCTTCTTGATCAAACCATTGAAATCCTACTAATCTTTTTATAGATAGACCTCCATGGGAAATTATATCTGGAGCATACTTTCCAAAATAAGAAAAAAGTAGAAAACAGACTGCAATAATGACTAGAGGTAAACCGATTGCTCGTCTTGTAGCTTCTAAAAGTATTAAAATACCAAACGTACCTATAATAAGCTCAACTGGAACTTTAAATCCAAATATATCTTTAACTAAAAGTATTCCACCTCTATTAACCAAATCATCGTAAAAAAAATAAATATATAAACAACAAAATGCTGCTACTATACTAATGAGAACATCAAATGCTGAAATTTTTTTTCCTCTAATTGCTGGAAAAATTAAAAATGTTAAAGTTAAAGCAAAACCTAAATGAATAGCCCTAGCAGGTAAACCTTTAAACATTCCAAAATTAAACCAAAAAGGAAATGGGGACGCATACCAAAGTTGAAATAATGTCCAAAGGATAGCAATACTAAAAACTATTTTTAAGTGAATGCCAGATAAATTCCTTGTAGGTGAAATATCTTCTTGAATTTTGTCTTTAATCTTAGTTTGAATTTTTTGACTCATTTTAATTAAGATACATTATTCTAAAAAAAAAGGCCCAATAAAAATTGGGCCTTTTTCATTTAATCAAGTAGTTGGATTACATTAATCCAGCTTCTTTATAATATTTAATTGCACCAGGATGTAATGGAGCTGATAAACCATCAGCTATCATATTTTTCTTTTCCAATGGTCCAAATGCAGGATGTTGATCTCTGAAAGCATCAAAGTTTTCAAAAACTGCTTTTGTAACTAAGTATACTAGTTCTTCAGAAACATCAGCGCTTGTTACAACAGTAGCTTTTACACCAAATGTTGTAGCGTCTTTTTTCTGATTTGAGTAAGTTCCTTTCGGTATTACAGCTTTAGCGTAATAGTCAGCTCCATCAATTAAACCTTGAACTGGCGCACCAGTAAGATTGATTGGGCTTGCTTTAGCTTTACAAGTTGCTGCTTGCTCCATAGCACCATTAGGAAATCCTACTGAATATCCGAATGCATCTATTTTACCATCACAAAGGGCTTTTACTTGTTCAGAAGAAGTAAGTTCAGTAGTTGCTTTGAACATACTCATGTCTGCTCCCATAGCTTTCATAAGCTCTTCCATAGTTCCTCTTTGACCAGAACCTGGGTTACCTATGTTTACTGTTTTTCCTTTTAAGCCTTTAAAATCTTTAATTTTAGATTTTTTGCTAGCCCAAATTTGAAATGGCTCGTTGTGCACTGAAAATACAGCTCTTAAATTACTGAATTGTTTTCCTTCCCATTTGCTTGATCCATTATAAGCATGGAATTGCCAGTCAGACTGAGCTACACCGAATTGAAACTCACCATCTTTAATTTGTCCAATATTATAATTTGAACCCCCAGTAGAAGGCGCAGTACATCTGTAAGCTTTAGCTGTACCTTTTTTTCTACCGTGATCAGCACTTATTGCTGATTTATGAAGCATTTTACATATAGCATTTCCTGTTTGAAAATAAACTCCAGTAGGTCCACCAGTTCCTATTGTGAAGAACTCTGCTGATTTTGCAATTGAAGTAATTGGGCTTGATAAAGCGAAAGTTACTAAAATAGCAGAAATCATTGATATTACTTTTTTCATGTCTTCCCCCATTTGTTAATACAATAATTTAACTATGTATAAAGAGGAAGGTCAAAGAGAATCTTTATAGATTTTTAGCCCAAATTGATAATTTTTGGATGCCTTCAACTACATTTGGTGCGTACTTTTCAATTATTTTATCATCAATAGTTTTACCATTTATAGACTCTTTAAGGAATTCATTTCCATCAAAATCAATGTAGCATAATCTAGTAAGCATCTTTTTGGGACCAAAACCAAAATCAGATGCTGGTAACATCGCAACGCCAGTTTCTTCTAATATTGTTTCACATAATTCTGTTGAACTTTTATATTTCTTATTAGGAAACTCAGGCATTAAATAAAATGCTCCTTGGGGAGGATTAATTAAAACTTTATTTGATTTAAGATTATTATAAACGTAATTACCTACTGATCTCAAAATATTTAAAGTTTTAGCTTTATATTCAGTAAAATCTCCTTCGTAAGCTTCGACTGCCGCAAATTGAGCTGGACTATTAACTGTAGAATATGATTCACTCGCTAATGTTTTTATATTTTCTAAAAGTTCAGATAAATGATTTGGTACAACAAAAAATCCTACTCTCCATCCCCCTGCTCCACACCATTTACTTAGACCTCCACTAATAAATGTTTTTTCAGGATAATATTGTGAGATAGATTCATATTTATTACAAAAAGTTAAATCTGTATAAATTTCATCTGACAAAACTATTAAATTATATTTTTTTGCAACTTTAGCCAATTCTTTAAGATTTTTACAAATTGTTCCTGAAGGATTATTTGGAGAATTTAGTATAAATATAATATTTTTTTTCTTTATCGATTTAATTTTAGTTTCTAGTTGATTGGCAGTTGGAAACCAATTATTTTCTCTTGTTGTTTGTATCCAGTGAACTTTATTTTTTCCTATAATTGCTTGAGGCTCATAAGAAACCCAGCTAGGAGCAGAAAGAATAATTTCACCATTAAATGCAACATGTAATAGAAGCATAGCTTCTTTCGAACCTGGAGTAATGACAATATTTTCTTGAGGATAGTTAATTCCTGTTTTATTTTTTAGGTTCTTAGAAATCGCCTCTCTTAACTTAACAAGGCCTTGTATCGGTAAATATTCTTTTCTATGGGCATTTTTTTTTAATGCTGTAACAATACTCTCTGGAACTGGAAAAGGTGATTGTCCAAAACCAAACTGATAGACTTTTTTTCCTTCAGCAATAAGTTTTTTACACTTTTCATTTATAACTAAAGTTGAAGATTGTTTAAGTTTTAAAATATTCTTTTTTGTTAGGCCGTTCATAATAACTTTTTGATAAAAGCTATTTCTGACCTTACGGGGACTAAGGGTTTTAAGTCAATTCAAATCTTGAAAATTAGAACATTTGACAAATTGATTCGGTCATGTTTTAATCTTATTTTGTTCTCAACAAAGATCTATATATAGTATAAAAAAATTTACCTGACACAAGAATGGAAAATCACTCTCAAAAAATTGTTGCTCTATTAGGACCAACTAATACTGGTAAAACTTACGTGGCAATAGAAAAAATGCTTCAATTCAACTCTGGTATATTTGGCTTGCCTTTAAGACTTTTGGCTCGTGAAGTTTATGATACTTGCGTGCAAAAAGTTGGTTTAGAAAAAGTTGCTTTAATTACAGGAGAAGAAAAAATCATTCCAAGCACCGCTGACTACTTTATTTGCACTGTTGAGTCTATGCCAAAAGATAAAGAGGTGGACTTCGTTGCAATTGATGAAATTCAAATGTGTGCTGACCGTGAAAGAGGACATATTTTTACTGAGAGATTGTTAAATGCAAGAGGCCAAATGCTAACAATGTTTCTTGGTTCTCAAGTGATGGCAAGTATAATAGATGATTTAATCAAAAATGTTGAGTTCGAGAAAAAAGAAAGATTCTCTAAACTAAGTTATGCCGGTTACAAAAAAATTTCTAGATTAGAAAGAAAAGTAGCTATTATTGCATTTTCTATAGAGGAAGTTTATGCAATCGCTGAATTAGTTCGTAGGCAAAAAGGTGGGGCTGCTGTCATTATGGGGTCTTTAAGTCCCAAAACAAGAAATTCCCAGGTAGGTCTTTATCAATCAGGAGATGTTGATTATTTAATTGCAACAGATGCGATCGGCATGGGTTTAAATATGGATATAAATGAAATTTATTTCTCTAATTTAAAAAAATTTGATGGAAAGAAAACTAGAAGACTTAATTTAATAGAAATGTCTCAAATAGCGGGACGAGCCGGAAGATATAAAAACGATGGAGGTTTTGGAACAACTGGAGATTGCGAAAATATGAATTCTGATGAAATTGAAAATATTGAAAAACATCATTTACCAGAAACTAAAATGATTTATTGGAGAAATTCTAAATTAAATTTTGAAAACCCAAATAAACTAATAGAGTCACTTGAACAAAAACCTAATAAGAAAAATCTTTTGAGAACAAACGACTCTCTTGATGAAAGTGTACTAAGGCATTTTTTAAAAAAAGGAGCAAATAATATTATATATCATAAAAATCTTGAACTACTTTGGGAATGTTGTCAAATTCCTGATTTTGAAAAAAAAGCTTACGGACAACATATAAATATTATCGATAAAGTATTTCAGTTTTTATCAACCCGTAAGAAAAAAATTCCAAGCAATTTTATGAAAGAGCAATTAAAAGGTCTTGAAAAGGATCATGGTAATGTTGATCTTTTATCACATAGACTATCAAATGTTAGAACGTGGTCTTACGTAGCAAATAAAAAAAATTGGGTTGAAAATTCTGATTATTGGGTTCAATTAACTAAAAATATTGAAGATAAATTATCTGATAAATTACACGAAGAACTCACAAAGAGTTTTATTGACAAAAAAATTAGTATTTTATCTCGAAGCTTAAAACAGGATTTAATTTTGAAAACCGAAATCAACGAAGAAAATAAAATATATATAGATGGCCAGTTAATTGGAGAATTAAAAGGTCTAAAATTTATGATTGAACTTACATCCAAAACTTTAGACACAGACATAAAATCTATTAAAAAAGCAGCACGAAAAGGAGTAAAAGAAGAATTAAATAAAAGAGTAAATAAAATTATAGAAAATAAAGAAATAACTATTGATCAAAATAGCAAAATTATTTGGAAAGGTAATCCTATAGGACGGCTTAAAAAAGGTCATGATTATTTAAGCCCTGAAATTGAGGTTATTGCAGACGAGTCAATTGAACTAGAATCTAAGCTTAAATTAGAACAGTTTCTTAAAAAATGGTTTGATAGCTATGTTAATGAAGTTCTTGGAGATTTGATTAACTTAACAAAACAAAAGAAAGATAATCAATACTTAAGGGCTTTAGTATTTCAACTTTATGAAAAAAATGGAGTAATAAAAAGAAGTGAAATAGATAACATTGTAAAATTAATTCCAGTTGAGGAGAGAAAAAAATTGTGGGGCATGGGTATTAAAATTGGAAGATATCATGTTTACCTGCCTAAGATGCTAAAACCTAAAGCAGTAGAATTTAGAGTGTCTCTTTGGAAAATATATCATAATCTTAAGGAAAAACATGAAATACCTAAATCAGGATTAAACTTTATTATAAATAAAAATTATGAAAAAAATTTTCTTTTATTATGCGGTTTTGAAAAATTTAAAGATTTTTTTATAAGAATTGATATTTTAGAAAAACTATTTATTAAGATATTAGACAATAGTAAGGACCGAAAATTTAAAATTAACTCTGGAATGATGAATTTGCTTGGTTGCACAAAGGAAAATCTTTATAAGTTGATGGCTTATATGGATTATAAAAAAGATAAAACTGAAGATACTTATGTTTTTAAAGGAGAAAGAAAGAAAAAATCAAATAAATTTATTAAATTTGACAAAAAAGAAAACCCATTTAAAAAGCTTTTATCTTTAAATATTAAATAAATGAAAACATTAGATGAAAAAAGTATTATAGGAGTTACAGCGCTACTAATTAATGCTGCAAAAATTGATGAACAATACTCTGAGCATGAAAAAGAGCTTATAAAACAATTTATTAAATCTTACATAAAAGACAAAAATGAAGACGAAATTTTAAAAAAAGCAGAGGAAGTAGAAAAAAATTCAAATCAACTATTAAATTTTACGAATATAATTAAAAAAAATACTATGGAAGTAAAGTCGGACATTATTGAGCACTTATGGAAAGTAATTATATCTGATAATACAATTGATCAATATGAATCAAATTTAATGAGAAGAATTTGTGGTTTGATTTATTTTCCAGATAAAATGTCTGCTGAAATAAAACTAAGATTGTTAGATACTAAATGACATATATTGTAAAAGATGAATGTATAAAGTGTAAGCTGACCGACTGTGTAGAAGTTTGTCCAGTAGATTGTTTTTATGAAGGGGAAAACTTCTTAGTAATCCACCCAGATGAATGTATAGATTGTGGAGTTTGTGAACCTGAGTGCCCAATAGATGCTATAAAAGCAGATACTGATGAAAGTGTAAAAGATATGGATAAATGGTTATTGATTAATAAAAAGTTTTCTGCAATATGGCCTAATATTTCTGAAAAAAAAGAGCCAATGAAAGAACATGAAAAATTCAGAAATATCAAAAATAAGTATGAAAAGCACTTTTCAGAAAAACCTGGAAAAAAATAAATATGCCAAAAAAATTAAAAAATAGAAAAATAAAAAAAATTAAAATTCAAAAAAAAGTAAAAATTAATAAAACTAAAATAAAAAATAAAGCAAATCTTAAGGTTCTTGATAAAAAGGCAACAAACCTAGGTCCAGATGAAAAACCAGAAATAAAGAAAATTAAAAAGCAACCTACAGAAAAACGTATTTATAATCTCAAGGACTCTGTTGTTTATCCAAAACATGGGGTAGGAAAAATTACAGCAATTGAAAAGGCTACAATCGGAGGAATAGAAATTCAATTTTATAAAATTTTTATTGAGAAAGAAAAACTAACTTTAACTGTGCCAATTAATCAACAATCTAAATTAAGACATATATCATCTATTAATCAAATTAATAAATGTGTCTCAATTTTGAAAAGTAAACCTAAAATAAAAAGAACTATGTGGAGCAGACGTGCTCAGGAATATGATCAGAAAATTAATTCAGGTAAAATCTATGAATTAGCTGAAGTAGTTAAAGATTTAAATAAAAATACAGATATTATTGCTGACCAATCTTATTCTGAGAGACAATTATTTGAAAAAGCTTACGAAAGATTAAAATCAGAATTTGAAGCGGTGTTAAAAGTCAGTCCAGAAGATGTTCAGAAAAAAATGAATAAAGCTCTTGGAAGGACAGAATCTTTAGAAAATACAGAATAAAAAAACGCCCTTTTTAAAAAAAAATAAAAAGGGCGTTTATAAAAAAGCGAAATTATCTTCTTCTTCTTCTTCTTCTTTTTTTAGCTTTTTTAGCTTTTTTAGCTTTTTTTCTTCTACGTTTAGCCATCTTATTCTCCCTTGTTTTAAACAAATCTTAATGATTCGTTTGTTAATTTAAACATTAATTAATTTACGATTCATGTCAATTATTAAATAATTTCAAGTTTTGATTCAAAATTTAAAATTTTATCTATTTTTAATTTTTTTTGTTAAATTTTAAAAAAGTTAACAATACCAATGTTTTTTTAGGCAAATTAACAAAGAATTTAATTAAATTATTAATAA
>CACGGD010000007.1 GCA_902572605.1 uncultured Pelagibacteraceae bacterium | reverse complement strand
AACTATTTCTCTATATTTTTATTTTAGTTATGAAAAAAATAAAAATTTGAAATCTTTGGCTTTAATGGCTTTATTTTTTTCATTTGCTACTTCTTCAAGAATATTTGGTTTAATGTTGCCTATCTCTTTTATTTTCTTAACTTTTTTAAAAATGCTAAATTCAAATAATTCAATAAAAAATTTAAAATTACTGTTAATTTTTGTTGTTTTTTATTTAGTATTTCTTTTTTTACACTGGCCTTATATGTGGACATTTGACTATAGTCAGATCAAAAGTTTTTTTGACCCTTTTAAAGTTCATACTGATTTAAAAGTTTTTTTTGAGGGAAATTTTTATGAATCGAGTTATTTACCACTAAAGTATATTCCAAAATGGATAATAATAAGCACACCTATCTTTTATTTGATATTATTTGCAATTGGATTTTTATTTTACTTTAAAAGAATTTTTTCAAGACTAATAAATATTAAAGATGAAAACCTAGGCAATGATTTATGGAAAGGAAAAAATGAAAAATTTGATTTTTTTATATTTTTTTCTTTTTTCCAAGTTTTGGCAGTTTATTTATCTGGAACGCCAAATTTGATTAAAGGATGGACACACTTTTTATTTTTAAACTTTTTTATAATTTATTTTGCTAGTTTTGGAATTTATTATTTATTATCTTATTTAAGACAAAGAAGAATAATTATAAATTTATTTATTTTAATCATTTCATTATGTTTTTCTGAGGTAATATACAAGCTTGTTCAATATCATCCCTACCAAAGTATTTATTTAAATAATTTTATGAGTCAAAAAAATAAAAACTTATATGATGCTGATTACCAATCATTATCAAGATCAGAGGCAATTATAGAAATAATGAAAGATACAAAAAAACAAACTACAATAGTCGCTACTGCCTCGTGGACACCTTTAAAAAATGGTCTATCTATGGTTCCAAATCATATAAAAAAGGATATCTTATTTACAGGTACTGCGAACATGGAAAATGCAGACTACATTTATACTAATTTTTTTTATGAGATAGATACCAGATATAATAAAAAATATTCAATACCTGAAAACTTTAATATATTTAAAACTTTATATATTGATGATATAAAAGTTTATTCTGTATACAAAAAAATTAAATGAAATTATTCATATATAAATCTTTACTTGTTTGTTTGTTGTTCTTTTTGCTTTTTCACTTAACTTTTGGATATGCGCTCAGATCTTATGAAAATAAGATTTATAATGCTTTTTCAAAAGATAAGATTCATTTTATTAAAGAAAAAATCAGAGAAGAAGTAAGAGAAGCTAATAAAAAAGAAAATATTTTAAATAAAGATGATGCAAAATTATTTAGTGAATTTTTTAAAAAAATATTAACAGAAATCAATCAACAGTGAGTTTCTATTAATTATTAATGATTTGATACTTTTTTAAATTTAATATAGATATTAAAAATCTTTAAATAACTTATGATAAAAATTGGAATAAATGGTTTCGGAAGAATAGGAAGGCTTATTCTCAGAGCCATAATAGAAAACTTTCAAAATAAAATTCAAGTTGTTGCGATAAATGATTTGGGATCTATCGAAACAAACGCTCATTTAATTAAATTTGACAGCACTCATGGGATCATTAATGAGGAAATTCATACTTCTAAAGATGGATTTAAAATAGCTAATCAAGATATAAAAGTTTTTGCTGAAAGAGATCCAAAAAACATTCCTTGGGAAAAAGTTGGCGCAGAAGTTGTACTTGAATGTACAGGAATTTTTCTAGACAAGACCTCAGCATCAAAGCATATTCAGGCCGGAGCTAAGAAGGTAATTATTTCAGCACCCGCAAAAGAAGTTGATTTTACAGTGGTGCAAGGAGTTAATAGTAAGGAACTAAAAAAAGAACACAATATTATTTCAAATGGATCCTGTACAACTAATTGTCTTGCACCAGTTGCAATGGTTCTAGAAAAAAATTTTGGAATTAATTATGGATACATGACAACAATTCATAGCTATACAGGAGACCAAAAGCTTTTAGATACATTACATAAAGATTTAAGAAGAGCTAGAGCGACAGAGGGATCAATGATACCAACTTCTACAGGAGCTGCAAAAGCAATGAGTTTAGTTTTACCTAGTTTAAAAGGAAAATTAGATGGAACGGCTATTAGAGTTCCCACGCCAAATGTTTCTTTAATTGATTTAACTTTAGTTACAGAAAAAGAAGTATCTTCAGAGAGCATTAATGAAGCCATGGACAAAGCAGCTAAAGGAGAATTAAAAGGGATTCTGGCAATAAATGAAAAACCTTTAGTATCTAAAGATTTTAATCATAATCCGCATAGCTCAATATTTGATTCAACGCAGACACAAGTTGTTAAAGGTAAATTTAGTAGAGTTCTTTCTTGGTACGACAATGAATGGGGTTTTTCCAATAGAATGTGTGATACCGCAATCCAAATAGCTGGATTAATTTAAATAAAACTCTAAAATAATTTAAGATGTTAACTGTTGTAATTCCATCCTTTCATAGCTCTAAATTAATTGAAGAAAGAATTCTTGAAATTGATAAAGAAGTTCCAATCATAATCATAGAAAATTCTAGAGATTTAGAATTTAAAAAGAAAATAGAAAGTAAATTTAAAAATGTAAGAATTATCATTCCAGATGAAAATTTAGGATTTGGTACAGCTTTTAATATTGGGATAAAAGAGTCTAAAACAAAAATGGTTTTTCTTTCTCAACCAGATGTAAAATTAATAGATAATTGTATTAATAAATTAATAGAATGCGTTAAAGATTTTAAAGATTTTTCTATTTTAACACCCTACGACAAAAACGATACAATTTTTAAGAATTATGAGATTTATAATAAGTATCAAGAAGCTAAAAATTCAAGTCAGTTTGCGCTTAAGGAAGTAGATTTTGTTGATTTAACTTGGTTAATAAATAAAGATAATTTTGATATTGAAGATTTATGGGATGAAAAGATTTTTTTATATTTCGAAGCTCAAGATTTTTCAAAAAGGTTAAAGGATAGAAATAAAAAAATTTTTATTTCAAAAGCTATTAACACATATCATATAGGATCCGCATCTCATGATAAAAGACTAGAATTTTATTCAAAACTAAATCGAAACTGGCATTACAATTGGAGTAGATTCTATTTTAATAAAAAACATTATGGGTCATTTTATGCATATAAAAAAGGCTCAATTTTGTTAATTAAATTACTTTTCAAATTCTTTAAAAGTATCCTTTTATTTAAAAAGAAAAGTATTCAATTAATCTTTGCCGAACTACACGGATTATTTGCTGCCATGATTAATAAATCTTCTTATTATCGACCTTATAAAGATATAAGTTTGAGAGATTTATAAAAAACTATAAGAATTATGTTTTCATTACTTCAAATGAAGTTTTGATTTTATTGTTTTTTCTGCTTCTTCAATTAATCTTAGGGTATTTGATGGTATGTCTAGTTTTTTGTTAGTAGTAGGTTTATTAATAACAATTGTATCTATCTTTTTTTCTTTATTTGAGCTTTGAAGTTCATTAACAGCTTTTAAAATTTCATCTATACTATATTCTTCTTCCATTGATTTATCATAGCATTAATTATATAAAAATAAAACGCTTTAGATATGAAAAATAAAAATATAAATTTAATAGCAAATAGATTGGTAAAAGCCTTTCTTAAAAATAAAACTATTTCACCTATCCCAATTCGATATACTAAAAAAATTGATCAAGCTGACAAATTTAGAAAAGTATGTGAAAGTAAAATAAAAAGGCCAATCATCGGTTTTAAAGCTGGAGGTACTGCTATACCTGTATTAAAGAAATTAAATGAAAAAGAACCTTTTTATGCCTCTGTTTATAAACACAATTTTTTAAAAAATAATAAAAGTGTAAGAATTAACAAATATACTTTGGGAATAGAGCTCGAAGTCTGTTATTTAATTAAAAAAAAGTTTTTTGATTTTAAAAAAAGTATTACAAATAAAAATATAAAAAGATACATTTCTCATATGGCACCTTGTATTGAAGTTGTTGGATACCGACAAAGAAAAAAAGGAATTAAATATTTAGGTGACTTATGTTCCGATTTTGGGGCCAATTTAAAATTTGTTATCGGATCAAAAAAAAAATTTAAGAATATCAATATTGGTAATTTAAAAACTAGTGTCTTCAATAGAAAAGCCAAACAGTCTATATATGGTAATACTAACACCGTTTACATCAATCCTTTAAACTCTTTGAAATTTGTTTTAAAAAAGTTAAGAAAGGATAAAATTAAATTGAACAATGATTTTTACGTTTTTACAGGTTCCACAGTAGGAGTTGTTCCAATTTTAGGTAAAGGTGTTTACAAGGGCAAAATAGATAAGTTGGGCTCTGTAAAAACTAAAATAATTTAGCTTGATAATAAATACCCACCAATACCAACAAGTAGAACTGAAATAAAAATTTTTATTCTTCTAATTAATTGATCTCTTTGTTTTCCTTCAAATTTTCTTTTTGACAAAAAATAAATATTTGTTTCGTTACTATTTCTAAATTTTGGTCTTAATGGAGAAGGTATAGTTTTGTTTTGAATATGCTTAAATTTTTTAGGGTTTATTTGTAACATTATTAAGATTAACTCTATTTATCCTATGTTTTCAACCATTCTTCTAGCATAAGGTGCGTCATAAATGCAAATGATAATCATTATCAAAATAGTGTAAATGATAATCATTATCAATTAAAAGAGGGTATAATGAAAAAATTAACATTAATAACTTATGCTTTGCTATTTGCATTTATGGGAAGCCTATTTGCAAATGAGGTAAACATATTTAGTGCAAGACACTATGACTCAGATGTTCAACTTTATGAAAAATTTACGTCTAAGACTGGAATTAAAGTAAATGTGGTATCTGGTAAGTCAGGAGCCTTGGAAAAAAGGATCATAGAAGAAGGAGCTGACAGTCAAGCTGATCTATACATTACTGCAGATGCTGGAAGACTAGGGGCTTTTGCTGCTTACTTACAAGGTGGTTTAACTAGTTCAGCAATTAAATCTGCGGTGCCTAGTAACTTTAGAACTTCTAAATGGGTAGGAATAGCAAAAAGAGCTAGAATAGTATATTTTGCTCCAGAAAGAGTTAGTGGTGCAGAGCTATCTGGTTTGACTTATGAAAGTTTAGCTGATCCAAAATGGAAAGGTAGATTAGTAATAAGAGCTTCAAATAATATCTATAATCAATCTCTTGTAGCTTCGTTAATTAAAAATAACGGAAAAAGAAAAATTGCAGATTGGTCAAAAGGAATGGTTGCAAATATGGCTAGACCTCCAAAAGGTAATGATAGAGCTCAAATTTTAGCCGTAGCTGCAGGTGAAGCCGATATAGCAGTAGCTAATACATATTATTTAGCTCTAATGATGTCTGGAAAAAAAGGACCAGAACAACAAGCTGCAGCAAAAAAAGTAAAACCATTTTTTCCTAATCAAGATGGAAGAGGCACACATATGAATATTAGTGGCGCTGGGTTAGTTAAAGGTGCACCTAATAAGGCTAATGCAATCAAATTAGTAGAATTTTTATTAAGTGAAGAAGCGCAAAATCACATAGTAAATAATACTTTTGAATATCCAATGATTGCAGGTATTTCTCCCCATCCGCTAGTAGTCAACATGGGATTGGATTTTAAACAAGATCTCAAAACTAAAGTTGTAAATTACGGAAAAAGACAAGCTGATGCTTTAGAAGTAATGACAGCCGCAGGTTGGAAATAATTAACGTTTGTTAAATCTATGAGGAGATCAATCAAGATGAATATCAACTTTAATAAGTTGAAAACTGGTTGCTCTCCTTGTATGAGAGAAGCTGAAAAGATGAAGCAAAAAATTTCAAATAGAAGAATGTCAGAAATAAAGATAAATGAGATTAAAGATATTGTTTCATCAATGTTTAAAAAGAATTAATGAATAAATATAATTTTTGGTTTTTTAGTTCTTTTATTATTGCATTAGTTGTTGCCTTACCGATTATTACAGTTTTTTTTAGTTTTTTTTCAGAGACGAGTAATTATTTTACAGTATTAAAAAATACATTTCTTTTTGATTACATAAATAATTCTTTATTAATTTTAATTTCAGTTTTATCTATAACTTTTCTATTAGGAGTTATTTCAGCATATTTTATATCATTTTATGAGTTTCCTTTATGTAATTTTTTTAGTTGGGCCTTGATCTTAGCTTTTGCAATTCCAGGATATATATTTGCTTTTTCTATAATAGCTTTTTTTGAAAATTACGGTACAGCTTACTCAATACTTACAAATGTTTTTGGTGAATATAATTATAACGCCCATATTCCAAAATTAGACGGAGTTTTAGGCTCTATTATTGCTATTAGTTTTTCATTATTTCCATATGTCTACGTTCTAACTAGGTCTTCCTTTTTCTTTCAATCAAATAATTATATTGAAGTAGGTCAAAATCTTGGTCTATCTGAAAAGGAAACATTTTTAAAAATTATATTACCTTCGGCAAGACCGGCTATAATTGCTGGCTTAGCTTTGGTAGCAATGGAATGCTTGTCTGATTTTGGTACAGTATCTATTTTTAGTGTTTCCACATTAACAACTGGGATCTACAATTCATGGATTTCTTTTGACGATCTTAATTCTGCTAATCAAATCTCATTCATTCTGCTTTTATTCATACTACTTCTTTTATCTTTAGAGATTTATTCTAGAAAAGAGGCCAAATATCATCAACCTGGAAGAGGATTTAAACCCATTAATAAAATTAAATTAAGTGGAAAAAAATCATTATTAGCTTTTTCTTTTTGTCTTTCTGTTTTTCTTATCAGTTTTGTATTTCCTGTTTCACAAATGATATATTGGACAATTAAATTTCCTAAATATATTCAAGATATAAATATTCTAAGGATTAATTTAAATACATTATATTTGGTAAGTTTAGCTAGTTTGGTTCTAGTATTTATTTCTTTATTTATTAACTATGGAAGCAGAATTTCTAAAAGTAAAATTTTAAATTACTTAACAAATTTTTCTATTTCAGGATATGCTATCCCAGGTGTAATCTTAGCAGTAGCCTTTATAACTTTGTTTTCAAATCTCAGTGATCTAATTAATGACAGTACAAATATTGGAAGTACTAAAAAAATATTTATTGGTTCCATATTTGGTTTAATCCTAGCATACTTTATAAGATTTTTCTCTCTCTCTTTTAATGGAATAAAATCAAGCTATGAGAAAATAAATAATTCAATTGATGAAAGCGCATATCTTTTGGGGTACTCAAAAATTAAAACTTTTTACAAGATTCATATGCCTTATCTTAAAAATAATATCATTTTAATAATTGTTCTTATCTCTTTAGAAATTATCAAAGAGTTACCAATAACAATGATATTGAGACCTTTTAATTTTGAAACTTTTGCTACTCAGGCTTATGTTTATGCTTCTCAAGATTTAATAGAAGCAGCTGCTCTACCTTCATTATTTTTGATTAGTTGGGCTACAATTCTAATTTTATTTTCTTCAAAATATATACTTTCTCAAAAAAACTAATATAATTCATATAATGTCAAAACAATTTTTTGAAATTAAAAATGGTAACTTTGTAGCTAGTGAAAAGAACAAAGTTAATAATGTTAACCTGAAGATAGAAAACCAAGGAGAAATAGTTTCTTTATTAGGTCCTTCTGGAGTTGGAAAAACAACTATTTTAAGAACTATAGCGGGTCTTCAAAAACTTAATTCTGGTGAAATTTTTCTAAAAAAAAAATTAATTTCTTCAGATAAGACACATATTGAACCAGAAAAAAGAAATGTAGCTTTATCATTTCAAGATAATTCTTTGTTTCCGAATTATAAAGTTATAGATAATATAAACTTTGGAAAAAAAAGAGCTAATGGAAGTGGCTCTATCATAGACGTTAATGAGATTATAAAACTTTTGCATATAGAACCTATATTAGAAAAATTCCCTCATCAAATAAGCGCTGGAGAAGCTCAAAGAGTCTCTTTAGCAAGATCATTAATGTCTAAACCTGATTTATTATTGTTAGATGAACCTTTTTCGAATATAGATCAAAGTTTAAAAGATGAAATTCAAGTTTCTGTTAAAAAACTTTTAAAAAGAATAAACCTAACAACTATTATTGTAACTCATGACTCTTATGAAGCCTTCTCTATGGCTGATAAGTGTGGGATCATTCTAAACCAGGAACTAAAACAATATGATGTTCCTTATAATGTTCACCATGAACCAAATTCAATTGAAATAGCTAATTTTTTAAACAAAGGAGTATTTATTGACGTAAAAGTAGTAGACAGTGAATGTGCAGTTCATAGACTAAATCATGAGGTGTTAGGAGAAATTAGGGGAAAATTATCAAATAATTTTCCCTCAGGCAGTAAAGTAAAATTACTTTTACAACCCGAAGATTTAATTCATGATGACCAAAGTAAATTAAAATTGGAAGTTGTTGATAGAAAATTTAGAGGAACCAATTTCATTTATACTTTAAAAACAAAAAATGATGAACATCTACCTGTTTTTGTCCATTCTCATCATATTCATCAACATGAAAAATCTGAAAAATTTGGTATTAAATCTCCGATTTATATTGACCACTTGGTATGTTTTTAAGTAAATATAGTTACTAATTTAATTGCGCCCTTAGCTCAGTTGGATAGAGCATCGGTTTTCTAAACCGAGGGTCGTAGGTTCGAATCCTTCAGGGCGCGCCAAATCAATAAATGTAACAATAGTTGTCTAATTACATATATATGCTAAAAAAAAAACTGTCTTCTAGATGTAGTGTATATTTATAAATTAAAGAGACTTTAAATCATATTGATCGCCAACATGTATTAATCCATAATGAAAACGTTTTGAAATTCATTTTTCAAAAATATTGTTAACAATACTTAAAGAGAGGAAATCATATATTATGATTAAATCAATTAAAACTTGGATTTTAGTTGTCCTTGCTTCATCATTGCTTGTGGCTTGTGGCCAAGGTGGTGGAGGTGCAGGTTCAAAAAAATCTAAAACTTTAGACAACACTAAGAAAGCCGGTTTTGTAAAATGTGGAGTTTCACAAGGACTTCCTGGATTTTCAAATGCTGATGCATCTGGAAATTGGACTGGTATTGACGTAGATGTATGTAGAGCTGTTGCGGCCGCTGTATTAGGTGATGCTGACAAAGTTAAATATACTCCGTTAAGTGCAAAAGAAAGATTCACTGCTTTAACATCTGGTGAAATCGATGTACTTGCACGAAACACAACTTGGACATTATCAAGAGATGCTGACATTGGATTAACTTTTGTTGGTGTAAACTTTTACGATGGACAAGGTTTCATGGTAAGAAAAAATTCTGGAATTAATTCCGTGAATGATTTCAAAGACGGTATATCTGCTTGTACAAATACAGGTACAACTACTGAGCTTAACATGAGAGACTTCTTTAATTCTAAGAACATTAAGTATGAACCAATTGCGTTTGAAAAAGCAGACGAAGTTGTTCAAGCTTATGACGCTGGAAGATGTGATACTTATACAACTGATAAATCTGGATTAGCTGCTCAAAGAACTAAATTGAGTGCTCCAGATGATCATAAAGTATTACCAGAAACAATTTCTAAAGAACCACTAGGCCCTGTTGTAAGACAAGGTGATTCAGTGTGGGAAGATATTGTTAGATGGTCTCTAAATACAATGATCGAAGCCGAAGAGTATGGTGTAAATTCATCAAACGCTTCAAGCCTAAAAGATTCAGATAATCCAGCAATCAAAAGATTAGTTGGAGCTGAAGGTGAATTAGGAGCTGCTTTTGGTCTAGATAATGATTGGAGCTTAAGAATTATCGAGCAAGTTGGTAATTATGGTGAAAGCTACAAAAAACATATAGCTGACACTAATATTCTACCAAACAGAGGTCCAAATGAGTTATGGACGAAAGGTGGAATACTTTACGTACCACCAGCAAGATAATTGCTAATAGAATTAAAAAGGGCCGGATTTATCTGGCCCTTTTTTTTATTCTCACTTATATTCAACTCTAGATGAATTTTAAAAATTTCAAATTTGATTTAAGCAATAAAAATAAGGACTTAATACCTCAAGTTTTAACAATCTTATTTATCGTTTTAGTAATTATTTATTTTACTATAAATGCACAAAATAACATGGGAAATAGAGGAATTTCCTTTGGTTTTGGTTTTTTATCACAAGAGTCTTCTTTTGACATTACTTTTTCATTAATAGATTACGACGGCTCACATTCTTATGCTAGAGCATTCTTGGTAGGTTTACTAAATACTATTTTAGTTTCTGCAATAGGTATTTTTTTCGCTACTATTTTGGGTGTTACCATTGGTATTGCAAGACTATCTCAGAATTACTTAATTGCAAAAACAGCTGAATGGTATGTAGAAATTTTTAGAAATATACCATTAATTTTACAAATATTTTTTTGGTATTTTGCTGCATTAAGAGCTTTACCTTTAACGGTAGACTCAATAAATTTTTATGATATTAGCTTTTTAAATGTAAAAGGGTGGTATGTGCCCAAATTTATTTGGACTAATTTTTCTTTATTTTTATATTCAGTAATTTTTTCATTTATTTTAATATTTTTTGTATCTAAATACGCTAAAAAACAAAGAGATGAATTTGGTAAGCAGATACCGACACTGTATATATCATTAGCAATTTTATTTGTTTTACCTTTATTGACTTTTTTATTAGGTGGAGTGAGTTTGTCTTTTCAAATTCCTGAACTTAACCAGTTATCAAAAACTGTTTATGTTTACAAAGGTGGAGTTAGCATTATTCCTGAATTGATTTCTTTGGCTTTAGCTTTATCAATGTACACCGCTACTTTTATAGCAGAAAATGTAAGAGCAGGTATATTAGGGGTTAATAAAGGACAGAAAGAAGCAGCAGCTTCTATAGGTTTAACAAAAGCACAAATTTTAAAACTTGTAGTAATGCCTCAAGCACTAAGAATAATAATACCGCCAACTACCAATCAATATTTGAATTTAACAAAAAACTCTTCTTTAGCAGCAGCTATAGCCTATCCAGATATTGTTTTAGTTTTTGCTGGCACAGCTTTGATGCAGACTGGAAGAGCTATCGAGATCATTTCGATTACAATGCTCACATATTTATCATTAAGTTTATCAATTTCAGTATTTATGAATTGGTACAATAAAAAAATGGCAATAAAGGAAAAATGATGAATTTAAATTTACCTAAGCCTAATAAGGAAAATTTCACTACTTTTGTCAGTCTAGGTAGCCTTCTTATTGTTGTAAGTTTTTTAGATGTTCTTGTGAATACTTTTTTGGGCTATAATTTTACTGGATTTTTACCTGAGAGATTGAGCTTTTTCGCACCTTTGTTTTTTGGAACTATAGGATTGCACTTAATAAGAATTGAATATAGTGGAAATCAATTTCTTGATAAAATTAATACAAACTTTAATTCGAATAATTTTAATGCCTTTTTAAGCTTAATTGTTATTTTTACTCTAATTAAATATGTTCCACCATTATTAAATTGGTTTATTTTTGATGCTGATTTCTTAGGAAACCAAAAAGAAGACTGTACTAGTGGAGGAGCATGCTGGGTTTTTGTTAAAGTTTGGTTCAACAGATTTGTTTATGGCATGTATCCAGATGTTGAACAATGGCGAATTAATACCTCATTTTTAATGCTTTTTTTGCTGGTAGGAGCTTCATTTTTTGTATCTCCAAAATATAAAAAATATTTACTTTTATTTTTACTTTTTATTTATCCTATAATCGGTCTTAAGCTTATTTCTGGAGGTGACTTTGGCCTAGAATACGTAGAGACAGGAGCTTGGGGAGGCCTATCATTAACATTTATAGTCTCAGCTTTTGCACTGATATTGTGTTTTCCTATAGGTATGTTTTTAGCTTTAGGTCGTAGATCAAACTTGCCTGCAATTAGATACTCTTCAATTGGTTTTATAGAACTTTGGAGAGGAGTTCCGTTAATAACAGTGTTATTCATGTCTGCAGTGATGTTTCCAATGTTTTTACCAGACGGAACATATGTAGATAAATTAATTAGAGTTTTAATTGCTATAACACTCTTTGAGGCTGCTTACATGGCAGAAGTTATTAGAGGAGGTCTTCAAGCATTACCCAAAGGTCAATACGAGGCAGCTAAATCACTTGGAATGGGTTACTGGAGAATGCATTTTCTAATTATTCTACCTCAAGCTCTAAAATTGGTTATACCAGGTATTGCAAATACCTTTTTAGCTTTAGTAAAAGATACCCCTTTAATCTTTGTTGTGGGACTGTTAGAACTTGCAGGTATGGTAAATTTAGCTAAAACAAATCCAAAATGGCTAGGTATGGCAATGGAAGGGTATGTTTTTGCTGGTTTAGTTTTCTGGGTAATTTGTTATGCTATGAGTAGATATAGTCAAAATTTAGAAAAGAAACTTAGTACTGAAAGTAGATGAGTAAAATTATAGAACTTAAAAATGTGAATAAATGGTTTGATAAATTTCAAGCATTAAAAGATGTCAATCTTGAAGTTAATCAACAAGAAAAAATTGTAATTTGTGGACCTTCAGGTTCTGGAAAGTCTACTTTAATTAGGTGTATTAATAGACTTGAAGAACATCAAGATGGTCAAATTATAGTCGATGGAAAGGAAATATCAGATAAAACAAAAGATATAGAAAAAATTCGTGCTGAAGTCGGAATGGTATTCCAACAATTTAATTTATTTCCACATTTATCAATTTTAGACAATTGTACTCTAGCACCTATATGGGTAAAAAAATTGCCGAAAAAACAAGCAGAAGAAATTGCAATGGAAAACTTAGAGAGAGTTCAAATAGCAGATCAAGCTAAAAAATTTCCTGGTCAATTATCAGGAGGCCAACAACAAAGATGCGCTCTAGCCCGTGCTTTATGTATGAAACCAAAAATAATGTTATTTGATGAACCAACCTCAGCTTTAGATCCAGAGATGATCAAAGAAGTATTAGATGCAATGGTTGATTTAGCTAAAGCTGGAATGACAATGATTGTTGTAACCCATGAAATGGGATTTGCTAAAGAAGTAGCAGATAATATGATTTTTATGGATGAAGGTCGTATTGTTGAAAAAGCGAAAACTAAAGACTTTTTTAATAATCCAAAATCAGATCGAACTAAACTTTTCTTAAGTCAAATATTATAATTGAATTTTTTTTAATATATTAAGTTTGCTTAAATCAGAGACTTGTTTTAATTAAACTAATAGTGTATTTCCAATTTGAGATCTAATTATGTTACTTACATAATATAAATTATGAAAAAAATTATCATTTTAACTGTAATTTTATTTTTATATAATTTTAAAGCTATTAGTCATGTTCAGCATTATGATCAATATAACTACTTAGAGTACGAATTATTTAGAAATGACCAATCAATAGGTTATCATAAATATGATTTCATAAGAGATGGAGACAACCTCTCAATTGTTAGTGAAGTTAGTTTTAAAATTACAAAACTTGGAGTGGATTTATATAAATATTTCGCAAAAAGTGAAGAAAATTATGAAAAAGGGATATTTACAAGTTATTCATCTAAAACGAAGCAGAACAAAAAAGACAGATACGTAAATATTAAATTTGATTCCAACGATGAAACTTTAATAATAGATGGATCTTCTTATAAAGGAAAAGCAGACAAAGAATATATTGTTGGAACATGGTGGAACCATGAGATTATTAAAGCTAAAGCACAGATCAGTGGTATTTCTGGAAGAATAATAGAGCAAACAGTTACATTTATAGGCAAGGAAGAAGTAAAAATTGGAGACAAAACATACAAAACGTTACATTTTAATTTTAAATCTTCAGACGAGTCTCTTCCTGATAGCAAAAAACTTAATACCGATATTTGGTACGATGAAGAAACATATCTTTGGGTAAAAGCAGCCTTTGAAAAAACAGGTTATTGGGAGTATAGATTAAAAACTTATAAATAAATTATATTTTTGTTCCTTTTTTTTCCTTTAAGTCAATAGTTTTTATCATTTTTTTTGGCTAAAAATACCTAAAAATTTCTTACCCAAAATGAACTTTTACTGTTGCCAAAAACTTAAAATTAAGGTTGTATTAAAGAAATTTATAAGAGCTAATACAATTAAAAGTGGGGGAGAATTCTTAATGGAAGAAAGTTTTAATGTTCATTTAGGTCGAAAATTAAGAATGAGGAGATTATCACTAGGTCTTACACAAACAAAAGTCGCTCAAGCAATTAACGTTACATTTCAACAAATTCAGAAATATGAAAAGGGAACTAATGGAGTAAGTTCAAATAGACTAATGCAACTTTCTGAATTTTTAAAAGTACCTATTATATATTTTTTTGAAGATTACAAAGATTTTAAAGGCACAAACCAAGACGAGCCAATGAATGAAGATCTTAATTATTCATTTCTAAGTAGAACTTTCTCATCTTTGTCTAAAGCACAAAAAGAAAAAATTTTTCAAATATTAAGCAATACTTCAAAATTTGAAAAGACTGGTTAATTTTTAGTTAATTGGCTCCTCGGGCAGGACTCGAACCTGCGACCAATTGATTAACAGTCAACTGCTCTACCAACTGAGCTACCGAGGAATGAAAATGAACATACTTTTTTTAAAAAAATAAAACAACCATAAAATTTACAAAAATATTAAAATATTGATAATGTTAATAATGAGAAAGTTTTTAGTATTTATAATTCTAAGCTTAATTCAATTAAATTCTGTTTTAGCGGAAAACTTAGAGAATTTAGAAATCTCAGGAATATCTGTTGGAGAAAGTCTTTTAAGTCATTACTCTAAAGATGAAATTCAATACAGCATAAAAAATACTAAAAATTTTTATAAAGATAAAAAATTTATGGGAATTACACTACCAACGAATAATAATGAATATGATAAAATTCAAGTAGTATTAAAACCAAGCGATAAAAATTATAAAATTTTTTCAATAAGTGGAATGATGAATTTTGATAGTGACATGATAGGGTGCAAAAAAAAAATGACAATAATTTTGAATGATATTAAAGAATCTATTCCATCAATAAAATTTCAAAAAGTAGACTCTATTCATGGATACGATAAAACAGGTAAGAGCATGACTTATGGATATCTTTTTTATTTTAAAAATGGTGCAATTGATCTTTATTGCACTGACTGGGGCGATAAAATATCAGCCGAAAAAAATTGGGTAGATAATTTAAGATTAGTTTTACATTCTCTTGAAATGAGAACCTTTTTAGAGTCAGGAGACGCATTTTAATGTTAAAAGCTAAATATTTGAATTGTTAATAATAAATAAATAAGCCCTAACCATGTTCTTAATTTTTTGTTAACTAAAATCACCGCTTTTTGGTTTTTCACGATAAATCTACTAAAACCGATACTCATAAAAGTAGGTATACAACAGAATATATAGGATAATAAAATATACTTATCTAAAGCAGTAAGATAATTTAATTTTGGTATATCTTCAGAAAATACAAAATTGTATGCAATTAATGAAAGCAACGCAACCATAGACGTTGTAAGTCTTGCATCCAGTTTAGAAGTTGGAATCCATAAAACAAACCAAGCAACGCTTAAAATCAAAAATACGGGTAAAATTATTTTATAAACATAATGCGCTGAGTTTCTTTCAATATCAATTATTATATTTATAGCATTTTCATTGTATGAAACGTTTTTCTTTAAAAATTTATTATAATAATTTTCTTTAATAATCTCTTCGCTATTGATGTCTACATTCTTAACTGTCCATTCTTTAAGGTAATTTTTAGAAACATTATTTAAATAGTTTTCTAAACCTAAAAAAGCCCCCTTGTCTGGAGAAATAAAATGAACTGCTCCATAGCCAGTTTCTGGCCATGCGTTATCAGGATTTGAAGAATTAGTAGCACCTGAAACAATTGAAATTATTAATTTTTGATTATCAAAAGGAAAATCTTTAAAATCGAATTGTTGTCTAAACTGCCCTATACCTTTTTCTTCTCTTAAAGTAATAACTTCATTTTTGTCATAAGAAAAATAAACTGGAAGACCGTCTGGATTTGGAGTCTTTATACCAGTTCTTATATCAATGTCATATTTATATTCCTGAAATTCTGGAGATAAAATTGGAAAGTATCCATATCGTAGATCTGCCGGCAAAGGTTCGTTTGTTAATAAATTTTTTCCAATCTCATTTAATTCTGGTCTCAGATTTACAAAGTCTGCTGCAAAGGAAATTTCAAGTAGACCCTTATTTGTATCAATTTTATTTATAAATTCTAAATCAAATTTTGCTAATTTGACTTCATTGTAATCGTAGATGTAAGGTTCTAAATTTACTATTTTATTATTATTTAAACTTAGTTTAGCAGTTTTATTTTGTGAGTGCAGAGCTTCAATTTCTTTGTCTGAAATCTTTGACAGATCTGTATCATTATATTTATAAATTGAATTACCTTTTTTAATATCTTTTTTATTAAATAAAGAATACCTGACTATTGGATAATTTTTTCCATCTCTTTTAATGATAATCTTTTTGTATTTTTTGCTCCAAGCAAAATCATAAAATATTCCAATGTCATTATTTCTTTTAAGAAAGGGATATTTGGCTGTTAATCCCCTTTCAACTATCTTATTATGAAACTCATCGCTTATACTAGCTTTTAAATTAGTTGAAAAAAATATAATAAAACTAGTAAAAAGGATTATAATTTTTTTATAATTCATAAAGTATTTTATTGTACTTATTCTTATTATAATCATAATACTTAAAATGGCAAAGATAAGAAAAAGTGCTTCTATAGAAAACGGGTTAATGAAAGTTTTAAAAGTTTTAACCGATGAAGAGATTCAAGAGGCTATTGGTAAAACCTCTTCCTACATCAGAAAATGCAGCAATCCTGATTTACCTCAGCAAATAGATCACAACGACTCTTTTAAGTTAGATGAATTTTGTATAAAAAAAGGTAAGGCACCACCTCTATTTACATCATATGAGCATATGATTGCTGAAGTTTTAGACAATAATCTGGATATTGAAAATAAAGATATTAATGAAATGCTTGTTAAGTCCACAATTCTTCATGGTAAGCTTACAGAACTTGTTCAAGGCGCGAAAGATCCAAAAAGTGATAAAGGTCCAGAAATTTCCCCATTGGAAAAAAGAGAAATTGATCAGGCTATTACTGAATTAGAAAACAAAATACTGAGAATAAGACTAAAAATAGATGTTAAGAATTAATTTTAGGAAATATCTTTGTATTTATCCCATTTACCATCTTGGTCATAGTCGTAAGCCATAATATCTGAGGTCCCATTATCATCTTCGTCAATTTCCGCTCTGTCTGCGTTACCATCAAGGTCATCATCGAATAGAAAAATTTCAAAATTACCGTTCTCATTTGCGTCAAATGCTACTGTTTCAATAATTCCATCCTCATTTATATCAATTGCTGCTGTATCAATTTTTCCGTTCTTATTTTCGTCTATAAACCAAATGTCCGTTATACCATTTTTATCCGAATCACGTTTTATGGCGTTAGGGAATTTAATATCAATACTGTTTTTTTTACTTCCTTTCTTTTTTTTAGTTATCCAAGTTGGACCTTTATCTTTTTTTTTAATATATTTATTTTCTTTAATTTTTTTTTCAGGCTTCTTTAAAAAATCAGTCAAGTCATTAACAGCTACAGCAAAATTTAGATTTTCACCTTCAGTAGTAAACGTGTTAACTCCAACTAGTTTTTTATTTTTATCAAATAAAGGACCACCAGAATTTCCTGGATTAATTGGAGTTTGAGTTTGTATTACATTAGCAAGATGATATGAGTCACGGTATTCCCATTTGTAATTACGGCGAATTTGACTAACCATACCACTATTAAAACTCCAAATTAATTCTCCTGGATGACCTATAGCAAAAACAGTTTCTCCTACTTTCAAATCATCAAAGTTTCCAAAGACAACAGGCTTGATGTTACTGGGTAAACCTGAAATATCTAATAGTGCTAAATCTTTTTCTCTGTCAACTTTAATAACATTAGCAATATAAGACTCGTTCTTACCTATCATATATCTTTCATCGACTAAATTTTTTGGTTTAAGCCACACCCTTACTTTCTTAGCTCCTTCAATTACATGCCAATTTGTAATAATTTTTTTACCTTTATGATTAATTACAAACCCTGAACCAGCACCACCTTTTTTTTTATTTCCTATAAACACAACACTGTTAGCGTATTCATCATAAATTTCCTCTGCTCCTCCTTTAAACTTTGTTTTTGGAGGTCTGTTCTTATTATTGCGAACTAATTTTGGATTGATATTAATCAAATATTCTTTGTTTTTTTGAATATCTAATTTTAAGTTTTTTATTTGATTTTTATCTGATAGCGGAGTGGCAGTTATTTCTAAGTTTTCTTTGCCCAATATAGATGAATTTAATAAAAGAGTATTTGTTACATTTGCTTGACTTGGTGAAAAATATAAAAAAACTATTAAAATAAAATATATCTTCTTAATCATTTAAGATTTTTTTTAGGTATGAATATAAAATCTCCACCTCCATGTTGCCATGTACTCGGGTGATAAAGGATTGGTTTTTGACTAAAATTTCCTGCAAATGCCAATTTTACGTTTAATGCAATGTTAGTCATATTTAAAGGCACAGACTGTTTATTAGCAGTTTCAAGAATATTTATTAAAGCTAAGGCAAATCTAGAATGATTTGTACCTGCAGCTGTGTCACTCACACGGCCTTTGCTTCCCGAGGCTAAAACTGATCGAGCTCTTAAATTTAATCCATCCTTTAAATTTTGATTAAACAAATCAACATGCTCATCCTTTTTAAGATCAAGTATGTTAACTCCTTTAAATTTTCCACCTACATAACAAGAGTCTACCATTACTGCTAAATGATGGGCCTTAATCTCTGTTAAAAATATGTTTAATTCATTAATATTTATCCAATCACCATTTCCCCAATTAGCACTTCCATCTTTTGGTATCCAATAAGCCTGTTCTGCTTTTGTTGTGCCGTGCCCTGAATAATAAATTAAAACATAATCATTTGTAGTTGTTAGCTTCGAAAGTTCTGTAAACGATCTAAAGATTTCTTTTTTAGTCCCGTTCTTAACAGTAATAATTTTTTCGAATTTATAACTATTATCTAAAACTTTTTTTATTTCATCAATGTCATTAACTGGTGATACTAGTTGATCCCAACCTTTATCATTATAGACAGAATTGCCAATTAAAAGAGCATAATATTTCCCGTTTGGTTTTAAAGTAATTTTCTTTCTTTTTTTAGATGGGAGCTTTCGTTCTACAACTTGAGTTTCTGTAAATTCTTTATTTGTTTCAAATATCTTAGCAATAATTGTCTTTTGAACATTGAAATCAAAGAGAAATTTATTTTTACCATCTTTTGTCACAGCAAAACCCATGCCAGAGTTTTTAGTTTGGGAGGTGCTACCGTTAAATATAATTCCATTTGTACATTTACCAGACACTCTTGCAGTAACTAATCCAGATGATACATCTACGACTGTAGAGCCAATTTTACAGGTAGTTTTTCCATCATTCAAATAACCTACGCCCTTGCTAGTTTCATAGTAACCGTTAATTTTTTTTGAACTGGTGTCAGGTTTAACATAACCATAAAATAAAAGATCTTTTGTTTCATCAGCTCCAGCAAAGTAAATAACTCCATCGGGAAGTTTATCAACACTATCTATATAGGTAACTTTAGATTTTTTTGTAATCCA
The DNA here is from genome assembly GCA_902572605.1 of uncultured Pelagibacteraceae bacterium. Taxonomy (GTDB): domain Bacteria; phylum Pseudomonadota; class Alphaproteobacteria; order Pelagibacterales; family Pelagibacteraceae; genus Pelagilacustribacter. The sequence continues at coordinate 13,434 of CACGGD010000007.1, read as the reverse complement.
ACTTTTTACTTCTTTTGTAATTTTTTTTTCTTCTTTTTTATATTTTTTTTTATTTTCTTTAATTTCTTTTTTTTTAAACTTACTTTTTAGTTTATTAAATTGAATCCACTTATTTTTTTGTTTTTTATCTTCTTTGATTTCTTCCTTAGATTTATCAGTTTTTTTTGTTATCCACGCAGCGTCTACAGATGAAATTAAAAAGAAGCTAACGAATACAAGTGTAAAAATTTTTTTAAACACTAAAGTCATTATATTATTCTATTAAATATTGTGAAAATATCTATCCTTTTCTAGTTAATAGATATACGTGTTTCAACACTTTTAATACAATTTTTAATTGTTATGTATTTTTTAGGGTTTTATACACTCTGTATCATCAAATCCATATCGACGATCAATTTCACTTAAACATAAATAAATATTTTTTCCATTTTTTAAAGTAAATAATTTTAATGCTTTTCTTTCAAATTTGACGATCTCAGTTTTTATAATTTTAAAATTTTTTTCCAATAAATCATTCATTTCTGAAGCAAAAAGTGAACTAGACCATAAAGCTAGAATTCCTAATACAATTAATCTTCTTTTCATAATCTAAATATATGGAATTATTAAAAAATTTCTTGTCCAAATCATATTCATGTTTTGGACTAAATTTTTTTTGTCCAATTTGTAATTAAAAGCTGGACAAGATTTTCTTGAAATATCAACTATATGTAAATCATGAAAACACAAACAAAAGGAAAAAAAATGAGAAAAGTAAAAATACAAGAAGAAACAAATAATACTTCTGTATTGCAAATTCTAGGATTTTTACTAGTTGCTTTTGCAGTTGCAGATTTTGCTCTTTCATGGGCTGGAGTAAATCTAACAAGTTTTATGGGTGGAGCATCAAGATTTTCACCAATGATTTTTGGCTTTATTGGTGCAACATTAATGAGCCTTGGAAAGGAAGGTACATAAACTTTTAACTCCCCTTATCAAAACAAGGGGAGATTAAAGAATAATATGAAACAATTTATTTCATCATCAATAAGATTAATTACTTCTCTAGGTAAATTTGGATTTATAATTTACACTATATCTTTAGTTAATATATCTCTTATATCTTCAGATAATTTTAGATATCTAAAATCTGGTTCTCCGGTGCTTAAATTAAGTGCTACTTACATTCAAGATAGAACTAATTCAAACATTAGAAGAAGAATGAAAGACATTGTTGAAAATAATTATGATGGAGCTTTATTATGAAATTTATAATTAATATTCTTTTAATATCTTTATTAACTTCATGTGCATCAGGAACATGGTCACATCACTCTGGTAATAATAATTCAATTAGTAGAGATAATGGTTATTGCAAGGCCTTAGCTAGATCTCAGTATCCAGGATATATTTGTAGAAATCCTTTAATGTGTGATCCAGACGAAACTAATAAAGTTTTAGATCAACTTATTGGTTATGAGGCAACTTTTAAAACATGTATGTACAAAAAAGGTTATGATTATCAATAAAAATTATTCTTTAAACAAGAATAAAAAAGTGGTTAAATTTTATAAAATGAGCAGTTCTGCCATCTGGGATAAATATAGAAAAGAAAGCCAGCAAACTATTTGTATAATAGGTGTTTTAATTTTGGCAGCAAAACTGTGTAAGAATGATGGACATTTCAATATTCATGAAGAGGAAGAAATTTTAAAGATTATTCCTCACAATCCACAACAGAAAAAAATGCTTTTAAAAATAATGGAAGAAGGTGGAAATGATCCTCATCCAATAGAATACCATGCTGTAAGAATACAAAAATTATTAGTCGATAGACATAAAGATTTTTTGGAATTTATTATTGCTGTTCTTTACAGGCTTGCACATAGCGATCACATCTATAGTGAAGAAGAAGATAAAGATATTAAAAAAGTAGCTGAAATATTTGAAGTAAAAAAAACATTTTTAGATAATATATTCGCTTCTACAAATAATTTAGGATTAAATATTATGCACAAAATTAAAAACTTAACAGGAAAAATAAATGCCAAATCTAGATAATATTTTTAATAAGTTTTTCCCACAATCTCAGACGACTAAAAAAGGAATTTTTCTTTTAAGAATGGCATGGGGTGTTGAAATTCTTGTAGCATTTATAGGTTTGTGTGTTGGAATATTAATAATAAGAGGTGCCCAAGGTGTAGCAGATGTAACAGACTTGGCATCAATGGGGGTGAGTTTAAATGATTTAACTATTGGAATGATATTCATCATTGTTGCAGTTGTAGAGCTAACTAAAATTCCTTTAGCAACAGCTGTTTATTATTCGGTAAGATTATTTTGGAGAGTTGTTTTTTTAATAGCATTAATATTAGTAAATATTTCAACATTTGAAACAATTATTACTGGTTTTGAAATAAGAAATAGAGAAGTAACTAAAAGAGTAGATAAAAAAATTGTTGAATATAATAGCGTTAAAACACAAATTGAAAATATTAATGAAAATGTTGAGGTTAACAATATTAATGAAGAAATAGAAATTTTAATAAAAAGAAGAGCGGAATTAAATGAACAAATAGGTCAAATAAACCTTAACTCTCAAAAACAAATTCAAAGTGTAAAAGAGTCAAATGTTGATCAGGACAGCATAAATCAGCTAAAGCAAGAAATTATAGATTTAGAAAAAAATATTGAGATATTGCTAAAATCAAATACTACATTATCTGGTCAAAAAGATAGTAAAGTTTTTGGATCTAATAAAAAAGGCATTGATGCAACAATTGAACAAAATAATATTAGAATAGAAAAATATGAAAAAGATAAAGATGAAAAAAACGAACAGTTAAAAGATTTAATTAAATCATCTAACAGAGATAATGAAGGTCAAATCTCAATTATTAATCAAGATAACAAAAATCAATTATTATCACTTACAGAAGAAAAAAAACTTCTTGATAATGAAATTAAGATTTTAGAAGAAAAAAAGGAGACTTTTAGATTAGATGAAAAAGAAAAAGTAATTAAAATTATTGAATTGAAAGATAGAAAAAATGAACTTATTGCTGAAATAGATGAGTTAGCTCCTAATAATCAAGTATTTAGAGTGGCCACATGGTTAAAAGGATGGTTTGTCATTGATTACAACAAAGAAATCAAAAAAGTAAATGATCAAATAATTGATTTAGAAAATCAAAAAGTTAAATCTATAACTGAAAAAAGCTGGTTTGGTAAAATAATATCAATGTTTAGTAAAACTAATAATTTGGATAACGAAGCGATAGAATCCCAAATTAAAAGTCTTGAAAATCAGAAAAAAGATTTAGAAAAAAAACGAAAATTGAGTTCAAATAAAGTAGAAGAGTCTGTTTATGCAGATATTCCAAGAGCAGCACTCACTGCAGCTTTTTGGCTTTGGTTTGGTGTTTTAGGATTTATAATTTCAGTTACTGGCACAATGTTAGCATTTGCTAGTTTGGTCTTATTGGATCCTAGATTACATGCCATTAGAAATAAACCTGGGGCTAATTGGAGAGGAGTTGCTAATAGATTTTCTAAGATGTTCGTTTTAATTAATAGGTATGTTTGGGGAAAAATTAAAAGACTTAAAGACCCTATTGTCAAAATTAAAGAAGTTGAAGTTGAGAAAATAGTAGAAAAGGAAAAAATTGTTGAAAAAAATGTTGGCGCAAAGATTGTATATGAAAAAGTAGAGGTGCCAAAAGAAACAATAAGAAAAGAAATAGTTTATGTTCCACTTCCTACAGATGATGAAGCATTATTAAAAAAAGGACCTTTCAATGCTCCTAATTACGAAAAGGATAAAAAGAAATAATGTCTGATGAAAAAATTACATATTCAGTTCATGATTATAGCCCTGTAAACAAATATATTGATGAGAAAAGCCGAATAAGAAATACCAGAAGTGTTTGGGGTTATACAAAATCTTTAACATTATTTTTATTAGCGCTGGGTTTGTTTTTAATTTTAGTATCTTACGCATACCATCTTTATAAAAAAAATCTTAATAGCGAGCTTGTTAAGGAAGGCACCGAGATCAATAAAACCATAGAAGGCGAAAATATTGTTTATTCACAAGAAGTAACAAGGTTTGATGTATCACCTGTTATTGGAAGATTTAAAATTTGGACAGGATTTGAATGGAAAACAGTTAACGATCTTAGATTTGGAAAGCCTCATAATAGTGATTGGTGCTATCTAAGTTTGGTTGGCAATGCTTCTGCAAGTTATTTTTTTGATAAGAATTACTCACAGGATGAACAATTAAATATAATGGGAATTACAGAAAACGAAGCTTTAAAATATAAACAATATTGTACTAATCAATGAAAAATCTAATTTTAATTTTCTTATTTTGTTTAAATTTATCTTGTGCAAATTATAATGCCGAAAGAGAAAAAATTAGGTTAGAAAAAAAGAAAATTGCCTATGAACATCAATTAAATTTAGACAAGATAACTTGTAAAAAATATGGATTTAATGAAGGAACTTTAAATTTCTCTAATTGTATGATGGAATTAGATATCAGTAGAAAAAGGTATTTAGTTCAAAAAAAAGCTTTAGAATGTGAGTCTGTTAGACAAAGTAATATGAGTAGTGGAGTAACAGGTTTTTGGGGAGGAGTTCTAATGGGATTAAGAGAAAATATGAGTTGTAATTAAGTAAAAGGAGTAAATAGTTATGAAAAAAATATTAGGCATTTTCTTAATTCTTTTATTTTCAACAATTAAATCCTATGCTGATAGAATTCAAGATTTTGAACTTGAAGGATTTAGTGTTGGACAAAGTTTATTAGAATTTACTTCGCTAGATAAAATTTTATCATCTAAAGCAAAATCTCAATTTACGAATGATAAATATATAATGTATAGAGCAGAAAAATTTAAAAAATTAGAAAATTTTGATTTACTAAATATTAATATAAAAAAAAATGATAAAAAATTTATTATTCAAGGGATAGCAGGGGTTAAATTTTATGATACTTTAGATGAATGTAATAGTTTAAAAAATGAAATTCAGTCCTCTTTAGAACAAATTTTTAATTTTAATAGTAATGAAATTACAGAGTTTAAATCCAACAATGATAAATCAGGAAAATCTATGGTTTATGGAATTCAAAATTATTTTAAACCTTATCCCTCAGTTGAATCTATAATAATTAATTGTTATCATTTCACAAAAGAAAGTGGATTAAGAAAAAATTTAAAAGTATCAATATCAACTGAAGGTTATGCATATTTTATTATTAACGAAGCTTATAAATAATGAAGAAAATTAAAAAAATTTTTATAATTTTTTCTTTATCGCTATTCTTTATCGTTAGTGTTAAAGCTGAAGATATTAGTGATTTTGAAATAGAGGGCATTAGTATTGGTGATAATTTATCCAATCATATGTCTAAAGATGAGATATCTAATAATGATCAAGGTCACTATTCAAAAAATAGTAAATTTTTTGAAACACAATTAACTTCAGGAAGTGGTCCTTACGATTATTTATTATTCCATTTAAAAAGAAAAGATAAGAATTTTAAAATTCATGTAGTAAGAGGTGTAACTGAGATTACAAGTTTAAAAGAGTGTATGAATTTAAAAAAAAATGCTGTTAAAGAAGTAAAAAATCTTTTTCCAAAAACAAAATTAAGAGAAGGTAGTCAAAAACATTATTATTACCAAAGTTCTACTCAATATATCTCACAATTTGAATTCAAAAATGGTGATTTAGTAAAATTGGAATGTACTATTTATCATGAAAAAGATAAAGAAGTGCATGGACATTTAATGGATCAATTTGAAGTATCGATTGGAACTTCAGAATTTTACAATTGGTTAGGTACTCTTTAATAAATTTTGCTGGAGGCCACGTCCAGAATCGAACTGGAATAAAAGGATTTGCAATCCTCTGCGTAACCATTCCGCCACGTGGCCTAAACTTACCTTAAAAACTATTTAAATCATTTAAGTAGTTCAATAAAGGGAAATCTATCCCTTTTAGGTTTTGCTTCTTTTGATATAAACTATATTAGAGATAATCAAAAAAATGGAATTTAAAAAATACAATCATTTGGAAGAAGAGAAAAAAATCTCAGATTTTTGGATCAAAAAAGGTTGTTTTAAACCCCAGAAAGGAAGAGTTAAAAATACATTCTCGATTGTAATTCCACCCCCAAATGTGACTGGAAGACTTCATATGGGACATGCCTTAAATAATAGTCTTCAAGATGTGCTAATTCGATTTAATAGAATGAAGGGACATGAAACTTTGTGGCAACCTGGAACAGACCATGCAGGTATTGCTACTCAAGCAGTTGTAGAAAAAAATTTGCAACAAAAAGGTATTAAAAAAGATGATTTAGGAAGAGATAGATTTATTCAAAAAGTTTGGGAATGGAAAGAACAGTCAGGTGGTATTATTTTAGATCAACTAAAAAAATTGGGTTGTTCGTGTGATTGGTCAAGAACAAGATTCACTATGGATAAAGATCTATCTCATGCCGTAATTAAGGTATTTGTAGATCTCTATAAGAAAAAGTTAATTTATAAAGATAAAAAACTAGTAAATTGGGACACTCAACTTCAAACAGCTATTTCAGATTTAGAAGTAATACAAAAGGATGTGCAATCTCAATTATATTATATAGATTATCAAATTGAAAACTCAGATAAAAAAATAACAATTGCTACTACAAGGCCTGAGACTATGATGGGAGATACAGCAGTTGCTGTAAATCCTAAAGATGAAAGATATATTAATTTAATCGGAAAAAACTTAATAATTCCACTAGTAAACAGAAAAGTAAAGGTTATTGCTGATTACTATGCTGATCCAGAGCAAGGATCTGGAGCAGTAAAAATAACTCCCGCCCATGATTTTAACGATTATGAAGTAGGGAAAAGAAATAAATTAGAATTAATAAATATTTTTGAAAAAAATGGAAAAATAAACAAAAATGGAATTAAAAAATTTATAGGCTTAGACAGATTTGAAGCAAGAAAACTTTTAGTAAAACAACTCAAAGAGGAAGGAAGCCTTGTAAAAATTGAAACTATTAATAATAAAGTACCATATGGAGATCGATCAAATACTATAATCGAACCTCTTTTAACAGAACAATGGTTTGTAGATGCAAAAAAATTATCTAAAAAACCAATAAGTATAATTAATGCAGGTAAGACTTCTTTTTTTCCAAATAATTGGACCAAAACATTTTTTCAATGGATGAAAAATATTGAGCCTTGGTGCATATCTCGTCAGATTTGGTGGGGCCATAGAATACCTGCTTGGTATGATGAAAATAATAATGTCTTTGTTGCTGAAAATGAAAAAAATGCATTAAGATTAGCAAAAAAAAGAAATAAAAATAAAAATATAAAAATTAAACTTAGACAGGAAACTGATGTTTTAGACACGTGGTTTTCATCAGCTTTATGGCCTTTTGCTACATTAGGTTGGCCAACTAAAACAAAGGAACTTTCAAAATTTTATCCCACCTCAGTGCTTGTCACAGGTTTCGATATAATTTTTTTCTGGGTTGCTAGAATGTTAATGATGGGTAATTATTTTAACAAACAAACACCATTTCATAAAATATATGTTCATGCATTAGTTCGAGATGAAAAAGGGCAAAAAATGTCTAAATCCAAAGGAAACGTAATTGATCCTCTTGAACTAATTAATGAGTTTGGGGCTGATAGTTTAAGATTTACTTTAATTTCAATGGCCTCTCCAGGAAGAGATGTGAAATTATCCAAAAATAGGGTAGTCGGGAATAGAAATTTTATTACAAAAATTTGGAGTGCTAACAATTTTCTTAAATTAAATAATTGTAAATTAAATAAAAAGGTAAATATAAAATCTATAAAACTTCCAATTAATCAATGGATATTTAGCGAATATATTAAGACACAAAATTTAGTATCAAAGAATATCGAAAATTTTAGATTTGATGAGTCAGCAAAACATGTTTATCAATTTGTATGGCATTCATATTGTGATTGGTATTTAGAGTTTTTGAAACCAATCTTTAACTCAAAAAACAAGGCTGAAATTAATGAAGCAAAATATTTTTCTTCGTTTATGATGGCTAATATTTTAAGACTTTTACATCCTTTTGTACCCTTTTTTACAGAGTCAGTCTGGTCTAAAAACAAATATAAAAATGTTTTCAAAAAAGATTTGATTTCATCTTCTTGGCCTAATTACAAAAATGTACATAAATTTAATAAAAATCAAATAGATATTAATGATATAATAGAATTAATTTCTAATATAAGATCGACAAAAGCTGAATTAAAAATTGCACCTAAACTATTTTGTGATGTGTCTTTATCTGATAAGTCTGGAAAACTTAAAAAATTATTGAATAATTACTTTAATCTAATTAAACAAGTAGGAAGAGTAGAAAACTTTACAAAAAATAGAAATAATAACAAAAATATTATTGATATTTTAGTTTTAAAAGAAAAAATTTCTTTAGAATTTAGTAAAGATGTTGACTTATCTTCTCAAAAAGAAAAAATTCTGATAAAAATAGAAAGCTTAAAAAAACAAATTGAAGCTCTAAATAAAAAACTTGAAAATAGGGCTTACGTAAAGAACGCACCTAAAGAAATTGTTCAAAATGATAAAAAATTAGTCAAGGAATTAACTGTTGAAGATAGAAAATTAAGAAGTATTGTATCAAGTATTAACTAAATATGTCTAAAATTAATAAAAAAAAATTACCTAGTCGTCATACATCTTTAGGACCTGATAGGGCTCCGCATAGGTCTTTTTATTATGCCATGGGAGAAACCGAACAAGATGTTGCTAAACCTTTCGTAGGTGTTGTTTCAACGTGGAACGAAGCAGCTCCTTGTAACACTGCTTTAATGAGACAAGCTCAATCAGTTAAAAAAGGAGTTAAAAAATACGGTGGAACGCCCAGAGAATTTTGCACAATAACAGTTACTGATGGTATAGCTATGGGCCATGAAGGAATGAAATCATCTTTGATTTCAAGAGAGGTTATAGCTGACTCTGCTGAATTAACTGTTAGGGGACATTGTTACGATGCTTTAGTCGGTATTGCTGGATGTGATAAATCATTGCCAGGATTAATGATGTCTATGTTAAGATTAAATGTTCCTAGCGTTTTTATATATGGCGGTTCAATTTTACCAGGTAAGTATAAAGGTAAAGATGTAACTGTTGTAGATGTATTCGAAGCTGTTGGAAAACATTCTTCAGGATCAATGTCATCTGAAGAACTCAGAGAATTAGAATTAGTTGCTTGTCCTAGTGCAGGTGCTTGTGGGGGTCAATTTACAGCTAATACTATGGCATGTGTTTCTGAAGCTATAGGTTTAGCCTTACCTTACTCTGCTGGAACTCCGGCTCCATATGAGGAGAGAGATAAATATGCTTTTGATAGCGGTCAAACAGTAATGAATTTATTAGAAAAAAATATAAAGCCTAGAGATATAGTAACAAAAAAATCTTTAGAAAATGCAGCAACCATTGTAGCCGCTACTGGTGGATCAACTAACGCTGCTCTGCATTTACCTGCCTTAGCAAATGAAATAGGAGTTAAATTTGATTTAATGGACGTTGCAAAAATATTTAAAAAAACACCTTATCTTGCGGATTTAAAACCAGGAGGTAGATTTGTTGCTAAAGATATGTGGGAAGCTGGTGGAGTTCCTATGTTATTAAAAACTCTATATGACGGGGGATTTATCCATGGTGGTTGCATGACTGTTACTGGTAAAACTATGAAAGAAAATTTAAAAAATATTAAATTTAATTCTAACCAGAAAGTATTAAGAAAATATAATAATCCTTTATCTCCAGATGGTGGAGTAGTGGGTTTAAAAGGAAACTTAGCTCCAGATGGAGCGATTGTAAAAATAGCTGGCTTAAAAAAATTACAATTTACTGGTAAAGCAAGATGTTTCGATAATGAAGAAGACGCTATGAAAGCTGTTCAGACAAAAAAGTACAAAGATGGAGATATAATAATAATAAGATATGAAGGACCAAAGGGAGGCCCAGGCATGAGAGAAATGTTATCAACTACTGGTGCAATTTATGGTCAAGGAAAAGGAGAAAAAGTTGCTTTAATAACTGATGGAAGATTTTCTGGCGCCACAAGAGGTTTTTGTGTAGGGCATGTAGGTCCTGAAGCTGCATTAGGTGGACCAATCGCATTACTTAAAAATGGAGATACTATCGATATTGATGCAAAAAAAGGAACAATTAATGTTAGACTGACAAAATCTCAATTATCCTCTAGAAAGAAAAAATGGAGAGCTAAAAAATCCTCATTTGGTTCAGGCACACTATGGAAATATGCCCAAACGGTTGGTCCTGCATATCTCGGCGCTCCGACTCATCCAGGTAAAAAAAAAGAAGTTAAAGAATACTCTAAGATTTAATGAAGATTAAACCAGTTATTTTATGTGGTGGTTCTGGAACTAGACTATGGCCTGAATCAAAAAGAAATGAAGTAAAACAGTTTATTGATTTTGGGGGATGGACATTACTTGGAAAAACTTTAGAAAGAATTAAAGGATCTATATTCGATACACCTATAATAAGTACTAACTTAAAGTACCTCAAAGAAATAAAAAAACATTTAAAAAATCATAGGATAAAAAAATACAAAATTATATTAGAACCAGAAAAAAAAAATACTGGACCAGCCATACTTGCTGCAGCACTTATAAAAAAGATCCCTGATAAACAGCCAATGTTATTTTTAACAGCTGATCATATGATAGAAAAAGTTAGTAAATTTAACTATGAAATAAAAAAAAATAAAAGATATCTAACCGATCAAAATATTTTTATTTTTGGTATAAAACCCAATGAACCGTCTGGGCAATTTGGTTATTTAATTACTAAAAAAATTAAAAAAAAACTAAATAAAGTCACAAGATTTTTTGAAAAACCCAATGAACTAAAGGCTAAAAAGATAATTAAAAAAGGAGGTTATTGGAATTCGGGAATGTTTTTTCTTAGAAAAGACTCGATTATAAATAATTATAAAAAATATCAAAAAAATATTTACAAAAATACTTTTTTAGCGGTTTATAAAAGTAATTTTAAAAATGATACCTATTATTTAAATAAAAGAGAATTTTCTAAGAACTCCTCGAAATCTTTTGATTACGCAATTTTAGAAAAAACAAAAAATATAAATGCTATAAAACTTAGCATTCCTTGGACTGATTTGGGTAGTTGGAAAGAAATCCTACTAATGTACCACAGAAATAGAAATAAATATTTTAGTAAAAAAAATACTTTTTATAGACCGTGGGGTAATTATACAAACTTGTTTAACGGTAATAACTTTTTAATAAAAGAACTGCATGTCAAATCAAAAGGAGTTTTGAGTTTGCAAAAACATTTCCATAGATCTGAACACTGGGTCGTTACACAAGGTAAACCGAAAATTACTCTAAATAAAAAAAATTTTTTAAAAAAACCTTATGAAACAATTTTTATACCTCAAGGTGCAATACATAGAATTCAAAATCCGAATAAGAAACCTGTTAAGATTATGGAAGCTCAATTAGGCTTAATTCTAAAAGAAACTGATATAGTCCGTTATGAAGATGTTTACGGACGAGCTAATTAATTTCTAGTTCTATAGGAGTATGATCAGAAGGTTTTGTTTTTGATCTAGGTTTTTTATTAATACTAATTGATTTCACATTTTCTAACAAATTATTTGAGACTAGAAAATGATCTATTCTTAATCCATAATTTTTTTGCCATGAACCTGCAAAATAATCCCAGTAAGTGTATTCCTGCTTAGACTTATTAAAATATCTATAGATATCGTTAAATCCTAAATTAATTAGTTCTCTATATTTTTTTCTAATTTCTAATTTAAAAAGAGCATCGTTTTCATATCTCTTATAATCATATACATCAATTTCTTCTGGTATTATGTTAAAATCCCCAGAAATAATTATATTAGTATTTTCTATTAACTCCTTTTTTATTTTTTTAATAAAAGCAAAGAGCCAATTTTTTTTGTATTCATATTTTTCTGTATCAACAGGATTTCCATTTGGAACATAAACATTAATGAGTTTTGTTTTTTTTTTATTTAAAAGAATTTCTCCAGTAATTATTCTAGATTGTTTCAATTTATCTTTTATGAAATTATTGCTAACATTTTCTATTTTAAATTTGGACAAAAAAGCAACACCATTATAACTTTTTTGTCCAAATACATATGAATTGTAACCATATTCTTTAAAACTATCTGATGGAAAATTTTCATTTTGTGTTTTTATTTCTTGTAGGAATAAAATATCAGGATTTGATTCTTTTACATAACTAAGTATATTTTCAATTCTTGCACGAACTGAATTTACATTCCATGATATAATTTTCATTAAACAGAAAAAGATAGTCCACAACCACAAGAAGATGAAGCTTTAGGGTTGTTTATAACAAAGGACTCACCAATCATTTCTTTTTTAAAATCAATGGTAGATCCTGAAATAATATCAAGAGAGGTTTTATCAATTACAGCTTTACCAAATATAACATCTTTGTTGTCGATTTTATTATCAAAACTAAAATCGTATTTAAATCCAGAACAACCTCCACCTTTTACGGAAATTCTAAAAAATTTTTTTAATTGATCTTCACTAATAATCTTTTCTATTTGTTCTTTAGCTCGATCTGTAAATTCTATTTTCTTTGTCATAACCACTTATTTTGTAGTATATATTTTAATAGTCGATTATGCAAAAAAATAGCTTCTCTAAATTATCAATTCCTATTAAATCTAGAGGAAGATTTAACCCTGAAAAGAAAAGCAAATTAAGGTCTCCATTTCAAAGAGATAGAGATAGAATTGTTCACTCAACTGCATTTAGGAGATTAAAACATAAAACTCAAGTTTTTGTTAACACGACAGGAGATCACTATAGAACTAGAATAACACATTCAATGGAAGTTGCCCAAATCGCAAGGACATTGGGAAAATGTTTTAAACTTAATGAAGATTTATGTGAAACTCTAAGTTTAGCTCACGATCTAGGTCATACTCCATTTGGTCATGCAGGCGAGGAAGCTTTAAATGAATGTATGAAAGAACACGGTGGTTTTGATCATAATATTCAAACAATTAGAATAGTCACTCTTTTAGAAAATAAGTATTATAATTTTAAAGGTCTTAATTTAACTTTTGACACTTTAGACGGGCTAATTAAACATAATGGACCAGTTTACGACTTATCTAGACTTAATAATATTTTAGGAAAAAATTTTTTTAAAAAGAAAATAAATTTTAAAAAATCACCGTCTCTAGAAGCACAAATTGCATCAATTTCTGATGATATAGCCTATAACAGCCATGATCTTGAAGATGGTTTGAAAGCAAAATTATTTGAATTAAAAGATCTTAAAAAAATACCAGTTCTTAATTCAATA
>CACGGD010000006.1 GCA_902572605.1 uncultured Pelagibacteraceae bacterium | reverse complement strand
AAAGCAACACTTCAACTATTGAAATAAGAAGGAGTCAAGATAGCTTTATAATTAAAGAAAATATACTTCAACTTTATAAGAAAGAAGTTGTATTAAAAAATAAAATTAAAAATAATTTATATAGTTCAGCCATAGAAGTTGGAATTGAGCCAAACATAATAGTGGAATTTGCTAGAATTTTTGGTTTTGAAGTAGATTTTCAAAGAGATATTAGAAAAGGAGATTGGTTTGAGGTTTTATACGAAAAATTTGAAGATGATAATAACATTGTCAAAGATACTGGTAAGATAATTTATGCTTCAATGTTTGTAAATGGTACCCAAATAAATCTTTATAGTTTTAAAGACGACAGTGACCTAGGTTTTTACGATATAAAAGGAAAAAGTATTGTTAAATCTTTAATGAAAACTCCTATTAATGGAGCGCGCTTATCATCTTCTTATGGCATGAGAAAACATCCAATTTTAGGATATAATAAAATGCATAGAGGAACAGACTTTGCAGCTCCAAGCGGAACTCCTATTATGGCTTCGGGTTCTGGTAAAATTACTAGAGCAAGATGGTGTGGTGGTGGTGGAAATTGTGTTAAAATAAAACACAACTCCACTTATGAAACAGTTTATGCTCACATGAAAAGTTTTGCTCGTGGAATTAAAGAAGGAAAAAGAGTTAAGCAAGGGCAAATTATTGGATATGTTGGGTCAACTGGTCTCTCTACTGGGCCACACCTACACTATGAGGTAATTGTTAATGGCAAAAAAGTAAACTCACAGAAACTCAAATTGCCGTCTGGAAAAATTTTAAAAGGAAAAGCAAGAGAGGATTTTGAATTAGCGAGAATTAAAATTGACCTTAAGTTATCTAAGTTAAGATAAATTTGATTTTATTTATGATTTAATGAATTCTAATTTTTTGATACATCTTTGATTGATGTATCTGACACGCTATTATTTTTCTCACTATCAGAATTATTTGTACTTCTATCATTTAATTCTGCTAATCTTCTTGAGTAGTGATCAGCATGTTGTAAGTAATTTTCTACCAAAACAGGATCTCCATTACTTTGAGCATCTTTAGCTAATTGCTGAAATTTTTGCACAGTTTTTTCAACATTATGAGGATTGTTCATAGAACCATTTCTGTTAAAGTTCATATTTCCATTGCTATTAAAATTGGTCCCATTATTTGCATTCATAGAACCGTTTCTGCGTCTAAAGTTATTTCTTTGTGACCTAGGTCTAAAACTTCTTCTTCTATTATTATTCATTAATTATAATTTCCGTTAATTTTAATTTTCTAATGTCGATAGTATGCATCTAATATTTTCCCGATAATCTTTAACTAAATATCTAGTCTTAAATCTATTGCTTTTTAATATTTTTGAAACTTTTTTAAATTGCTCATTTCCTATTTCTAAGGCGAGCATACCTTTAATCTTTAAGATATTCTTCGATTTGTAGATAACTTTTTTAATAACGTCAAGCCCATCATTTCCGCCATCTAAAGCTAGTTTAGGTTCGAATTTTTTAATATCTTCATTTAAATTTTTTAAATCTTTTCTCATTATATAAGGGGGGTTAGATACAATTAAGTCAAATTTATTATGATAAATCTCATCTAAAGATCTCTTATAAAACTTGGCTCTCTTAGTTAAATTATGTTTTTTTAAATTTGCATTGGCTATCTGTATTGTTTTTGAAGAAATATCTATACCTATCCCTCTAGAGTTTTTTAATTCACTTAATATACTTACCAATATACAGCCTGTCCCTGTCCCGATATCTAAAATATATATATCTTTTGACTCAAAAATTTTTACTATTTTTTCAACCATTAACTCCGTTTCAGGTCTTGGTATCAAAGAATTATAGTCTACAAGAAAGCTTTTACTCCAAAACTCTTTTTTTTTTAAAATATAAGCAATCGGTTCTTTTGAAGACCTTCTTTGAATAAATTTATAAAAGTCTTTAATTTTTTTTGGATCAACTTTTTTATCTAGGTTAATTAATATATTTTCTCTTGATTGGTTTAGTGTTTCAGAAAGTAAAATTTCTGAGTCTATTTTGTGAGAATTAATATTTTTATCTCTCAGTTGTTTTGAACCATTATTAATTAGTTTTAAGATTTCCATTAGTTTAAATTTTTTAGTTTTATATCTTGTTCTTTTAATCTTAATTCTTGATTCATTTCTTCATGAATTTCTCCATTTAAAAACTCGTCAAGTTTATGTAAAGTAAGATTAATTCTATGATCGGTTACTCTTCCTTGAGGAAAATTGTAGGTTCTTATTCTTTCTGATCTATCTCCAGTACCTATTTGACTTCTTCTGTTGCTAGATCGTTCTTGATCTTTTTTTCTTTTTTCAGCCTCATAAACTCTTGATCTTAAAATCTTTAGAGCTTTAGCTTTATTTTTGTGTTGAGATTTTTCATCTTGTTGACTTACAACTACTCCGGAAGGAATATGAGTAATTCTAACAGCGCTATCAGTAGTGTTAACAGATTGTCCCCCAGGACCACCTGCTCTAAAAACATCTATTCTTAAATCCGACTCCTTAATTTGTATGTCAACGTCTTCTGCCTCGGGCAATACTGCAATCGTTGCAGCGGAAGTGTGTACCCGTCCTTGAGTTTCTGTTTCTGGAATTCTCTGCACTCGATGAACTCCTGATTCATATTTTAAGTAAGAATAAATATTATTTCCACTAACAGAAAATATAACCTCCTTGAACCCTCCTGCTTCACTTTTAGAAATACTGATAATTTCTAATTTCCATTTTTTTTTAGAACAAACTTTTTCATACATTTTAAATAAATCTGAACAAAAAAGAGAAGCCTCCAAACCTCCTGTACCAGCTCTAATTTCAACTATTGCATCTTTATCGTCATCTTCATCTTTTGGCAGCAAAAATATCTTTAATCTATCCTCATAATCTTGTTTTTTAATTTTCAACTCCTGTAAGTCTTTCTCTGCCATCTCAACCATTTCTGTATCACTATTTTTATCTTCAATTATCTGCTCCAAATCTTTTTTTTCTTTATCAAATTTCACAAAATCTCTAGCATAAGAAATAATATTTCCTAAACTTGAATATTCTTTAGACTTTTTAGCAAATAGTTTTGTATCAATATTACCAGCGGATAACTCTTTTTCTAAATTATCGTGCTTTGCAATAATATCTTGCACTTTTTCTAGAGGAATCATTATTTAATTATTTTTTTCTTTAACTTTCTCTTCAACAAGTTGAACAACTTTATTTATTATC
Source organism: uncultured Pelagibacteraceae bacterium (assembly GCA_902572605.1). Classification (GTDB taxonomy): domain Bacteria; phylum Pseudomonadota; class Alphaproteobacteria; order Pelagibacterales; family Pelagibacteraceae; genus Pelagilacustribacter. The sequence goes on along the minus strand of CACGGD010000006.1, from coordinate 40,144 downwards.
TCTGAACTTGCTATTTTTTTATGTGGTAACCCTGATAAATACAAAAGATTGCTATCTTGTCCTCCTCCGGTGAGACCTATTTCTGTTTGTGCTGCCTCTCCAGGTCCATTAACTACGCATCCTATTATAGACAAGGTAATTGGTTTTTTCACGTGTGATAGCTTTTTCTCCAGTTCTTTTACAGTTTCAATCACTGGAAACGCTTGACGAGCACAAGAAGGGCAAGAGATAATATTTACTCCTCTTGCTCTAATGCCCAATGATTTTAAAATTTCATAACCTGATTTGATCTCATCAACTGGATCAGAAGAAAGCGAAACTCTTATTGTGTCTCCTATACCATCCATTAAAAGTTGCCCGATACCAATCGATGACCTTATACTGCCAGTAAGAAGACCTCCTGCCTCTGTAATTCCTAGATGTAAAGGATAGTCACAAATTTTGGATAGATTCCTATAAGATTTAACAGTTAAAAATACATCTGAAGATTTAACGCTGATTTTAAAATTAAAAAAATCATTATCCTCTAATAATTTTACATTATACATCGCACTCTCCACAAGCGCCTCGGGGCAAGGTTCTTTATATTTTTCCAACAAAGTTTTATCTAATGAACCTGCATTCACTCCAATTCTTATAGAGCAATTATTATCTTTAGCTGCTTTCACTACTTCTAAAACTCTATCCTTTGATCCGATATTTCCAGGATTGATACGTAAACAGCTTGCTCCCATTTTTGCTGCTTCGATGGCTCTTTTATAATGAAAATGTATATCTGCTACAATTGGAGCTCTTACTTCTTTAACTATATCTTTAAGTGCTTTTGTTGAAGCTTCATCTGGGCAAGAAACTCTTACTATATCTGCGCCAGCTTCCTCTAATGAATGAATTTGTTTTACTGTTTCTTTTATATTGGTTGTAAGTGTATTGGTCATAGATTGAACACTAATTTCAGAATTTCCTCCTACAGAAATATTACCAACTTTAATTTTTTTTGTTTTTTTTCTGCTTATTGTTCTATGAGGTCTAATTTCCATTTTTAATCCAAATCGAAAGCTGTATGTAATTTTTTTATGGCTTTTAAAGTATCTTCTTCATTAATAATTACAGACAATTTTATCTCTGAAGTAGAAATAGCTAAAATATTAATTTTTTCCTCCGCTAAACTTCGAAACATTTTATAAGTTACTCCAGGTGTAGAAACCATTCCTGCTCCTACTATTGAAATTTTAGAAACTTTATTATTATGACTCATGTTTTCATATTTAATTTCTTTATTATTTTTTAATATTTCTATAGTCTTTACAAGATCATCTCTTTTAATTGTGAAAGTTATATCTGTAATTTTATGGTCTGATGAAATATTTTGTATCACCATATCAACATTGATCTGATTTTTACTTAATGGCTCAAATATATTGGCAGCAACTCCTGGTTTATCTTGTACCCCCATTAAAGTAATTTTGGCATCGTCTTTTGAGTAAGCTACTCCTGTAACACTTTTAGTATAGTCTAAATTTTCTTTATCAAAAATTCTTGTTCCTTGCCTATCAGTAAATGTAGACTTAACTTCAAGTGGAATATTATACATCATAGCAGTTTGTACTGCTGAAGATTGCATAACTTTTGCTCCTAGAGATGATAGCTCAAGCATTTCATCGTAGGAAATTTTATCTATTTTTTTTGCTACAGGTATTTTTTTTGGGTCTGTGGAATAAACTCCGTCAACGTCTGTGTATATTTCACAAGTGTCTGTATCAAATATTTTAGCAAAGGCGACAGCTGTAGCATCAGAACCGCCTCGACCAATTGTAGTCACATCTCCATTTTTAGAAATTCCTTGAAAACCAGGAATTATTGCTACTCCTTTATCTGATAAAAATTTATTTATTTCTTTTATATTAATATTTACTATCCTAGAATTTGAATGATCGCCTTCTGTCAAAATTGGTATTTGCCAATTAAGCCATGACTTAGATCTAACACCATACTCTATTAATGCCCCAGCTAACAGAGAGCTCGTCACTTGTTCTCCTGAACTCAAAAGTACATCTAGTTCTCTTTTATTAAAGTTTTCAGAAATAGCTTTAGATTGTTTTAATAACTCGTTTGTTTTGCCAGACATTGCCGAAACTATAGCTATAATTTCATTGCCAGAATCATACTCCTTTTTTATGATTTTTGCCACATGTAGAATCCTCTCTATAGTTCCTACAGAAGTTCCGCCAAATTTTAATACTTTTTTTGCCATTGCTAGATTTTAATATAATATAAACAGAATTTAATTAAGTATAATTAATACATTAAGAATAGATGACTACAATAAATAAAGAGGAAATTCAAAAGTTTTCAAAATTAGCTGACGAATGGTGGGATGTAAATGGTAAATTTAAACCTTTACATATGTTTAATCCCATTAGAATTGAATATATTTTAGAGGAAATTTCAAAACATTTTAAATTAAATAGAAATAAAAAACATTTTCTTAAAAATTTGGAAATTCTTGATATTGGATGTGGTGGTGGCTTAATAAGTGAACCAATGGCTCGTTTAGGTGGAAATATTACAGGCATAGATGCTTCTGAAAAAAATATAAAAGTTGCTTCTCTGCATAGTAAAGAAAACAATTTAAAGATTACTTATCTCAATAAGTCTCCTGAACAATTAGATGAAAAAGAAAAATTTGATATAATTTTAAATCTTGAAATTGTTGAACACGTGGATAACTTAGATCTGTATCTTAAATCTTGTTATAAATTGTTAAAAAAAAATGGTTTAATGTTCACAGCAACAATTAACCGAACGTTTTCATCTTATATAAAGGCAATTATTGGAGCTGAATATATATTAAGATGGTTGCCTATTGGAACTCATGATTGGAACAAATTTATAAAACCTGAAGAAATGCAAAAAAAATTATCAGATATAAAATTTTCAACAAATGATATTAAAGGGCTGGAATTTAATCCCATTTTTAATAAATGGAAAAAATCTGAAAATCTCTCTGTTAATTATATTGTTTGTAGTTTTAAAAATTAATTATCTTTACTAACCCAGGGAATGCTTAGTAAATCAATACCTTCCTCCTCTAATTCTTTTTTTTCCTCTGGAGTAGTTGTCCCATAAATGCTCTTTTTAGTTTCTTTGTCATAATAAACATCTCTTACTTTTTCACTAAACTTGTCTCCAACAAATTCAAAATTTTTCTCTATATGCTCTCTGAGTTTTATTAGCTGATTTTTTTCATTTAATAATTTTTGATCTAAAAGATTCGTTTTATCTTCATTTGATTTTATTCCTGAAACCATAGGTGACATAATAGATTTTTCAATTTTATTTGAAGAGCAATAAATACATTCGAGCAATTTTTTTTTATTTAATTTATTAAATTCGTTTGAGTCAGAAAACCAACTTTCAAATTCATGATTATTATTGCATTTAAGGTTATATTTTATCATTAAAGTATATTATCCAGTTTATTCTCTAATTTCTATAGTCTGCATTGATATCTATATAATCATGGGTGAAGTCACATGTATAGCACTCGAAAGCATCGCTACCTAATTTTAAATTAATTTCTACAACTATTGAGTCCCACCTCATATATTCTTTTAATTTTTCTTCATTGTAATTATCTGAAATTTTTCCGTTTTCAGCAACAATAAGATTTCCTAGTTTAATTTTAAGTTTTTTAGAATCTATCATCTCTCCAGATTTGCCAATCCCCATAATAATTCTCCCCCAATTTGGATCCTCTCCAGCTACAGCTGTTTTAATCAAAGGAGAGTTAGCAATTGAAAAAGCAATGTTCTTTGCGCTACCTAATGATTTAGCATTAATAACTTTTACTGTTAAAAATTTTTTTGCCCCTTCTCCATCAACTACAATTTGTTTCGCAAGATTTAAACATAATTTTTTTAAACTTAATTCAAATTTTTGAATTATTTTATCATTTAAAGAAAGATTTTGACCTATTTTAATTGCTCTAGTTGAAAATAAAGAAACCATATCATTTGTAGATTGGTCGCTATCGACAGTTATAGCATTAAATGTATTAGCAACGGCTCTTTTTAAAAGTGATTTTAATAAATTTGAATTTATATCTGCGTTAGTAAAAATAAATGATAACATTGTTGCTAAATTAGGAGCAATCATTCCTGAGCCTTTTGCTATTCCGCATATTTTTACAAGCTCATCTCCAAATAAAATTTCCTCATAAGCTAGTTTTGGTTTTGTGTCAGTTGTCATCATCCCAGATGCAATTTTCAGCCAAAATAATTTGGTATGTTCTTTTTTTAGTTTTTCAACTAAATTAGGTAAAGCATCTTTTATTTGATCAACTGGAAACTGTTCGCCTATAACTCCAGTTGAAGCAAAAATTAAATCTTTGATTCTTACTGTTTCAGAAGTACCTTTTTCTGATTTTGATTCTTTCAAAGTTAAAATTCTTGATAAATTTTTTGCTATAATATCTAAACTTTCCTTTCCTTGTTTTCCTGTAAAAGTATTTGCATTTTTTGTATTTACCATCAAACCTTTAACTGACTTTTTATGAGAGCTATTATTCCAAGCTATTGTTTCAGAGATTATACTGTTGGTCGTTGTTACTGTAGCGTAATTAGCGCCTTTGCTAAAATAAAATAATGATAAATCATCTCTACCATTTCCATACAAGTCAGCAGATACTGAGGACATTTCAAGCCCTTCAATTTGTTTAAGGTTTTGAAACTCCCCCATTTTAGACATTTTAGATTTATCGTTTAGGAAGTTTTTTAAATTTATCGTCATAATTACTGTTTAATTTAGATTATAAATACATATATAGAAGTATAATGAATATATTTACAAGGACTTTTAATAAAATATTTAAAAGCTCTAATCAACAAGAATTAGACAAAACAAAGAACTTAATATCTGCTATTAACGAGCAAGAGAGTTTAGTTAAGTCTCTATCTGATAGTGAATTTAAAGAAAAAACATTAAACCTAAAACGATCGGTCCAAGAGGGAAAGGCCTTGAATAGTGTTATTCCAGAAAGTTTTGCTTTGGTTAGAGAAGCTGCAAAAAGAACATTAGGAGAAAGACACTACGATGTTCAGTTAGCTGGAGGTATTATTTTACATGAAGGTAAGATCGCTGAAATGAAAACCGGTGAGGGCAAAACGCTTGTTTCCACTCTTCCAGCTTATCTCAACTCATTAACAGGTCGAGGTGTCCATATAGTTACTGTAAATGATTATTTGGCAAAAAGAGACTCCGAATGGATGGGTAAAATATTTAATTTTTTAGGAACTTCTACTGGATGTATAACAAATGATTTGGACGACATACAAAGACAAGAAAATTATAAATGTGATATTACTTATGCCACTAACAATGAGTTGGGTTTTGACTATCTTAGAGACAATATGAAATATGAGCTTAATGAAATGGTTCAAAGAGATCATAATTATTGTATCGTGGATGAAGTAGATAGTATTTTAATCGATGAATCAAGAACACCTTTAATAATCTCAGGTAAGCTAGAAGATAAAACTAATCTTTATTCAATTTCTAATGAATTTATTAAACATTTACAAAAAAATGATTTTGAATTAGATGAAAAAAATAAAAATGCAATTTTAACTGATATAGGTATAGATAAAATTGAAAAATTATCTATTCAAAAAAGAATTCTTAAAAATAATAATTTTTACGATCCAGAAAATTTAAGTCTTGTTCATCATATAAATCAAGCTCTCAGAGCTAATTTACTTTTTAAAAAAGATACGGACTATATTGTTAGAGATGGAAAAGTGCAAATTATTGATGAATTTACTGGTAGAGTTTTAGATGGAAGAAGATTTTCTGATGGATTACATCAAGCATTAGAGGCAAAAGAAAATGTTAAAATTGAAGAAGAAAACCAAACTTTAGCTTCTATCACTTATCAAAATTATTTTAGATTATACAAAAAGTTATCTGGCATGACAGGAACTGCTATCACTGAAGCAGAGGAGTTTTATGATATTTATAAATTAAATGTTGTTTCGATACCTACAAATAAAAAACTTTTAAGAAAAGACTATAATGATCAAATTTTTAGAACTGAAACAGAAAAATATAATGCAATTACAAATAAAATTATTGAATGTAATAATAAAGGACAACCAGTTTTGGTTGGAACTACAAGTGTTGAAAAATCTGAAAAAATCTCTGGGCTTTTAGATAAAAAAAAAATCAAACATAACGTACTAAACGCTAAACAACACGAGAAAGAAGCTAAAATTATTGCAGAAGCAGGAAAAATTAATGGGGTAACTATCGCAACTAATATGGCGGGACGAGGAACAGATATAAAATTAGGTGGAAATAAAGATTTTATCGAAGAAGGAAAAACAATTGACGTTGACCAAATTAAAAAAGATGAGTCAAAAGTCAAAGATTTTGGAGGTTTATTTATAATTGGTACCGAAAGACATGAGAGTAGAAGAATTGATAACCAGTTAAGAGGGAGGTCGGGAAGACAAGGAGATCCTGGTAGCTCAATTTTTTTTATAAGTTTACAAGATGAATTAATGAGAATTTTTGGAGGTGATTCTATAGATGGAATGCTTAAAAAATTAGGACTTAAAGAAAATGAGTCAATAGATCACCCTTGGATTAATAAAGCAATGGAAAGAGCTCAAAAAAAAGTTGAAGCAAGAAATTTTGATATCAGAAAAACATTGATTAAGTTTGATGATGTGATGAATGATCAAAGACAAGTTATATTTTCCCAAAGATTAAAAATTTTAAAAAATACCAATATAAAAAAAATTTTAGAAGATTTCTTAAACGAAGTTATAAATAATTTAGAAACACAAAGAAATATTTACCAAAAAACAAGTGATAAAAAAACTTATCTTACCTCCCTGAAAAATGCTTTTGGAAATGCTGTTAACGATGAAGAATTAATATCTATCGCCTCACTTAATAAAGAACAATTTTCGGAAAAAATTAAAGATATTTACTTATCAAAAAAGAAAAAAAGAATAGATGTAATCGGTGAAGAACAAAATAATGATCTAGAAAAAAAGATATTTTTACAAATTATTGATTTTTCCTGGAGATCTCATTTGCAATATTTAGAACAACTTAGACAAGTGATAGGTCTAAGATCATATGGCCAAAAAGATCCACTCTCTGAATTTAAAAAAGAATCTTTTGCTCTCTTTGAAGGGTTATTGGAAAAAATAAAAAATGATGTTATTAAATTTTTACTTAACCTTAATATTGTTGTATCTAATGAAGAGAAAAAAGAGGAAAAATTAAGAGAAGTATCTAATGAGAATAAAAAAGTAGGTAGGAATGAAAAATGTCCTTGTGGTTCTGAAAAAAAATATAAACATTGTTGTGGTTCTGTTTAGTCTAAAAAATTGGATTGTAAGCCCATTGAAGCAAAGCTTGTCTTTGTCTTCTTCTACATTGTAAATCTCCTTCTTCACAATTTTTTTTCACTGCAGGTCCGTGTCTATCTCCAAAAGCTTTCCATCTTTTAATTTGAATTTGATCAATTTTTGGAATCCGTCTTCCATTTTTAAATCTGCAATACCATTGAAACCAGCCCAAAGGATCTTCTTTAAATATCCATCCTTTATTAATCCATTCTTTTCTTGATAAGCCAGACTCAATTTTAAATCGATTAAGATTTACATCAAAAGTTTTGCTTAATTTTGCTTTTGTGAACCAAGATTTAGGAAATTCTTTAATATCCCCATCAGCAAAATATGCTCCGCCAAATACTCCGAGTTCCAACATCTTTTTTGGAGTAAGCTGAGGTTTGAATATTTTATAAAAGTCCTTTTGATCCATTGCCGAATGATACTTTTTTTTTCAGCATCAATTACTTTTTTGATTCTCTGGTATTTGCATTATATGACTCTGTAAATGGGATTGGTACAATCACAGCTTCAACAGGTTTGCTAGAATATTTTTTTGGTAAATGTACTTTATATTTTTTTCCAAAATTACCAATTGGAAAACCATTGTTGTTCAAGTTTCCTTCGAAAGGCACGTAACCCATAGCAATGTTTTTTTTCTTTTCCGGATGATACCATGGTGATGTAATATAACCTACTGGTTTACCGCCATTGGCATTTGATATTAAATAAAAATCATTAGCATAATCTTCTATGGGTTTTCCTCCCAGTTCCAAACCAACAAGTTGTAATTTGTAAGGCTTCTCTCCATTTTTAATTTGTTGCTTCATTTTCTCTAAAGCCTCTTTACCAACATAGTCAGTTTTTTTATTCCATTCACCTTTTCCAGATAATGATACTTGATAACCTAAATTACATTGAAAAGGGTTGTGTTCCTGGTCCATATCTTGCCCCCAAGATAAGATTCCTGCTTGAATTCTTCGGTGATGAGCCGGAGCTATAACCATTAATTTATGTTTTTTTCCTGCTTTAAGTACAGCATTCCACATATCTTCTGCATACAAAGTTGCATTTCTAAGATAAATTTCATAACCAGCTTCTCCAGAAAACCCTGATTGAGAAATAACGCAGCTTCTGCCCCCTACTTTTGCTTCAGCTAGACCGTAAAATGGCATATTATCAAGATCAACTTGATCTCCAATTAAATCATTCATTAATGCTTTTGATTTTGGTCCTTGTATTTGAACAGGACAAGCATCGATTTCATCTATTTCAACATCAAATCTTTTATCTGCATTTACTCCCTGTAAATATAAACCTATATCAGAGTCTGACAAACTGAACCAAAACTCATCATCAGCTACTCTCATTAAAACTGGATCGTTGAGAACTCCCCCTTTATAGTTACAAAGAATAACATAACGCCCCCTCATTGTAGAAATTTTTGTGGCATCTCTAGTAATAACGTAATCTGTAAATTTTTCTGCATCAGGTCCTTTAACTCGTATTTGTCTTTCTACTGCTACATTCCACATCGTTACGTGTTTTTTAATCGCTTGGTATTCTACCATTGCTCCTCCTTTTTCAGGCCTTACATAACCTCTAGGATGGTAAATACGATTATAAACTGTAGCTCTATAACATCCGGCTTTCATGGATAGGTGCCAGTAAGGTGATTTTCTTACCCGTGTAGATATTAACATTTCTACTTTAGTTGGTCCGCTCTGTCTTAAATTATAAGGAACTAGTCTATCTGATTGGTCAACTGATGTTTCGTGTTTAACTTTATCGTAATTTACTTTTTCAACTTTATAAGAATTAGGGACTTTTTTAGGCATAATTATTTTGTTCCAACCATTTGTTTGTTTCCTTTAAACCACCAAAAGTGTAAATATGAAAATTATCTGTAGCTGATTTAAGATTTTCAATTAATTCATTTGGGTCTTTAGGTTTTAGTAAGTCTACAGCCTTTGTTACGTTTGACTTAAGAAAGTTAAGAGAATTTTTTGCGCCAACAATACTAGCAAACTTAAGTAAGCTGCTTATTTTTAAAGGTCCAGTAATCCCTACATGAACTGGTAAAGTTTGTTTAGAAATAAAATCATTAATAGGTTTTGGGTCTAATAACCATTGTGTAACAATGTAATCTGCAAATGGCATTTTATCCTTCATCGCTTTTTCTAAATCTGAATCCGATATATCAGGGGACCCATCAGGGTGTCCAGCTATTCCTATTTTCATCCCCTTAAATAAACCTGTCTCTAATAATTGCAACGAGCAGTGGTAATCACCAATTGGTTCGGCACCTCCTCCAATTACCAAAGCTTGTTTTACGCCAAAATCTTTACACATAGAAGTATACTCTTTTAATTCTATTAAATTTTTAATTGATCGAGCGGGAAAGTGAGGAACAGGATTAAACCCATTTTGCACAAGTTCTTTTGCTTTCTTTGCAACATCTCTAAAGTCATTACCAGGCAACATTGTTATGTAGACATCTTTAACCTTTGGTAAAACTGAAAGATCTGTCTTCATTGTTATTTCTAATGAAAATTTCATATTTCTCGGGATATATCAATGAAGCCTAGGTGGTGTCCAGAAAAATCAATGCAAGAAAAGTTTGACTTTGACCTTTGATAATAGTCAAATAAATGGCGAGGGAAAATGAAAATACTATGTGTTTTATACGATGATCCTAAAGGGGGAATGCCAAAAAGCTACCCTATACCTAGTTTACCAAAGCTAGATAAATATCCTGATGGAATGACGTTACCAACACCTAAGGGAATAGATTTCAATCCTGGAGAATTGTTAGGATGCGTTTCGGGAGAATTGGGTTTAAGAAAATTTCTAGAGTCAAATGGTCATACGCTAGTCGTAACTTCCGATAAAGATGCAAAAGGCTGTAAAGCAGATAAAGAGCTTGTAGATGCAGATATCGTTATATCTCAACCTTTCTGGCCTTATTACTTAACTAGAGAAAAAATAGAGTCTGCAAAAAATTTAAAAATGGCAATTACTGCAGGTATTGGGTCTGATCATGTTGATTTACAAGCTGCGATGGATAATAAAATAGATGTAGTTGAGGTTACTTATTGTAATTCTAGATCAGTAGCAGAACACATTGTAATGATGATTTTATCTTTAGTGCGAGATTATCACAACCAACACAATATTGTTAATCAAGGTGGATGGAATATTGCTGATGCAGTTTATAGATCTTACGATGTAGAGGGCATGCACATAGGTACTGTTGCTGCTGGACGTATAGGTTTAGATGCCTTAAGAAAAATGAAACCGTTTGATGTTCATCTTCATTACTTTGATAGACATAAATTACCTGACTCAGTTGAAAAAGAATTAAATTTAACTTTTCACGATTCGGTAGAATCTTTAGTAAAAGTATGTGATGTTGTGACAATCAATTGTCCTCTTCACCCTGAAACAGAAAATTTATTTGACGATAAATTGATAAGTAAAATGAAAAAAGGTGCATATATCGTTAATACTGCTAGAGGAAAAATTTGTAATAGAGAAGCAATCGCAAAAGCTCTTAAATCAGGTCAATTAAGCGGTTATGCTGGAGATGTATGGTTTCCTCAACCAGCACCAAATGATCACATTTGGAGATCTATGCCAAATCACGGTATGACACCTCACACTTCTGGAACTTCATTGTCTGCACAAGCTAGATATGCTGCAGGTGTTAGAGAAATCTTAGAATGTTTTTTCGACAAAAAACCTATTAGAGATCCTTATTTAATCGTTCAGAATGGCCAACTAGCAGGAATGGGTGCTCATTCTTACAGTAAAGGGAGTGCAACTGGTGGATCGGAAGAAGCAGCAAAATACAAAAAAAAGTAATTTAAAATAAACCTTCGATCTCACCTTTTTTATTTAATTTAATATTGTCAGCAGATGGAACTCTTGGAAGTCCCGGCATAGTCATTATAGATCCACAAACAACGACTATAAATTCTGCTCCACTTGATAATCTTACTTCTCTAATAGATAATTTATGATCTGAAGGAGCTCCTTTCACTTTAGAGTCTGTAGAAAAGCTATATTGAGTTTTTGCAATACAAACTGGAAATTTTCTAAATCCATCTTTTTCAATCTTTTTTATTTGTTCTTTAATTTTTTCATCTATATCTATGCCTTTTGCTCTATAAATTTCTTTTGCGATTCTCTCTATTTTTTCTAAAATTGAGATTTCATCTGAATACAAGTATTTAAATTTACTTTTGTTGCTCTTATTGGTTAATTCAACTACTTGATTAGCTAAGTCTTTAGTCCCATTTCCGCCATCTGACCACTGTGTGCAAAGACACGCTTTAACTCCGAGTTTTGAACAAAAGTCCTGGATAGTTTTTACTTCATTATCAGTATCTGAGGCGAAATAATTAACCGCTACAACTAAGTCTAAACCAAATTTTTTAATATTTTCAATATGTCGTTCAAGGTTAGGAAGGCCTTTTTTAAGTGCCTCTAAATTTTCTTTTTTAAGCTCATCTTTCTCTACTCCCCCATGCATTTTTAAAGCTCTAATTGTTGCTACTAGAACGATACAACTAGGTTGCAATTCTCCTTTACGGCACTTGATATCTAAAAATTTTTCAGCTCCAAGGTCAGCACCAAAACCAGCTTCTGTAATAACATATTCAGATAATTTTAATGCAGTTTTTGTTGCTAGAATAGAATTACACCCATGAGCAATATTTGCAAATGGTCCACCATGAATAATGGCTAAATTATTTTCAAGAGTTTGTACCACATTAGGTCTAATAGCTTCTTTAAGAAGTACAGTCATTGGTCCTTGAGCTTTTAAATCTTTTGCATAAATAGGCTTTTTATCTTTAGTGTATGCAACTGTAATATTTCCTATTTTTTTTTCTAAGTCCTGAATACTATTTGATAAGCAAAAAATTGCCATAACTTCTGAAGCAACAGTGATATCAAAACTATCATTTCTAGGTGTGTTAGTTTTTAACTTTTCAAGATTAATTTCTATTTTTCTAAGTGATCGATCATTTAAATCTAATACTCTTTTCCATACAATATTTTTGGGGTCTATATTTAATTTATTTCCCCAATATATGTGATTATCTATTAAAGCAGAAAGTAAATTATGAGCTGAAGTTATAGCGTGAAAATCACCTGTGAAGTGCAAATTGATTTGTTCCATTGGGATGACTTGTGCGTAACCTCCTCCAGCGGCTCCACCCTTCATTCCAAAAGCAGGTCCTAGACTAGGTTCTCTTAAACAAACTATAGATTGTTTTCCAATTTTATTTAAACCATCGCTAAGACCAACTGCTATAGTTGTTTTACCTTCCCCAGCTGGAGTTGGAGTTATAGCAGTAACCAAAATTAAATTATTTTTTTTTTCTTTTAATGTGGAAATAAAATCTAAATTAAGTTTTCCTATATGGCGTCCCATAGGACTAAAGGTAAAGGGATCATCAGAAATGTTAAATTTTTTTAAAACTTCTGCAATTGGTTTTATTTTTGCAGCTCTTGCTATTTCAATATCGGATTTTATTTTATTCATTAATCCTTACTTAGTGGTGGCCTTGGTAAGAATCGCACTTACGACACATACCTTTTCAGGGTACTGCTCTACTACTGAGCTACAAGGCCTAAAACCTAAAAGTTATTCTACCTTTGGTTAGATCGTATGGTGTCATTTCAACCATTACATTATCGCCTGCTAAAACTCTTATTCTATTCTTTCTTAATTTTCCAGCCGTGTGAGCTAAAATTTCATGATTGTTTTCAAGTTTAACCCTAAACATAGCATTAGGTAACAATTCTGTTACTTTACCTTTAAATTCTAGAGTTTCTTGTTTTGCCAATTAAAAATCCTTTTTTAAATATTTTGCTAGATTTATAACTAAAGAACCTAATCTTTCAATCTCTATTTTTATAATTTTTTTATCTTCTTTAGAATATTTCAGCATTATAAAACTTTGTGTTTTGGCTTATTTTTTGTATCCCAAGGTTCTCCTTGATCATCTAAAGTAACTTCAATTACTTCAGTAACTACTCTAATAATTGAGTCTCCAGAAAATATTAATTTCATTTCATAATTATTATCAGGCATTTGATTGCTCTCGATAGCTAGAAAATCTAAAAATTTATCTTTTTTAGATTGGCTTATATTTTTTGAGTTAACCTCTAAAACATTATCAAATTTCAATATTGTTCTAATTCTTTTATTTTTTCTAAAAACACCTTTTTCAACGTCTTCCCACATAAACCTATTAAGCTGCATTAGAAAAATTTTATTCTTTTTTAAGTTTGCTATATCTGTCATGCTCAAAATTGAATCTTGAAGATGAGCAGAAATAATTCTTAAATCCTCGTTGGTTCTAGCTATAAGTTTTAAATTTTTAGCTTTCACTTTAAATTCTTTTAATACGTGCTTTACAAATTTTCAATTTTTTTTCTAAAAATTCATAACCTCTGTCGAGGTGATATATTCTATTAATAATTGTTCTATTATCTGCTACTAAACCTGCTAATACTAAGCTCACTGATGCTCTTAAATCTGTTGCCATAACTTCTGCACCAGTTAATTTTGAAGGTCCTTTAATAGTTGCTGTTTTATCCTTTATTTCTATGTTTGCACCCATTCGCTTTAGCTCTGGAACATGCATAAATCTATTTTCAAAAATATTTTCTTTTATCTTTGATGTTCCTTGAGCACAAGTCATTAAAACCATTAGTTGTGCTTGTAAATCTGTTGGAAATCCAGGATAAGGTTTTGTTGAAATATTGATTTTTTTTATATTATTACTTTTAAAAATTTTGATAGAAGATTTCAGAGCTTGTAACTTTACTCCCATTTTTTTTAAAATATTGATCTCTGTTTTAATTACTTTTGGATCTATCTTATTAAATACAACTTTTGTACCTATTAAAGCCGCGGCTATCATATAGGTACCAAGTTCAATTCTGTCAAAAATAACTTCATGTGTTACATTCTTTTTAATTTTTTTACACCCCGTAATAAAAATCTTTCGTCCAATAATTTTAATTTTTCCACCTAACTTATTTAAAAATTCAACAAGATTTTTAACCTCAGGTTCTACTGCACAATTATTTAGTATTGTTTTTCCTTTAGCGTTAAATGCTGCTAGCACAGCATTTTCAGTAGCTCCCACTGAAATATTAGGGAAACTAACATTTGCTCCTTTTAATCCGTTTCTTGCTTCAGCAACAATATAACCATTTTTTATTTTAATTTTTGCCCCAAATTTTTTTAGTGCAAAAAGATGTAAATTAACTGGTCTAGTTCCTATTGCACAACCCCCTGGAAGAGAAATTTTGGCCTTCTTATATTTGGCTAAGAGTGGTCCTAAAACTAATACACCTGCTCGCATTGTTTTTACCAACTTATAAGGAGCCAGAGTTTTAATATTTTTATTTATATTTTGTATTTGGATTGTATTATTATTTTTTAAAACATTAACTTTTAATCCTATAAATTTTAATAGCTCAACCATTGTAAAAATATCTTTAACTAAGGGTATATTTTTTAATTTTGCTTTATCAGATAAAATAGTTGCTGCCAAAATTGGTAAAGTGGCATTTTTAGATCCTGAAATAGAAATTTTTCCAGACAATTCTTTTTTTCCGTTTATCAATAATTTTTGCATTTAAGATATTAAATCTTAGGGAGGGTCACACCTTTTTGCTTCATATATTTACCTTTCCTTTTAGCATATGTAATACTAGGTTTTTCATTACCTTTGATAAATACAAATTGAGAAACACCTTCATTAGCATAAATTTTAGCCGGCAAAGGAGTGGTATTTGAGAATTCTAATGTCACATGTCCTTCCCATCCAGGCTCTAGTGGCGTTACGTTCACAATAATTCCACATCTTGCATATGTTGATTTACCTAGACATATCACCAGTACATTTTCAGGAATTTTAAAATACTCAACAGTTCTTGCTAATGCAAAAGAATTTGGGGGAATTATGCATTCTTTTCCAATTTTTGTTACAAAACTTTCTTTCTTAAAGACTTTTGGATCTACAATTCCAGAATTTACGTTGGTAAATATCTTAAATTCATTAGAAACTCTTGCATCATAACCGTAAGATGAGAGTCCAAAAGAAATTTTACCTTTTCTAACTTGCTTGCTCACAAAAGGTTTTATCATCCCATTTTGAGCTGCTTTTTTAATCCATTTATCTGATAGGACGGTCATTTTTTTTTTTAATTTTGCTCTTGAATTTCTTCCTTTTTTTTAAATTTTTTTTTAATGAGATCTCACGAATTTTTAATAGAGAATCTTCTTTAACAAAAGATTTCATATTAAAATTAATTTTTATCTGGGTTTGTTAAATCTTCAAGCGTGATAGGCTTGTCTATATCGTGCATCTCTTTTTCTTCAGACAATTTAGGGCTATTGCTAGATCTCTTAGCTCTTCTTTGTTCAATCCGTGCTTTGCGCTTAGCTTCTTTTTTCATTGCTTTATCGCCACGTGTAGATTTATAATCGTAGTGAATTCCCATATTAAGCGCTCCTTCATTAGATCCTATTTTTACTTCTAGAACTGATTTTATGCAAGTATCTTGATCTCATTAATCTAATAATTATAAACAATAAGGACAAAATTACGGCAACTGCTACATCTTGAAAAGGCGTTGCTTCAGGAAAACCATAATTCCATAAAATGACTAAAATTAACCAGGCTAACCAATTCAGTTTTTCAACCATTAATTTTACAACCTCGTTCTTTAAAAATTTTATTAATTTTTATCATTAAATATTGTCTTCTTAATTATCACTGATATTAACATAACAATTATAAAGAAAATTATTGGTATATAAATCTCCTTATTTAAAAGTAATCTAATAAAGCTAAAATTATCTGCTTGTTTTATATATTCATTTAACCCTGAACCAATAGTATTCCAAATAAAGAATACTGGAATAAAACCTAAAAAACTTGCAAAAAAGTAATTTGATTTCTTTATATTGAAAATAACAGGTAATACATTTTGTGGTCCAAAAGGAATACCTAATCCTCCTGATAATCTAAAAGCTAAAAAATAGTTAAATTCATTTTTTTTGAAAAGATGGATGTATTTAATAAATCTTTTTTCCAATAAATTATGAACTAAATCTTTAAAAAAGAAACTAGCTATCGAGTAAAGAATTAAAGCACCGATAGAAATTGATAAAACTGAAATAAGGGTTCCAATCCATTTTCCAAATAAAATACCTGAAATAATTAGAAGAGGAGAACCAAATCCTAGTAAAGATACCCAAACTAAACAAAATAAAAAGAATATGAAAAGATTTGTAAAAAGATTATTCCCAATCATTTTTTCCAAATCTATCTGTAATTCTTTATAATATAAAAAATCATCCAATCTTGTTACGTCGACAAAAGAAAAAATCAAATACAGGAAAGCAAATAAGATCGTAATATAAGATATTCCTAAAAATAGTTTTAGTCTTTTGCTCATAATTTACCTGTACAATAGACAGCAATTAAAATATATACCTTTAAATATTTATGAAAAGAACTTATCAGCCAAGTAATCTAGTGAGAAAAAGAAGGCATGGTTTTAGAGCAAGAATGAGGACTAAAACTGGGAGAAAACTAATAGCTAGAAGAAGAGCTAAAGGTCGTAAAACAATATCAACATAATCAAACAAATGGTTAAGCTTGAAAGTTTAAAAAAAAGCAACCAATTCAAGAAAACACTTAAAGAAAAAAAAGTTCACTCAGAGTACTTTTCAATATTTGCTGCAAAAAATTTTTATAAACCTAAATATAAAACCAACTTAATCATTAGTTTTGTAATGAAAAAAAAAATTGGTAATGCTGTCAAAAGAAACAAAATAAGAAGAAAACTAAAAGCCATTGTTCATAAATTGCTTAAAAAAAGAGGTGCAATTAACAGAAATTATACTTATATAGTTTTTGGAAAATCAAATGCTTATGCGGAAAAACAAAGTGTGCTTATGCCATCAATGATAAAATGTTTTAAAAAATTAAGTAAATGACTAGGTTAATTATATTTTTAAATATTTTGATAATAAAATTTTATCAATATTTTATCTCACCTCTTTTAGGGGGTAGATGCAGATATCTTCCTACTTGTTCAGAGTACTATATAGAGTCTCTCAAAACTCATGGATTAATAAAAGGTTCAATCATGGGTATGAAAAGAATATTTAGTTGTCATCCGTTTAAAATTTTAGGTGGCGGCCACGGTTTAGACTTAGTGCAAAATAAAAAAGATTTAACTAAGGAAAAAATAAATGGATAATAAGAATGTTTTTATAGCGATAGCTTTATCTATGTCTGTTTTGCTCTTTTGGGCAGCATTCTTCGAGAGTCCTAAACCTGTTAAAAATAATATTAATGCACAACAAGAGAAAACTAATGAGAATATTATAACGCCAAATATTAACGAGTCTTTGAAAGTTAATTTAATTTCAAGAGAAGACTCATTAAATAGTTCTGAAAGGATTAAAATTGAAAACGGTAGTATTGTAGGTTCTTTATCTTTAGAAGGTGGACTAATAGATGATATTTCTTTCAAGAAACACAAACAAAATTTAGAAAATAATTTAAATGTCGAATTTTTAAATCCAGCTCAAACAGAAAATGGATTTTACGTTGAAACTGGCTGGACAAGCATTGGAAATAAAATAAAAGTTCCTTCAAAAAAAACAATTTGGAAAGTTAATGGAAACCAAATTTTAACAGACAAACAGCCTGTCACTCTTGAATGGAATAACGGCGATGGAATTATATTCAAAAAAAAAATTGAATTAGATAACAAATATTTATTTAAAATTACTCAACAAGTTGAAAATAACTCAAACCAAACATTTGATTTGTATCCTTATGCGCAGATTACAAGAAATAAAATACCTGATGATATTCAAAATTTTTATATCTCTCACGAGGGATTCATTGGGGTTTTTGATGAAGAGCTCAAAGAGGATGATTATGATGATATTGAGGAAAACAAAATAGTTAGAGAAGCTAATGAAGGTTGGTTTGGTATTACAGATAAGTACTGGATGACAGCTATAGTGCCAAAAAAAGGGGAAAATTTTAAATCTACTTTCTTATACAAGGACTCTTTTAAAGCTAACTACATTTTAAATAATCCAACTAAAGTAAATCCATCCTCAAATAATTCTAATGAGGTGAGATTATTTGTTGCTGCAAAAGAAGTTGATACGATTGACTCGTATGCTGCCAATCAAAGTATAGATAAATTTGATTTAGTCATTGATTGGGGATGGTTTTATTTCTTCACTAAACCTCTATTCTTTATAATTGACTATTTATTCAAGTATTCTGGTAACTTTGGTATTGCAATAGTAATTATTACAATTGGAATAAGATTAATTTTCTTTCCACTTGCCAATTACTCATTCAGATCTATGGCTAAAATGAAAGCCGTTCAACCAGAGATGATGAGATTAAAAGAATTACATAAAGAGGATAAAGTAAAGCTTCAACAAGAGATGATGGCTTTATACAGAAAAGAAAAAATAAACCCTGCATCTGGATGTTTGCCTGTTTTGATACAGATACCCTTCTTTTTTGCTATTTACAAAATGCTATTCATATCTCTAGAAATGAGGCATCAACCTTTCTTTGGTTGGATTAAAGATTTATCTGATAAGGATCCTACCTCAATTTTTAATTTATTTGGTTTGATACCTTGGGATCCTCCAAGTTTTTTAATTATTGGAATCTGGCCAATATTAATGGGTGCCTCAATGTGGGTTCAACAAAAACTTAATCCTGCTCCAGCTGATCCAATTCAAGCAAAAATATTTGCATTTTTTCCTTTGTTCTTAACAATTATTTTAGCATCTTTCCCTTCAGGTTTAGTGGTGTACTGGACTATAAACAATATTTTAACAATTGCTCAGCAATGGGTGATAATGAAACAGACCAAAGTAAAAACAAATTAAATGTCAAAAGCAATTTGTTTAGACGATATAAAAAAATTTTGGCCTGAAAAAGCTCCAGATATTAATATCGTTCAAAAATACATATCAAAATACGAAAAAGAAAAAATTGTAATCAAATATGGTGGAAATGTACTAATAGATAGGAAAGTTTTTGATAATTTTATTGCAGATATAAATGTACTTAACAAATTAGGTCTTTCTATTATAGTTGTTCATGGAGGTGGTCCAAGAATTAAAAGAGAGTTAGATAAAAAAAAGATTGTTTCAAAATTTATTAATGGTTTAAGAGTAACAGATAAAAATATAATAAATACTGTAGAAGAAGTATTAATAGATTTTAATAATGATATAGTAAGCTCCCTAAAAAAATTAGGCTCTGAAGCAGCCTCTTTTCATACAAGAAAGGATAATATAATTGAAGTTAAACCAGAAAGAGAGGAGCTAGGTTTTGTAGGAATCCCAGAAAAGATTAATACAAATTTAATTCAAGGTGCTTTAAGTATGAATAAAATTCCAATTATAGCCCCACTGGGCTTAGGTAAAAATAATCAAACTTTTAATATTAATGGAGATACAGCTGCAAGCGCTATAGCTAAAAAACTTAAAGCAAGAAGATTAATATTGATGACAAATGTTGAGGGTGTTTATGATGATAAAAAAAATCTTATTTCTGAAATTAAACCTTTTGATCTTGATAATTTAATCAAGTGGAAGATAGTCGAAGGAGGAATGATTCCTAAAATAGAAAATTGTGTGGATGCAGTAGAAAATGGAGTTAGAGGTGTTGTAATTCTTGATGGAAGAAAGCCTCACTCAATACTTCATGAAATATTTTCAGATACAGGGTCGGGAACTTTAATTAGAAAATGAATGATTTAAACAACATTAAGTATTGGCTATTTGACCTAGACAACACTTTATATGATGGCGCTACTAAAGTTTTTGACCAAGTTGATAAAAAAATGACAAAATTTATTTCAGAGAAACTTAATGTAGACAAAGAAGAAGCAAAAAAAATTCAAAAAAATTATTTCCAAGAATACAACACTACGTTGAATGGAATGATTAAGCATCATAAAATTGATGCAGATGAATTTTTAGAGTTTGTTCATGATGTGGATCTTAATTTTTTAAACAAAGATGAAGTTTTAGAGGATGAGATAAAAAAATTAAAAGGAAAAAAGATAATATTCACTAATGGTTCTAGGGCTCATGCTGAAAATGTAACTAAAAAGATTGGTATTGATAAGCTTTTTGACGGCATATTTGATATTAGAGACTCTGAATTTATTCCTAAGCCTTCAAAAGAACCATATAAAAAATTAGTAGAAGATTACAAAATTGAGCCACAATATTGTATATTCTTTGAAGATATAGCAAGAAATTTAAAACCAGCGCATGAATTAGGAATGAAAACTGTTTGGATTAAAAATAATGAACCTTGGGCAGCAAAGTTTTCAGATGCTGAGTTTATAAATTACAAAACTGATAAACTAGCAAGTTTTTTAAAGGAAATAAATGAAAACAAATGAACTAGAAAAAATTATTAATAAGTCTTTTGAGAATAAAGAAAATATTTCTTTAAACTCAGATAAAAAAATTATAGATGCAATTAATGAAACTATCGAGCTAACTGATAAAGGAGATGTTAGAGTCGCAGAGAAAAAAGATGGCAAGTGGTTGGTAAATCAATGGGTAAAAAAAGCAATTTTATTAAGTTTTAGAGTAAACAAAATGACTATGTCAAAAGGCCCTTACACAACTTGGTACGACAAAGTTCCAGGTAAGTCAGTTTTGTGGAATGAAGATGATTGGAAAAAAGCTGGCTACAGACATGTTCCGAACGGAGTAGTTAGAAAAGGATCGTTTATTGCAAAAAACGTAGTTCTAATGCCATGTTTTGTAAATCTTGGTGCGTTTGTGGACGAAGGTACAATGATAGATACTTGGGCTTCTGTTGGTTCATGTGCACAGGTAGGTAAAAATTGTCATATTTCTGGAGGAGCAGGCATAGGAGGAGTACTTGAACCGTTACAAGCTGGTCCAGTTATAATTGAAGATAATTGTTTTATAGGAGCAAGATCTGAGATCGCTGAGGGTGTAATCGTAGAAGAAGGTTCGGTTATTTCAATGGGTGTTTATATAGGAGCATCAACAAAAATAGTTGATAGGTCAACAGGGGAATTCACTTATGGAAAAGTTCCTTCATATTCAGTCGTTGTCCCTGGGTCCATGCCAAATAAAAAAAATCCTAATGGTCCTGCTTTGTATTGTGCTGTGATTGTAAAAAAAGTTGATGAAAAAACTCGAAGCAAAACTTCAATAAATGATTTATTAAGAGACTAATGGGAAAAATCAACGAATTAGAATTAGCTAAAGAACTTATTCGTTTTCCTAGCGTCACTCCGAAAGATGCTGGAGCAATAAATTTTTTGAGAAAGAAACTCAAATCTCTGGGCTTTAATTGTAAAATTTTAGAATTTAAAGATAAAAATAGTAAACCTATTAAAAACCTATATGCCAGATTAGGAAATAAACAACCAAATATTTGTTACGCTGGCCACACGGATGTTGTGCCTCCAGGAAATATCAGTGATTGGACAGTTAATCCTTTCAAACCAGTTGTTAAAAAAAACCATTTAATTGGTAGAGGCGCTAATGATATGAAAAGTTCTATCGCTTGTTTTATAGTAGCTGTTAATAGATTTTTAAAAAATAAACCAAATTTTAATGGCTCTATAAGCTTTTTAATTACAGGAGATGAAGAAGGTTATGCAATTAATGGGACAAAAAAAGTTGTTGATTATCTAAAAAAGAAAAAAGAAAAAATTAATTTTTGCATAGTAGGAGAGCCAACTAATCCAAATAAATTGGGAGAAATGATTAAAATTGGCAGAAGAGGCAGTTTAACAGGTAAAATAGAAATATTTGGAATTCAAGGTCATGTAGCTTATCCCCATCTATTAAATAACCCTATTAATACTTTAGTTCATGTTTGTAAAAAATTAAAAGAAAAACAATTCGATAAAGGTAATAAAAATTTTCAACCATCAAACTTGGAGTTTACTAGAATTTATGTTGATAATAAAGCTCACAATGTAATCCCAGGAAAAGCAAAAGCCCAATTTAATATTCGATATAATAATTTTCATACTACAAATTCTTTAAAAAAGAAAATCAACTCTATAGTAAAAAATATTTGTAGAAAAAATAAATGTACTTTTAAAATTGAATATTTGGCCAATGGTAATTCTTTTTTGACAAAACCTGAAAAAACAATTTTTATGGCAAGAAAAATTATAAAAAGAATTACAAAAATTAATCCAAAGTTTTCGACAACTGGGGGTACATCAGATGCAAGATTTATAAGAAAAATTGCTCCATGTCTTGAATTTGGCCTGGTAAATAAAACTATGCATAAAGTTGATGAGTGTGTTTCAGTTTCAGATCTTAGAAAGCTTACAGATATTTATAAAAATATTTTAGTAGAGTATTTTAAGTGAAATTATATAAAATAAAAAAGTCAAATATCGACAATAAAGGCTTGTATGCTAAGCAAGATATTAAAGATCGTACAAAAATAATTGAATACAAAGGTAAAATTATTACTAAAAAACAAGTAGAAAAAAATCCTAAATTTGACAACGAAAAAGCAATATATCTTTTTAACATTAATAAAAGATATGATCTTGATGGAGATTTTAAATATAATACTGCAAGATTAATTAACCATTCTTGTGACCCTAATTGTGAAGTTTTTGGAACAGGTTTAAAAGTTTGGGTTTATGCAATCAGAAATATAAAAAAAGGTGAAGAGTTAACTTATGACTATGGATTTGGTTTCGATGAAGATTATAAAGATTTTCCTTGCAAATGTGGATCAAAAAATTGTGTAAAATATATTGTAAGATCAGAGTCAAGATGGCGAATAAGAAAATTAAAAAGTCATAAATCCTATAGATGAAAAAAATATTGTTTATCACCACTCGAAACCCTTTTTCAGGAAGATACTCAGGTGATGTAATTAGAGCAAAAAAATTTATTTATTTTCTAAGTAGAGATAATTACGTTAAAGTCTTAAGTCCAAATTTTCAAAATGTGAAAAAAAGAGAGAGTAAGTTCAATTATGAAGGTTTTAGTAATCCTAGCTTAATTTCAAAAGTTTTTTATATATTTCTTTCATTGTTAAAACTTCAGCCATTACAATTAGGTTATTTTTATTCTCCTAAAATTAATGAATATGTCAAAGATAACTATAAAAATTATGACTTGATATTTTTTCAATCATTTAGAGCAGCCCAATATATTCCAAAAAATTTAAAAAAAAATAGCGTCCTAGATATGGCAGATTTAGTATCTAAAAACTACGAGCAAACAAGTAAAAGACTATTTTTTTTTAATCCGATTAGAATAATTTATTTTATTGAAAGTTTACTTTTAAAAAGATATGAAAAAATTTGTTTTAAAACTTTTAAAAAAATTCTTTTACATTCTAAAAAAGAAATTAATGCCGTAGATAAAAAATATAAAAAAAAGATAATTCAATATTCGTTTGGCGTTGATCAAATTAAGAAAAAATATAAATTTAACATAAAAAATTATAAAATAATTTTCATTGGCAATATTAAATACGCTCCAAATAGAAATGCATGTTTTGAATTTACAAATAAAATTTTACCTTTAATTTGTAAAATATACCCTAATGTAGAATTCCACATTATTGGTGAAATATCTAAAATTGATAAGTTTTTTTTAAATCAAAAACGAAATGTTAAAATACTGGATAAAATTGATAATTTAGATCCACATTTAGATCGAGTTATTTGCGGATTAGCTAATTTAAAAATTTCATCAGGCATTCAAACGAAATTACTAACCTATATGTCTTACGGCATCCCTAGTGTTTGCAGTAAACAAGTTATAGAAAACTTTGACACAATTAAAGATAGTAAAATAAGTTTTTATAAAAATAACGAAGAAATGATCAAGTTAATTTTAAAGTTAAAAAGAAATAAGACTTTTAGCTTATCTGCTTCAAAAAGAGCTCTTAAGACCATAGAAAAATTTAAATGGAATAAAATTTTACCTTTTTTGAATAAAGTTTTAATTTAGCTATTAATAAATTACTTTAGTTAAATATAAACCGTGAGCTGGTGCCGGTGGAGCGCACATTGTTCTTTTTTTTGATAAAAATGCTTTTCTAAATTCATTTAAGTTCCACTTCCCCTCTCCAAGATATTTTAAAGATCCTACCATTGATCTAACTTGTTGCTGTAAAAAAGACTCAGATTGAAAAATTAAAACAATTTTATTTTTACTTTTTTTTATTGCAACTTTTTTTAATGTCTTAATTGGGGACTTGGCTTGACAAGAGGAAGCTCTAAATGTTGAAAAATTGTGAGTACCCTTCAAAATTTCTGCTCCTTTTCGCATAACTTTTACATCTAGGTTTTTTTTAATATGCCAGGCTTTATTTTTTTCTAGAACTAAAGATGAATGCCTATTAATAACAAAGTACTTATAGATTCTTTCTTTTGCGCTATGTCTTGCATGAAATTTTTTTGATCTTTTTTTTACACTCAGAACAGAAATAGGGTTTTTTTTTAAAAAAAAATTAATGGAATTTATAAAAATATTTTTATTAATTATCTTATGTTTTGTTTTAAAGTGAGCTGATTGTTCTTTAGCATGAACTCCAGCATCAGTACGCCCAGATCCTATAACTCTTATTTTTTCTTTTAAAAACTTGGATAAAACTTTTTCTAATGCTTCTTGAACTGAAAGACCATTCTTTTGAATTTGCCATCCAACAAAATTTGTTCCAAGGTATTCAACTATTATTTGATATGTAAACATTAAATTATTTTTTCACCTTCTTTTATCTTATTGCCAAGTAAAAATTCGTTAGTTGATTGCCTGCTTTTTCCTTCTTTCTGAATTTCAAGAATTTTAATCGATTGTTCATTACAGGCTATTGTAAGTTGATCATCTACTGTCTTACCTGCATCACTATTTTTATTCACTATTTCTGCTTTCCATACTTTAAATCTTTCATTTTTGTATTGAAACCATGCACCAGGATTTGGATTCAAGCCATTAATTTTAGCCAATACTTTTTTTGCACTTAGACTCCAATTAATTTTTCCTTCAGATTTTGAAATTTTTTTTGCATAAGTTGCTTCTGTATGATTTTGTTCCAAAAATATAGCCTTACCCTTCACAATTTCATCTATTGCATTCATAATAGACTTAGCGCCTAATTTTGACAGAACTTTTGACAGAGTTAAAGCATCTACGTTCTCATTTATTTGAATTTTATCTTGATGCATTACAGGTCCGGCATCTAGTTCTTCTACTATTTTCATAATGCTTATCCCGGTTTGATTGTCCAAATTGATAATTGATCTTTGAATAGGCGCAGCTCCTCTCCATTTTGGAAGGAGTGAGGCATGAACATTTATAAAACCATGTTTTGATAGATTTAGAAATTTTTTGGGTATAATTTTTCCGTAAGCTACTACAATTACAATGTCGGGTTCTAATTTTTTTAAGTAATTATATTCTTTGTTATCATCTAAATTATCTGGGGTTCTTAAATTTAAAGAATGTTTTTTTGCAAATACCTCAATTTTTGAAGGGATTATTTTTTGACCTCGATTTGCCTTACTAGGAGGTTGAGAGTACACAGCTAAAACTTTATGACTAGAGTTAACTATAGACTCTAAAGCAGGTACGGAGAACTCGGGCGTTCCCATAAAAACAATTTTTTGTGACATTAATTTAGACTATTACTCTTTCAATTCCTTTTTTTTGTTTAACAAGCTTTTTTATAATCATGTCTTTTTTAAGCTTTGATAAATAATCAATAAATAATACTCCATTCAAATGATCAACTTCATGTTGAATACAAGTGGCTAAAAGGCCTTCCGCTTTTAATTCTTTTTCTTTACCATGATAATCAATATATTTAAGTATGCATTCAGCTGGTCGTTCTATTTCAGCAAATAGTCCTGGTATAGATAAACAACCTTCTTCATATACAGAGGTTTTTTTAGATTGATTTATTATTTTAGGGTTTATAAGAAATAGAGGTTTTTTTTGTTCTTCACCTTTAGAAATATCAATCACTATCAATCTTTTTAAAATACCAACCTGTACTGCAGCTAAGCCAATCCCCGGAGCTGCGTACATAGTTTCTAGCATATCGTCCATAAGATTTTTTGTGTCGATATCCACTTTTTCTAAAGGTTCACATTTTTTTCTTAGAATAGGATCAGGTTCTGTAAGAATTTTTCTTAACATATATAACTTATATTGTAATTAGCTTCTTTGTGGAAGAGCTGAAATTAAAATTTCATTTCTAATCTTTTTTAAATTATTCTGATTTAAAAGATGTATTATAAAATAAATTGTCTCCGGATCCAAATTGTAAGCTTCGTCCTCTCCGATTATTTCTACTAATTTCAATGTTAAAAAGGCTGACTCTTTCCTTTTTCCAAGTATCAATAAATTTGATGGAATATTATAATTTTTAGAAATTTCTTGATAATTAAATTCTTTTGGAATTTCGAATCCATCTTTTACTAGTGACTCAACTAAGGCTAAATCTTTAGCAGAAAAGAAATATTTCCTATTTTTTTTGATTTTTTTATATATTTTAATAAAATCTTTTTGAGCTTTTTTTTGAGTTATCTCATTATCAAAATATTTTAATAATCTTGATCTGTGCAAAATTTTATCGTTATATTTAATTTTTCCTAACTTTAATTCTTCTTCAGTGATTATATTTTTTCGCACAACTTCTTTATAAGACTCTTCAACATCATTGAGATTGATTTCTTTAAGTCTATCGCTTAAAAATTCAACAAAAATATTAGATAAATCATCTTTTTGGAATAAATCTTTAAGTAATAACAATAATCTAATTTTAATTTCTTCATTATCTGAAAGTAAATATCTTTGGTAAATTAAAGCTCTAGCATCAATATTATCAAATCTTTGATAAATATCTTCAGCTTTTATCAAACTATTTAAATCAAAAGAAAAATTGGAATAAATATCAAATATTTTTTGTTTATCAAACTGATCTTTGTTAGCTGCAATTTCTAAATTTTTTAATTTTTCTTTGTCTTGAGCATCATCCAGTTTTATTAGATTCGCAGCATTTAAATATTCCCATATTATTTTTTTTGTATCTTTTTTAGGTTCATAGGTAAAATTTTCAATAGTTACACTTGAAAGATAAAAATTAAGTAAATTATCTTCTTTAACTTTTTTAGTAGTTTTATTGGTTACTCCCAAAAGAAAATTCATTTTATCATCAAAAAAATTATTGGATTGTTTTTCCTCTCTCAAAATATCAAACTGGAGCTGAGCTTCATTTTTCTTTTTGTTAAAAACTAAACAATAAATCTTAAATTTATCTAAATATGAGTCTTTAATATTTTTATCTAAGAAATTTATTTGCTTACAACCTTCTTTGATATTGGCTTTAGCAATGTTACTATCAACTAAATATTGAATAAGTTTTTTTTTATTAGGAAAAGTACTGTTTTGTTTTAGAAATTGTTCTATTAGGCTCACCTTTTTATTTTCTATCAACCAATCAATTTTTAAATTTACAAATTCTTTATCGTTCATTCCTTTAGGCGGGTAAGCAAAAGATAAAATTGTATTTTCAAATAATTTTGTAGCAGTATTTGAAAGTTTAATTTTTTTAATTCTTTTAATGCTCGATCTAATATCTTCTGCTTCTGTCGCAGTCCACATATTTAAATCAAAATCATTTTCTGCAGGATCATAAATGCCAAATATTTTTATATTTTCAGAAGCTTTTACTATTTCATTTTCAATTTCAATATTGTTATTAGTTTGATTTGAGATAACTATTTTGGGAGTTGACGTTATATTTTCTTTATCAACGTTTTCATTTAAATTTGATTTTTCTTTTTTTTCCTTATTCCAAATATCAATTTCCTCTTCTGCATGCAAAGGCAAAAGAGAAAATGAAATTAATAAAATTAATAAGCTTATATATCTATTTAAGCTTATTAATTTCATCGGTGATATCAATTTTATAATTTTGTTCCGGGCTAGGAAAATTTATTTTTTCAATTAAAAAAATTGCTACAATAAAAAAGACCAAAGCCAAAATTAATTTAATTAAAATTCTTCCTATTGAACTTCCAATGCTAGGCTGTCGGTTGTATTTCAGTTGCATAGTAAAAAAATATATTTAAACTCAAAAAATAAGACATATTTATGATAAATCAAATTTAAAATTGGTAACAAAATTGAAAAAAAACCTTCTATTAACTGGAATGATGGGTGTTGGTAAATCAACTGTAGGTAAAAAGCTTGCAAAAAAGCTAAAACTTAAATTTATCGATATAGATGGATTGATTGAAAAAAAAGAAAAAAAAACAATAAAACAAATTTTTGAAGATAAAAGTGAAGATTATTTTAGAAAGATTGAAAAAAAGATTACTCTTGAAGAACTTAAAAAGAGCAATTCAGTTATAGCACTTGGTGGAGGAGCATTTATGGACTCATCAATTCGTAAAGAAGCAAAAAATTTATCAATAAGCTTCTGGTTAGATCTTGACATAAAATCTCTATTAATTAGATTAAAAAATGTTAAAAAGAGACCTCTGCTCAATCAAGATAGCTTAGAAGAATCTGCTTATAAAATTTACTCTGAAAGGAAGAAAATCTATAATATGTCAGATTTTAAAATTAGGTGTAAATTAATGAATACTGACCAAATTGTAAATAAAATTATTAAATTATATGAAAGTTCAGAAAATTAAATTCAAAGATTCAAATAAAGACTACTCTATATTAATTGGAAATAATATTTTAAATTTATTGTCATTAAAAATTAAATCCCTGAGTCCAAAAACAAAAAAAATTGCTTTAATTCTTGATAAAGGCGTTCCTTCAAAATATAAAAAAAAAATTTTAAAGAATTTAAAAAGATACGAAGTATATGTTTATAATTTTAATGCAAATGAAAAAACAAAATCAATTAATTCAGTAACTCATTTATTAAATAAATTACTTTTAAAAAATTTAAATAGATCAGATTTAATCGTAGGTATTGGTGGGGGGATTACAATAGATTTTGCTGGTTTTGTCGCAAGTATTTTAAAAAGAGGTATAAATTTTATTAGTGTTCCAACCACATTATTATCTCAAGTTGATGCGGCTATCGGAGGAAAGACAGGAATTAATTCTAAGTACGGTAAAAACTTAATAGGAGCTTTTTCTCAGCCCAAATTAGTTATTAGTGATACATCTTTTTTAAAAAGTTTACCAAAAAAAGAAATGATATGTGGTTATGCAGAAATATTAAAACATGCCATCATAAATGATAAAAAATTTTTTCACTGGCTTAAATCAAATACAAAATATATTTTTTCTCATCATTCGAAAAAGTTGATTTATGCTATTAAAAAAAGTTGTAATATTAAATTATTTTTTGTCAACAAAGATGTAAATGAAAAAAATTTAAGAATGATTCTTAATTTTGGACATACCTTTGCCCATGCTATAGAGGTAA
This sequence comes from uncultured Pelagibacteraceae bacterium, assembly GCA_902572605.1. Lineage (GTDB taxonomy): Bacteria > Pseudomonadota > Alphaproteobacteria > Pelagibacterales > Pelagibacteraceae > Pelagilacustribacter. Next base: position 10,212 of record CACGGD010000006.1, on the reverse strand, counting down.
AAAATAATTATTCAAAAAGTATTACTCATGGTGAAGCTGTACTTGCAGGAATGATTTTAGCAACAAAACTTTCAATTATAAAAAAAGTTTGTAATAAAAAAACTCTAAATGAACTCTTGGATATTTACGAATCTAATAATTTAAATTACTCATTTAATAAATACAAAAAAACTAAAGAAATAAAAAAATTAATTCCTTATCTTAAAAATGATAAGAAAAACAATGATGAAAAGATAAATTTTATATTATTAAATAGAATTGGCAAAACAACTATGCCTAATAAAAATAAAATTTCTATTAATGAGTTAAATAAACTTGTTAAATACTTTACTCAATACTAATCTCTAAAGCATGGATTTTATTTTTAAGATCTTTTTTCAAAATATTCATAATTAATTTTTGAGCGCTTAACCTTGATATAGATTTAAGATATAGGGATTTTATTTTTAAGTGTAAATGATATTTTTCTTCTGAAAAAAATTTGTGACCTTTATGTTTTTTTGAATTATCAATAATTTCTAGTTTTTCAAAATTTATTTTTTCTTTTAATCTATTCTCAATATCTTTAAAATAATTTTCCATTTTTATAAATTTACTATATAGAAGTAAAATTAATATGAAAATAATCTGTGATTGGAAAGATTGTAAAGAAATAGGTGCGTATAAAGCTCCAGTTGAGAGAGATAATAGCAGAAAATACAGATTACTTTGTTTAAAACATATAAAAATCTTTAATAAAAATTGGAACTATTTTGAGAATATGAATGATCAAGAAATAGAATTCTTTATAAAATCAGATTTAACTTGGCATAAATCTACTAAAAATTTTGGCTCTTCTGAAAATTTCTTCAATATTCTGTGGAACAATGCTCTGGATGATAAGCTTAATATATTCAAAAGCTCAAATTTTAAAGAGTTCAAAAAAACGAAAATTTCACAAACTGATAGGGATGCTCTAGAGGTTATGGAGCTAAATGATAAGACAAAATGGGAGGAAATCCACTCAAAATTTAAAAGCCTTGTGAAAAAATATCATCCTGATAAAAACCAAGGAAATAAAAAATTTGAAGATAAGCTTAAAAAAATCACATTAGCTTATAGCCAGTTAAAGAAAACATTAGGAAAAAAATGAGTACAGAACAATTTATTACAAAACCAGATATGAAAATTTCTGTAAAACAGACTTTTGGTTTTGATAGCGAAATGCAGGTTGATGCTTTTTCTAAAAAAAATGAATATGTACCTAAAATAGACTCAGATTATAAATTTGATAAAGATACTACTCTTGCAATTCTTGCAGGTTTTTCTTTTAATAAAAGAGTCCTTATTCAAGGTTATCATGGAACAGGTAAGTCTACTCACATAGAACAAGTAGCTGCTAGATTAAACTGGCCTTGTGTTAGAATCAATTTAGATAGTCACATAAGTAGAATTGATTTAATTGGAAAAGATGCGATTGTTTTAAAAGATAGTAAACAAATCACAGAGTTTAAAGAAGGAATCTTACCTTGGTCAATTCAAAACCCAGTCGCATTAGTTTTTGATGAGTATGATGCAGGAAGACCAGATGTGATGTTTGTTATCCAAAGAGTATTAGAAAGCGATGGTAGATTTACTTTATTAGATAAAAATAAAGTTTTAGAACAACATGATTTTTTTAGAATATTTGCAACAACAAATACCGTTGGACTTGGAGACACTTCAGGGTTGTATCACGGAACACAACAAATAAACCAAGGACAGATGGATAGGTGGAATATAGTTTCTACTCTTAATTATCTACCTTTTGAAAAAGAGTTAGAAATCATTTTGGCTAAAAATAAAAAATTTAATAATAAAGAAGGCAAAGAAATATTATCTAATATGATCAAAGTTGCTGATCTTACAAGAAAAGGATTTATCAATGGAGACATCTCTACCGTCATGAGCCCAAGGACTGTGTTGCATTGGGCAGAGAACACATCTATTTTTAAAGATCGAGGATATGCTTTCAGAGTTACTTTTCTCAATAAATGTGATGAATTAGAGAAAAAAATTATATCCGAGTATTACCAAAGGTGTTTTGGAGAAGACCTTCCGGAGTCTTCAATAAATGTTAGTTTATAAAAAGTGGACAAAAAGTTAGAAATATTAGAAAATTTTAAAACTGCTATTAGTTCTACAGTAAAATCTTTATCAAATTCTGAAAATGTAGAAATTTCATTCGGTAACAAAAATTTAGAGTCAAAAAATAATATAATTCAATTGCCAGAAATTAAGCAAATAAATAACAAAATCAATTATAGTCAAATAAGAGCGATAGCAGACTCTAAGTCTCTTAAAGTAAGATTTAGTGATAATTTAATTTTTAAATTATATGAACCTGATGGAAACTTATCAAAGAAATTATATAAAATTGCTGAGAAGATTAGATGTGAAAAACTAGGCTCTGATCAATTCAAAGGAATAAAAAATAATATAGAAAAATATTACCAAGAAAGGACTAATTCTTTAGATCTTAAAAATAGTGAGGATAAAATAATAGAGTCCTTTGAGAATTATTTAAGGGTAAAACTTTTCGACTCAAAAAACAGCAAAGAATTAGAAAAAAAACTTAAGTCATATCAAAAAAATTTAAATGAAAAATTTAAAGGAAAAATTAAACAACTAGGTAATTTAACCCATGATCAAGACCAATATAATTCCATTATCTCAGATCTAATTTCAAATTTAAGTCTAGATGAAAATTTTGAAAATGAGGAAAAAAACGAGGAAATTAAAGAACAAAACCAGAAAGATGAAAAAAAACAGGAACAAAAAACAAAAGAAGAAAAAAAAGAACAACAAGAAATGTCAATAGATTCTGGTGTTCCAGATTTAGAGAGTCAAGCAAAGGAGTCTGATCAAGATACAAAAGAAATCGAAATAGAAGATCAATCTCAATCGGACCATAGAAAAAATATTAAAAATAGTTTACGAGATTTAAATTATAAAATTTATACAGAAGAATTTGATGAAATAATCAAAGCAAAAGACTTAGAAAGTGAAGATGAGCTCAATAGATTGAGAAAAAATTTGGACCAACAGTTATTACAGCTTAAAAATTTCGTTTCTAAACTGGCAAATAAACTTCAAAGAAAACTTTTGGCAAAACAAAATAGATCTTGGAATTTTGACTTAGAAGAAGGTTTATTAGACAACTCAAAATTACCAAGAATAATAATTGATCCTTTTAATTCTCTTTCGTTTAAAAAAGAAAGAGATATTGAATTTAAAGATACTTTGGTTACAATTTTAATTGATAACTCTGGATCTATGAGAGGAAAGCCAATTTCAGTAGCAGCCATTTGTGCTGACATACTTGCAAGAACTTTAGAACGTTGTTCAGTTAAAGTAGAAATTTTAGGTTTTACAACTAAACATTGGAAAGGAGGATCCTCTAGGGAAAAATGGATGAAAAATGATAAACCTAATTTACCTGGAAGATTAAACGATCTTAGACATATAATTTATAAATCAGCAGATATGCCTTGGAGACAAGAAAAAATTAATATGGGCTTAATGTTAAAGGAAGGTTTATTAAAAGAAAACATAGATGGAGAAGCTTTAAAATGGGCTTACAATAAAATGTCTAAAAGAAAAGAAGAAAGAAAAATTTTGATGGTAATTTCAGATGGTGCACCAGTAGATGACTCGACATTATCAACTAATTCAAGCGATTATTTAGAAACTAATTTAAAAAATACTGTTAAATGGATTGAAAATAAAAAAAATATAGAATTATTAGCAATAGGTATCGGTCACGATGTAACTCGGTACTATAACCAAGCGATTAAGATTACAGATGTGCAAGATTTAGGTGATGTAATGATTAATCAACTTACAGATCTTTTTGTTGAAAAAAACAAAAAAACTTTACACTAGTTTTTTTACTAACGTCTAATTTCTGAAAAATCTTTTATACTAGACAACAATAGTCTAAAAGGTATTAACATTGATAGAGCAATAAATAACTTAACGGATAAATCTCCAAAAGCTAAAGTTACCCAAGGAATATCTGTTCCATAAAAAGAAATTGAAAAAAATAAAAACGTATCAACTATAGAACCAAAAATAGAAGATATAAGCGGAGCAACATACCAAGTTTTTTTACGTAGCTTATCAAAAATTCTCACATCTAAATTTTGAGCAACAAAAAAAGCAAGACCTGATCCGATTGCTATTCTCACTGAAATGAAGTCTGAAAAATTTGTTGAAATCAATAAAGTTAAGCAAACACCTATAAAAAAACCAATGTAAACTATCTTTCTAGCCACAGTTTTTCCATATGCTCGATTTGCTAAATCTGTAATCAAAAATGTAATCGGGTAAGTAAATGCTCCATAAGTTAATACTTCACTTAAACCAAAATGGTTTATTGGGAACTGGACTAAGTAGTTTGAGATCAGAACTACAAAACCCATTGAAGCGCCTAATTTATAGAAAAGACTCATTTATGCTTTAGAAGAGATAAATGCTTTAATCTTTTTTACTTTGTTAGATAATTTTGAATTTTTTGCTGACAAAAGATATTTGTCTAAACCACCTTTAAAATCTACTGTTCTTAAAGCTGCATTAGTCACATTAAGTCTTATATTTTTTTTAAGAATATCACTTTTAAAAACTACCTTTTTAAGGTTAGGTATAAATCTTCTTTTAGTCTTGTTCTTAGCATGACTTACGTTATGACCCTTTAGAGGTGATTTTCCTGTTAGTTCGCATCTTTTAGACATAAATTTTCCTAACGCTGTATAATTGTTGTAGGTTTATGGGTCAAGCATTAATTCCAACTGCTTGCCTTATATTTTTAAAATTTTCTTTTTTTAAAATCGAGATTAACTCTTTTTTTATATCTTTTACAATTCCTGGACCTTTATATACCATACCAGTGTATAATTGTACCACATCAGCCCCAGCGGTAATTTTTTCAAATGCACTTTCTCCTGAGTCTACGCCCCCTACGCCAATAATATTAATTTTTCCTTTAGTTTCTTTATAAAATTTTTTTATTAAATTAGTTGAAATGTCTTTCAAAGGCTGTCCAGATAATCCACCTTTTTCATTTTTTTTAACATCTGATAAATTCTTTCGGTTGCTATCAGTGGTATTAGAAATGATAATTCCTTTGATATTGTATTTTTTAATCAGCTCTATTGTACCGCTAATATCTTCACTGTTAATATCTGGTGAAAGTTTTATAGCGATTGATTGTTCTAATCTTTTATCTTTTTTGATTTTATATAATCCAGATAATAATTTTTCCATTTCATTCTTATCGTGGAAATCTCTCAATCCTTCTGTGTTAGGTGAAGAAATATTAATTGTTATATAATTTGCATAAATTCCTAATTTATCTAGACACGCGTAGTAATCCTCTTCCTTATTTTTTGTTTCTTTATTCGGTCCGATGTTTATTCCTAAAATACCATTTGGTCGATTATTTGAGATTCTTTTAGATATAACCTCAGATCCATGATTGTTAAATCCAAGACGGTTGATCAAAGCTTGATCCTTTTCTAGCCTAAAAATTCTAGGTTTAGGATTTCCTAATTGTTGTTTAGGTGTCACAGTTCCCACTTCTATAAATCCAAAACCAAACTTAAAAAGAGAATTATAAACCTCTGCACTTTTATCAAAACCGGCAGCCAAACCAATTGGATTAGGAAGTTTCATATTGAATAAATTAGTTTCAAGAAGTTCTTCTCCTTCAACTTTAAAGAAACTTTGTGGTAAAATATTTACTTTTAGAGATTTAATTGCTAAATCATGTGCTACCTCAGGGTCTAAAGAAAATATATAAGGTCTTAAAATTGAGAACATTAATTATTTTTTATTCTATCATTTATTAGTTGAATTGTTTCACTAAGTCCAAAAAAACTTATAAAAAAACCCATTCTTGGTCCATTTTCATCGCCAAAAACTACTTCGTAAATAAGCTTGAACCAATCTCGAAGATTTTTTTCATATCCATTTTCTTTTCCAACTGAATAGACAAAAGTTTGGATTTCTTCAGGTTTTAAAGATTGATCGATTTGTTTTAATTTTATTACTAAATTTTCTAAAGCTTTTTTTTCTTCAGAATTGGGTTTTTTAAATTTTTTATTTGGTTCAACTTTATCTTTAAAATAATTAATCGCATACTCAGTAAGTCCATCAAGAATTGGATGATTCTTAGGTTTTATTTCTTTATGAAACCTATTTATAAATTTCCAGAGAATTTCTTTATTTTCAGCATTACTTGATCCAGCCAAATTTAATAACATTGAAAACGGCATTACTATTTTTTCTTTTGGAGGGGTCCCGTTATGCACGTGCCAAACTGGATTTAAAATTTGATCCTTCTCCTTTTGGCTAGGAAATTTTTCTATATTAGATAAATATTCATCAACAGTTTTAGGTACAACCTCGGAATAGAGTTTTTTTGCTCTTTTAGGATTAGGATACATATACAATGATAAACTTTCAGGAGATGCGTATCTTAACCATTGTTCGATAGAAATACCATTTCCTTTAGACTTAGAAATTTTTTCACCTTTTTCATCTAAAAATAACTCATAAGCAAAACCATTTGGTGGAGTTTTACCAAGAGATCTACAAATTTTATTAGATAGTATAGCGCTTTCAGTTAAGTCTTTACCGTACATTTCAAAGTCAACGTCAAATGTAAACCAACGCATTGCCCAGTCTACTTTCCATTGTAATTTGCAGTTTCCATCTAAAATATTTGTATTGAGTTTTTGGCCATTATTATTAAAAATTACCTTTCCTGTTTTCTTGTCCATTTCTAATAATGGAATTTCTAAAACCTTTCCGGTTTTTTGACAAATAGGTAAAAATGGACAGTAAGTTTTTTTTCTTTCATGACCTAATGTAGGTAAAATTATATTCATAATATCTTCGTATTTTTCTAAAACTCTCATTAAAGAATTGTTAAAAATTCCTTTTTTATAGCTTTCCGTCGAACTTTTAAAAATAAACTTAAAATTAAATTTATTCAAAAATTCTTTAAGCATCTCATTGTTATGTTCTCCATAACTTTTAAATTTTTTAAAGGGATCTGGAATACTAGTTAAGGGTTTTCCTAAACTTTCTTTAAGTATTTTATCATTAGGAATATTGTCTGGAACTTTTCTTAAACCATCCATATCATCTGAAAAAGTAATCAACTCATGATCAATTTTTTGAATATGGTTTAGAGCATTAATCATCATAGTAGTTCTGGCAACTTCTCCAAAAGTGCCTATATGAGGTAATCCGCTTGGACCATAACCTGTTTGAAAGGTAATTCTTTTGTTTTTTTTAATAATTTCTTTTCTATCTTTTAAAAGTTTTCTAATTTCTACAAAAGGCCAGGAGGAAGTTGATTGAATTAAGTTGTTATCAAGCATAAGTAAGGTTTATTAAATTTTATGTATAAAATACAGATATAATTATAAGATATTAAGTTGAATTTTATATCTATTTAAATAATCTCAAACACTATGGCTACAAACAAAACTGTTTTTTTCATGATTGGAGTACTACTCGTTGTGCTCGGTTTTTCAATGTTAATTCCCTACTCAATTCAAATATTATATAATGAGAACAGTCATAGTTTTGTTTCTTCTTCGTTTGTGACGATTTTCATAGGTGTATTGTTTGTTTTGGCCAATTTAGAAAGAGAATTTAGATTAAACCTGAGGCAAACTTTTTTGTTTTCTACTTTAGCATGGTTAATGGTTGCTATCTTCGGTAGTTTGCCATTTCTTTTATCTCCAAAAGAATTTTCTTTTAGTGAAGCTTTTTTTGAGAGCATGTCAGGGATTACTACCACTGGAGCGACCATCATAACCAATTTAGATGAAAGTCCAAAAAGTATTTTGTTATGGAGGGCTATAATGCAATGGTTAGGCGGAATAGGTATAGTTGTAATGGCAATTACAATTTTACCTCTTTTAAAAGTAGGTGGAATGCAATTATTTAAAATGGAAGGACCTGATAGCACTGAAAAAATTTTACCTAGAACGATTGAGGTTGCAGCTATTATAATCTCAACCTATTTAGTTCTAACTTTTTTATGTGGACTTTTTTACTGGATATTTGGGATGTCAATATTTGATAGTATATCTCATGCCATGACTACAATAGCTACAGGAGGATTTTCAACTCATAACGATTCTATTGGTTTTTTTAAAAATCCAAATATAGAGATTATTGCAAGTATATTCATAGTATTAGGAAGTATACCTTTCATTTCTTATCTAAAATTTGCTCAAGGTAATAAAAAAGTTTTTTTTCAAGATGTACAAATTAAAGGTTTAATTAACCTGATTTTAATTTCAATACTTATCATGTTTGTATATTTATTATTTATTGGCTACGAAAGTACTATTTTAGATAAAATTAGAATATCTTCTTTCAATGTTATTTCAATTTTATCTGGAACTGGATATGTCACGGATGACTTTGGCCTTTGGGGAAAGTTTTCATTAATATTTTTCTTATTCTTAATGTTTGTAGGTGGATGTGCTGGGTCTACAGCGTGTGGAATTAAAATTTTTAGACTGCAAATGTTATTTATTTTTTTAAAAAATCAAATTAAAAAATTAATATATCCTAATAGTATAATAATATCTAAATATAATAATCAAAAAATATCAGACAATTTTATTAATTCGGTAATTATATTTATTTTTTCATTTCTATTCATTTTTTTTATTATAGCTATGCTTTTATCTATTTCAGGACTTGATTTCCTAACAGCTATTTCGGGTGCAGCTAGCGCAATATCCAATGTAGGTCCTGGTCTAGGAGAAATGATTGGACCGAATGGAAACTATAAGGCCATACCTGATATATCTAAATGGATACTTTCTATAGGAATGCTTCTAGGGAGATTAGAATTGTTTGCAGTTTTAGTATTATTCTTTCCATCTTTTTGGAGAAATTAATTTATGGAGATTTACAAAAAACAATCGCTTGGAGAAACTTTCAAAGTTTATTTTGATCGAAGGATGATAAAGATATTGTTGCTTGGAGCAATAAGTGGATTCCCATGGGTTATAATTGGAAGTAGTTTAAGTCTTTGGTTAAAAGAAGATGGTTTAAGTAGAAGTACTATAGGTTGGGCAGGTTTAATTTTCGCTGTATATGCTTTTAATTATTTATGGGCTCCTATAATCGATAGAGTTAGAATTCCTTGGTTAACACTCAAAGTAGGCCATAGACGGGGCTGGATAATAACTATGCAAACTATAATTTTAATTAGTTTAGTTTGCTGGAGCTTAATAAATCCTACTGCAAATCTATCGTTAGTAATCAGTATTGGATTAATAATCGCTATCGCATCAGCTACTCAAGATATCACTGTTGATGCTTTAAGAATAGAACAAATTGGTGAACATGAAGGAAAGTCTATGCAAGCTGGTGCTGCGATGGCAGTTGTTGGTTGGTGGACAGGCTATAAATTAGGTGGCGCTGTAGCTCTCAATGCAGCGGAATTTTTTCAACAAGCAGGTTTTGAGAATTACTGGCAAATAACTTTTTTAATTTTAGGGATAATCGTTATTAGTTGTAATATAGGTCTTTTATTTGTGAATGAACCACAACAAAACGATAGAGCAGAAAATCAAAGACAAACAGATATGATGATTGAAGATAAGCTAGGTTATTCAAATATATTAGCAAAAGTTATTGTATGGTTAACTGGAACAGTAGTTGGTCCAGTGATAAGTTTTTTTAAAAAAAATGGTTTTAATATTGCAATAGCAATTTTGGGTTTTGTCTTTCTTTTTAAAATTGGTGAAGCTTTCTTGGGCAGAATGTCTGTGATCTTTTATAAAGAAATTGGCTTTACAAAGTCAGATATTGCTCTTTATTCTAAAGGACTTGGTTGGGTTACAACTGTCATTTTCACTTTGCTAGGTGGATTATTTGCAATTCGTTCTGGGGTAATTAAAGCAATGTTTGTATCTGGAGTATTAATGGCCTCGACAAATCTGCTATTTTCATTATTGGCTTGGTCGGGTAAGTCGGAGTTGCTATTCGCAATCGCAGTTATATTTGATGATATGGCAGCTGCCTTTGCAACAGTGGCGTTTGTTGCTTTCATTTCAATGCTCGTTGATAGAACATACACAGCTACTCAATACGCTCTTCTCGCCTCGATTGGAACAGCTGGAAGAACTACTTTAGCTGCATCTTCAGGTGCTTTAG
>CACGGD010000005.1 GCA_902572605.1 uncultured Pelagibacteraceae bacterium | reverse complement strand
AGATATCCTAATTATAAATAAGCCAAAAGGAATGGTTGTGCATCCTGGAGCGGGCAATTATGAAAATACTTTGGCAAATGCATTAGTACATAAATTTAAAAATAACTTATCTAATATTAACGGAGAATTAAGACCTGGAATAGTTCATAGAATAGATAAAGAAACTAGTGGTTTATTAGTTGTCGCAAAAAATAATTTGGCTCACTCAAAACTAGGAAAACAATTTAGCGAACATTCTATTTCAAGAAAATATTTGTGTCTAGTTTGGGGAGTTGTAAGACCACTAAAAGGTCGTATAGAGACATTAATTTCTAGGAATAAAAAAAATAGACAACTAATGATGGTGAGTGATTTTAACGGAAAGAAAGCAATAACAAATTATCAAACAATCAAAGTGTTTAATGTAAAGAATATTCCAAAAATTAGTTTAATTGAATGTGAATTACAAACTGGAAGAACACACCAGATAAGAGTACATATGAAATATAAAGGTTCATCCTTATTAGGTGACAATCAATATGGAAAAAAGAATATAAAATTTAAAAAAATAAATGAGGATTTTCTTAAACAACTCTCCATTCTTAATGGTCAAGCACTTCATGCAAAAAGTTTGGGTTTTGTTCATCCATCAAAAAATAAATGGGTTAATTTTGAGTCTGATTTACCTAATGATTTCAAAAAGTTACTGGATTTATTGAAAAATCTTAGTAGTTGAAAAATTAAATTTAATATATAAATCAAAAAAAATGAGTAATAAAAATAAAATAAGTAATTTACCTACTCCTTCAGTAGGAGGACTTTCTTTGTACTTAGCTCAAATTAAGAAATTTCCAATGTTGGATGCTGAGGAAGAATATATGTTAGCTAAGAATTGGAAAGAAAATGGCAACTTACAATCTGCACATAAATTAGTTACTAGTCATTTAAGATTGGTTGCAAAAATTGCTATGGGTTATCGAGGTTATGGATTGCCAGTGAATGAATTAATATCAGAAGGAAACATAGGTTTGATGCAAGCAGTAAAAAAATTTGATCCTGACAAAGGTTTCAGACTAGCAACTTATGCAATGTGGTGGATTAAGGCTTCAATACAAGAATATGTTCTAAGATCATGGAGTCTCGTTAAAATGGGGACAACTACTGCCCAAAAAAAACTTTTCTTTAATTTAAAAAAACTTAAAAATCAAATAGCTCCAGGTCAAGAAGGTGATTTAAAAGATGACCAAGTTGATGAAATATCAAAAAGATTAGATGTGGACTCTGAGGAAGTTGTGAACATGAACAGAAGAATGATGGGGCAAGAAAAATCTCTAAATGATCCTATTAAAAAAGGAGAAACAGATGAGTGGCAAGATTGGTTAGTAGATAAAAGTTTAGATCAAGAGTTGATTATTTCACAAAAGCAGGAGTATGATGACAAAAAAGCATTATTAAATGATGCAATGAAAATTTTAAATGACAGAGAAAAAGAAATTATTAATGCTCGAAGACTCTCTGAAAATCCAAAAACTCTAGAAGAATTAAGCAAAAAATATAAAATTAGCAGAGAAAGAATAAGACAAATTGAAACAAAAGCATTTGAAAAATTACAAAAATCAATGATTAACGCTAGTAAGTCCAAAAATTTACTTCCAGCAAATTAAACTTTAAAAGGATCTTCAATTAAAATTGTATCTTCTCTTTCTGGACTTGTAGAAATACTTGAAATCTTTGCTCCAATAAAATCTTCCAAAGCATAAATGTAATTTTTTGCCTTTTCAGGTAAATCTTTTATATTTCTTACACCTTGAGTTGAACTTTTCCATCCAGGAAAAGTTTCATAGACAGGTTTTATATTAAATTGATCTTCTGAAGCTGCAGGTAAATAATCTATGGTCTTGCCATTTAATTTATACTTTACACAAATTTTAATCTCATCTAACTCATCAAGAACGTCTAATTTAGTTAAGGCAATTGCATTAATACCTGCAATCTTAATAGTTTGACGAACCAATACACCATCGAACCAACCACATCTTCTCTTTCTAGCTGTTACAGTTCCAAATTCTTTTCCTCTTTTTCCTAAACTCTCTCCAATTTTATTTTTAAGTTCTGTTGGAAATGGTCCACTTCCAACTCTTGTAGTGTAAGCTTTTGTGATTCCTAAAACATAATTTATTATATTTGGTCCAGATCCAGACCCTGTTGCAGCCATAGCTGGTACAGTATTTGAAGAAGTAACATAAGGATATGTTCCATGGTCTACATCCAAAAGTATTCCTTGAGCTCCTTCAAATAAAATTTTTTTTCTACTTTTCGTAAATTCAGCTAATCTTAACCACACAGGTTGGGCAAACTTTAGAATTTCTGGAGCAATTTTTAGTAATTTTTTTTTAAGATCATCTTTTTTATAAATCTTCTTTTTTAATCCTTTTCTTATCGCATTATGGTGTAGCAATACATTTGTTAACCTATTATCAAGATTTTCTTTGGATCTTAAGTCCATTACTCGAATAGAACGTCTTCCTACTTTATCCTCGTAACAAGGACCAATTCCTCTTCTTGTTGTTCCAATTTTACTTTTTCCAGCAGCATCTTCTCTTATTTCATCCATCTCTTGGTGAAAAGGAAGTATTAATGAAGCTGACTCAGATATCATAAAATTATCAGGTGTAACATTTATCCCTTGTTTTTTAATTTCTTTTATCTCCTCTAATAAAGCCCATGGATCTATAACTACACCATTACCTAAAATTGAGATTTTTCCCTCTCTAACTATGCCTGATGGTAACAATCTTAATTTAAATACTTTTTTATCAATTACTAAAGTATGTCCTGCATTATGGCCGCCTTGAAAACGAACAACTACGTCTGCTTCACTAGATAACCAGTCTACTATTTTTCCTTTTCCTTCATCTCCCCACTGGGAACCTACAACAACTACATTTTTCATTATCTAAATTTCTTATTTATTATTATTGAGTTTAGATGGTTTATTGGACCATGTCCTTTGCCATAATTAGGATTAGATCCTATTGCTTGGTTAACATATTTAATTCCTAACTCACAAGATTTCTTTAAAGGTTTTCCACATGATAAAAATGTTGCAATTGCACTAGATAAAGTACAACCTGTTCCATGAGTATTTTTAGTTTTAATTTTTTTGTTTTTAAAAATCTTAATCTCTTTTCTATTTAGTAAAATATCTTGCATATATTTTGATTTTCTGTGACCACCTTTTAATAAAACATTCTTAACGCCTAACTTAAGCAAAATATTGGCAGCATAAATCATATCTTCAAGAGTTTTAATTTTTGTTTTTGTTAAAACCTCAGCTTCAGGAATATTAGGTGTTATCAAATAAGCTTTTTTGATTAATCTATCTTTTAAGGTCTTAATTGCTGATTTATTAATTAATCTAGCACCGCCTTTAGCAACCATAACAGGGTCTAAAACAATCTTAGAAACTTTGACTTGTTTCAAGGCGTTTGCAACAGATTTAATTACTTGTGATGAATGAAGCATACCAATTTTTATTCCATTTGGTTTTATATCTTTACACGTAAATAAAATTTGTTTTCCTATCTCTTTAGGTTTTATGGGAAAAACAGCACTTACTCCATTTGTGTTTTGAGCTGTAACTGCGGTAACAGCTGTCATTGCATAACCGCCAAGGGCAGTAACTGTTTTAATATCAGCTTGAATTCCTGCTCCTCCTGAAGAGTCTGATCCTGCTATTATTAAAATTTTAGATTTAGTTTTCAATTTTTTATTGATCGTTTAATTATCTTTATACATTTTAAAATTAAACTTTTATTATATGACTCCGCCATAATTCTAATTTTTGGCTCAGTTCCAGATTTTCTAACTAAGACCCTTCCTTTTTTTCCCATCAGTTTATTTGCTTTTTTAATTGCATTTTTACATTTAGCCTTACTAATTACATTCTTGTCTTTAACAATAATATTCTCCAAGATTTGAGGAAGAGGTTTAAAAACATTTAATAATTCGCTTGCCTGTTTTTTTTTTCTTAGAGAAAATAAAACTTCTAAAGCTACCATCAATCCGTCACCAGTAGTTGCAAATTTTCCCAGAATTATATGTCCAGACTGTTCTCCACCTAGATTAAAATTAGATTTCTTCATTTTTTCTTTTACATATCTATCTCCAACTTTTGATCTAAAAAATTTTATTTTTTCATTTTTTAAAAAAGTTTCTAATCCATAGTTTGACATTAATGTTCCAATTACTCCTCCTTTTAAAATCTTCTTTGATTTCCATCTTCGAGCAAGCATAGCTATAATTTGATCTCCATCTATAATCTTACCCTTTTCATCGCACATGATAATCCTGTCTGCATCTCCATCAAATGATATTCCAACATGTGCTTTAAATCTTCTTACGGCTGATCTGATTCTTGACGGATACATGGATCCACATTTGTCATTAATATTAAAACCGTTAGGTTTTATACCAATAGATATAACTTTTGCTCCTAATTCCTTTAGTAATTTAGGGGCAGCCTTATATCCAGCTCCATTAGCGCAATCCAAAACTATTTTTGTACCTCTCAAATGAAAATTTTTAGGAAAATTTTTTCTTAAAATTTCAATATATTTATCATTTCCATTTTCTAATCTTTTTACTCTACCTAATAATTTAGGATTTGTTAGTTGAGTTGTATTTTTTGCATCAATTAATTTTTCAATCTTTTTTTCTATTTGATCTGATAATTTCATACCGTCAGGTCCAAATAATTTTAGACCATTATCGTGATAAGGGTTATGAGATGCTGTAATCATAATTCCCATATTTGCTTTCATAGATTTTGTTAACATTGCAAGTCCGTTAGTTGGCAAAGGTCCTAATGTAAAAACATGCATACCTCCAGATACTAAACCTGATACCAAAGCTGGTTCTAAAGTATATCCTGATAATCTTGTATCTTTGGCTATAATTGCAACTTGCCTAGATTTTTTTTGATTCTTAAAATATGTTCCCGAAGCTAAACCAAATTTAAAAAATTTTTCACCAGTAATATTGCCTTGATTAACAGTCCCTCTAATTCCGTCAGTTCCAAAATATTTATTTTTCATTAATTTTTAAAATTTGATAGGATTTTTTTAAATACTAAAATTCCTTGTTTGATTTCATTAACGTTGTGTACTCTAAAAATCTGAATACCTTGAGATAATAAAAATAAAACAGAAGCAACAGTTCCTCCAATTCTTTCCTTGCTATCATTAACTCCTGATATTTGACTTATAAATCTTTTTCTAGAAGTTCCAATCAAAATAGGAAACCCAAGACTATGAAACAAAGATATCTTAGAAATTAAAGTCAAATTATGTTTCAAATTTTTACCAAATCCAATACCTGGATCTATAATAATTTTTTTATCATCAATTTTTTTAATACCTTTTTCAAAAAAATCATAAATATCTAATAAAACATTTTTGTACTTTGGATTCTTTTGCATAGTATTTGGTGTGCCTTGCATATGATGAAGCACTTTTGCTATGTTGTAATTGTTTAATTTTGATAAAGATAGACTGTCATAATTAAAACCTGAAACATCATTTATTAAATCTGCTCGGTATTTAATTGCGTTAATCATTACTTCTGATTTTCTTGTGTCTATAGATAAACATGTTTTCTTATGTTTTTTTTTAAAAGTTTTTACAATTTTTTCGATCCTTTTCCATTCCATATTTGTTAAAACTGTTTTTGAACCAGGTCTAGTAGACTCACCTCCAACATCAATAATATTTGCCCCAGATTTTATCATTTCATGGATATGTTTTGTTGCTTTTTTCTGATTATTAAATTTGCCTCCATCGGAAAAACTATCTGGCGTTAAATTTAAAATTCCCATAATTGATGGTTTTAAAAAGTTTATATTGTTTAAAAAATTTTTTCTTTTCAAAACTATCTTTTTCAGATCTTGTTTAACTTTTTTTCTACAGGAATTATTTAAATTATCGATCTTTTTTAATTCAATAATTTTTGATAGAACCTTATTTTTTTTTCTTGTAATAATTTCAACTTTATCAAAAGCAATATTTTTATCTCCGCAAAGTGGCAATGCTAATTTTTTTTTGATTAGTAGTTTTGCATTAATACCATAATAAAAATTACACGCTCTAGTGTAATATTTTGTCATGATTATTTAGATTGCTGGCTTTGGCTTTAAACCTAGTGAATCAAGAGCTGATGATGATTTGCCATCATCCTGGTCATCCTCTTTAAAAGATCTTGTTGGCTTTATATCTTTTAAGATTAAATCTCTTATCTCATCACCCGATAAAGTTTCGTATATTAAGAGAGCTTTTGCGAGTTTGTGAAGATCGTCAATTTTTTCAGTAAGAACTTTTTTTGCTCTTGCATACCCTTTGTCTACAATTTTCTTAACTTCAGCATCCACTTTTTTAGCTGTTTCCTCCGACATATTTTGTTGTTTTGTTACAGATCTGCCAAGGAATACTTCTTCTTCATTTTCTCCATAGGCAATTGTGCCTAGTTCTTCGCTCATTCCATATTTTGTAACCATATTTTTTGCCATTTTAGTTACCATATCAATATCAGATGAAGCTCCAGAAGTTACTTTGTCATGTCCAAAAATTAATTCTTCAGCTATCCTTCCTCCCATAGCAACGGCAATGTCCGAGTGCATTTTTTCTCTAGTTACTGAAAGCTGATCTCTCTCTGGAAGTCTCATAACCATACCTAAAGCTCTCCCTCTAGGTATTATAGTGGCTTTGTGAATTGGATCAGATGCCTTCTCATTTAAAGCTACAATAGCGTGTCCTCCTTCATGATAGGCAGTTAACTTTTTTTCGTCTTCTGACATCACCATTGATCTTCTTTCAGCACCCATCATTACTTTATCTTTTGCCTCTTCAACATCAGACATTGTAACAACTCTTTTATTTTTTCTAGCAGCTAATAAAGCTGACTCGTTAATTAGATTTGCTAAATCTGCTCCTGAAAATCCAGGTGTACCTCTTGCTATTGTTCTTAGTTTCACATCTGGCCCAGTATTAATTTTCTTTACGTGTACTTTTAAAATCGCTTCTCTTCCGATAATATCAGGATTTGCTACAACAACTTGTCTATCAAATCTACCTGGTCTTAATAAAGCAGGATCTAAAACATCTGGTCTGTTTGTAGCTGCAATTAATATTATACCTTCATTTGTATCGAAACCATCCATTTCCACAAGAAGTTGGTTAAGTGTTTGTTCTCTCTCATCATTACCCCCTCCAAGGCCAGCTCCTCTGCTTCTCCCTACAGCGTCGATTTCATCTATAAAGATTATACATGGTGAATGTTTTTTTCCTTGTTCAAACATGTCTCTAACTCTAGAAGCTCCTACACCAACAAACATTTCTACAAAGTCTGATCCTGAAATAGAAAAGAAAGGAACGTTTGCTTCTCCAGCTATAGCTTTTGCTAATAAAGTTTTTCCAGTACCTGGGGGACCTATCAATAACGCTCCTTTAGGTATTTTTCCTCCCAGTCTGCTAAATTTTTTTGGATCTTTTAAAAACTCAACAATTTCTTCAACTTCTTCTTTTGCCTCTTCAACTCCTGCTACATCATTAAAGGTAACTTTTCCTTGAGCTTCATTAAGTAATTTTGCTTTCGATCTACCAAAACCCATTGCTCCACCTTTTCCGCCTTGCATTTGACGCATGAAGAAAATCCAAACTCCAATTAGTAATAGCATTGGGAACCAAGAGAGTAAGATACCCAAAAGTGAGGGCATTTTATCTTCCAGTGGAGTAGCAACTATACTAATGTTTTGCTCCGATAGTTTCTCAACTAAATTTGGATAATTTGGAGAATATGTATTAAAAGTTTTTCCGTCTGATAAAACTCCAGAAATATTATTTCCTTGAATTTGAACCTCGACTACTCTCCCCGCATCTACCTCACTCATGAAAGTTGAGAAAGGAAGTTTGTTTTTTTCAGAATTTATCTTTTGAGGGTCTTGAAACATATTAAATAGCCCTACAGAAAGTAAGACTATAATTGCCCACATAACTAAATTTTTAAAGTTCATATTATTTAAATAAACATTATTTTCAATTTAACAAGAGTATATTAATTGGAATTAAGTTGTAAATAAGACAAAATATAACACTTTTACGAAAATCTGTAATTTTTAATCTCTTTTTCTAAAATTATATGTTTTTTTTCCCTCAAAATAATGCAACCCCCTAGAGTAAATTTTGCATTTTTTTTTGTTTTAATTTGGTTGATTAAATTGATGATTTTTTTTGATCTAGTTGAGTAGTAAGAATTGGTAAAATCTTTAATTGTTTTCATTAAAACCATTATTTTCATTTCTTGATTAATTTTATTAAATCTTTTTAAATTAATAAAAATTTTGTTTTTTTTTTTCACAATTATTTCCTTATAAATATTTTTAAAATAATAGTCTAAAGTATCCCGACTTGAAGCTAAATTTTTGATAGACTGGAAGATTTTATCATAATTAATTCCACTTTTTTCGAGCGGAGTTTTTAAATTTCTTATTCTAGTCCTTAAATATTTTTTATTTTTATTCGTCGGATCTTTAAAATACTTACCAAAAATTATTTTTGAAATTTTTATTAGTTGATTTTTTTTATAGTCTAATAAGGGTCTTATTAAACTAATATTACCATTAATCTTATTAATTTGCTTCATAGAAGATAATCCTTTCAATCCACTGCCCCTAGAAAGCCTGATAAAAAATGTTTCTACTTGATCTTCAAGATTGTGAGCGGTCAATATTGTTTTAATCTTTTTTTTCCTACAAAAATTTTCAAGAAGATTATAGCGAACTATTCTTGCCTCACTTTGAATATTATTTTTAATTTTTTTTTTATTTTTTAAAACGTGAAGTGGTATATGGTATTTCTTTAACAATTTTTTTACAGACTTAGCTTCATTTGAAGACTTTTTCCTTAAATTATGATCTACTAAAACATAATAGTTCTTACATTTATTTTTATAACTATAAGCTTTAGCTAAGGCTGTTAAAGCTAGGCTATCTGGACCCCCAGATACAGCGATTAAGAAAGTTTTTTTTTTAAAAGAGTTTAATTGTTTTTTGAATGAGGAATAAATATTAGATAATTCTTCGTTATCTTTGAAACAATCTTTAAGAATTACATTTGAATTTTTTTTGCTCATACTGAGCTTTTTGTAACACAGACTTGCTTGCTTTTGGATATTCTTTTTTAACTCCATTTATCATTTTACAACCTTGATCTTTTTCACCTAGTTGAACCATGGTGATTCCAAGTTTTAAAAGATTGTCTGGAGCCTTTTTACTTTTTGGATAATTTTGATATCCATCTAAATATGCTGTAGCTGCATCAGAATAAAGTTGCCTAATCCTGAATGTTTCACCATACCAATATTGAGCATTACCTGCTAAATCATGATCTTTATTTTTTTCTATAAATTCCTTTAATGCAAATTCTGCAGTTTCATAGTCTCCTATTTTCATAAAACTTACTGCGAATTCATATTGATCTTTCGGAGATTTGTCTGGTAACAAAGACTCTCTTTGTTCTGGTTCCTCTGTAATTACAGTTTGAGCACTTTCAATAGAATTAGTCTGTTGTTTTTCAGGTAAATTAGAAACAGAATATCCTGGGTTTGCCCCAAAGTCGGCTGGTTTACTAGAGCCTGGTAAATTTTCTTTTTTTTTTGCTTTTTTTATTTCTGTACCAGAATTTTCCAGATCAGAAAATCTTAACTGGTTGTCAGATTGAATCTTTGTAACTCTTGAGGATAATTTATCTAATTTAAAACTAACTTCTTCAAATTTATTTGTGAGTTCTCTAAATTGATCTTCAATTTCATTCAATTTTAAAAGATGTTTGGTTAAAATATCTTCATTAAGTTCACTAGAATTAGTTGAAGATATGTTAGCAGATGTAATATCTGATTTTTGATAAACTGCTTTCTCTAATGTTTTTAAATCCTTGGTTAAAACTTGAATTTGATCAACAACTGCTTGGAGTAATATTTCTTCCTCTTCTGCCTCTAGCTTTTGAAAAGAATAAGATGAGACTAATAAAAATATAAAAAAAATTAAAAAATTTTTTCTAATTAATTCCATGATGAATCTTTAAATAGACAAAATGGCAAAAAAAAGACCCTTTAATAGTGTATTTATTAAAGGGTCTTAAATTTTAAAGAAATTAATTTACTTTTACTGTAACTGATCTTCTATTTTGAGACCAAGCTAAAGTACTTGACGCAGGATTAACAGGTTTTTCTTTTCCGTAGCTAATTGTAGTAATTCTTTTTCCTGAAATTCCATAAGTCATTAAATAGTCTTTAGCCGCATTCGCTCTTCTCTCACCTAAAGCTAAGTTGTACTCTCTTGTTCCTCTTTCATCAGCATGACCTTCTATTGTCACATTCAGTTTTTTATTTTTTCTTAAGAATGTTGCTTGCTTTCTTAGAGTTGCTCTTGATGCAGTTGTTAAAGAAGATTTGTTCGTAGCAAAAAATACTCTGTCTGGAACACCAGAGGCTAAATATTTTACTGTTTCTTTTCCAGTATATACATCACCTTCTATGTCTCCTGATTTTTTAGCTGTTGAACAAGCGCTTAAAATCAACGTCGCAAAAACTACTAATAATATATTTTTTAAATTCTTGTTAAATGTCATTTTTTCCCCTGGGTTTATTGTTGAAATATTTCAAATTATTAAACATTATTCAAGCCTTAAATTACCTAAAAAACGCCTTCACTTTGATAGTAATGAAGACCAAGATGGGTCCGAAGCATCTGTTTTAGTCATTAGTTTTCTCTCATTGTAACCTGTTATATCTATAGACCAAAGCGTAGCGGAAAACCCTTCTCCTTTAGAGCCCGCTTTAGTCTCTCTATAAAATACTAAAACCCTTCCATTTGGTGACCACGATGGAGCCTCTTGATAATAGTTTTCTGTTAGCAATCTTTCTCCTGAACCATCAGTTCTCATCACTCCAATATAAAATCTTCCTTTTCTCATTTTTGTAAAAGCTATTAGATCTCCCCTAGGAGACCAAACTGGTGTTCCATAAATTCCTTTTCCGAAGGTAATTCTTTTTACATTGCTACCATCACTTCTCATTACATAAAGCTGTTGAAGACCGCTTCTGTCAGAGTTAAAAGCAATATATTTTCCATCTGGTGAAAAAGATGGCGATGTATCTATAGATGAATGATTCGTAATTCTCTCAACAACTCTAGTTTCTAAATCCATTGTATAAATATCCGAGTTACCATCTTCTGCAAAACTCATAATGATCTTTTTTCCATCAGGAGAAAATCTAGGAGCAAATGTCATGCCCGGAAAATTTCCAACTACTTCTTGTCTACCTGTTTCTATATCAAGCAAATAAACTCTAGGCATGTTTCTAAAATAAGAAAGATAAGTTATCATTTGATTAGTTGGATTAAATCTTGGGGTTAATACAAGTTCATTTCCTAATGTTAGATATTTTGTGTTCGCACCATCTTGATCCATAATTGCTAACTTCTTCACTCTCTCACTTTTAGGTCCGCTTTCTGAAACATAAATAATTCTTGTATCAAAATACCCTCGTTCTCCTGTTAAACGTTCATATATTTTATCTGATATTATATGAGCAACCCTTCTCCAGTTTGAAGGTGTTGTTGTGAAAGCTAAAGCAGTCATCTCTTTAGCTGCAGTTAAATCCCAAAGTCTAAATTCTACTTTTAGTTTTCCATCTTTGACCAACAACTTTCCAGTAACCAAAGCTTGAGCTTTAATTAATCTCCAGTCTTCAAATCGAGGTTTTAAATGAGCTATGTCAGGTTTTTGTACAAAAGCTTCTTTTTTTAATGGATTAAATAAACCTGTGCTTTTAAAATTTTTTTCAATGATTGATGAAATATTGTTACCTAATTCTTTAACTTTTATATCTTTAAGTTCAACAGACTGAATATCAACATGTAAAGGTGAAACAGCTATTGGTAAAGGATCTAAATTACCTCTTGTAATATCAACTTTTATTAGAGCGAATAAAGAATTTATAGAAATGAAATATATAGTTAGTGCTAAAAAAAACTTTTTCATATTATCCTTTTAACATTTCCGTTGGATCAAAATTTAACTGTATATCTTTCCATTTTTCATATCCTGTGGGAGGAACTTTAAGGGGTTGACACAACCTAACAGCTCTTAGAGCGCTTTCTGCTAATACTTTATAGAATTTTTGTCCTGGTTTATTCATTCTTTGGTGATCAAGAATTTCTGATTTCATTATTGTTCCATCTTTTTTTAATTTAAGCTTAATTCTAACTAATAAATTCTTATCGTAAGGTAAACCAAGAGGAACACTCCAACAACCAAATATCTGAGCTTTTAGAGCATCTTCCTCAGATAATGTTAGACCTGTCGCAAAGGAGTTTTTAACACTGCTTTGAGTTAATTTGTCTATTTTATTTTTTTTTATTGCCTCTTCCTCTTTAGCTTTATCAATCAAAGCTGCAATTTGGTTTGTATCTACAATTTCCTTTTTTTCAAATTCAGAAGACTGTCTAATTTGAGGTTCTATTTCCTCAGGATTTTGTTTTTTTTTAACTATTTGTTTTTTTTCTTTTTTTTCATCAGGCAATGGAATTCTATCAGGTTTTTCTTTTGCTTTAGCAGCAGGTGGGGCTTGCTCGGAAACTATCCTTTCTTCTTTTTTTTTTGTTTCTTCTATAATTTTTCTAGCTTTAGGAGCAAAAGGGATATTTGTTTTGTCTGAAATTTGAATCAACTCGACAGAAACTATGGGGGGTAAATCTACTGGTTGTCTAGTCATGAATGGTAAAGTTAAAACTGTAAGCAAAATCATGATCGAGTGAAATATAAGAGAATAAATTAAACTTTTTGTCATTTTTCATTTAATTTTTGTATGGCTCAGATATTAATGCAACTTTTGAAAAGCCTGCACCAGATAAAGTCCCCATTACTTCTAAAACTCTACCATAATTTATGGTTTTGTCTCCTCGAACATAAATTCTTGTATCTGTTCTATTTTTTGCAATAGCTAAAAGTTTTGGAACAATTTTTTGATAATTAACTTTATGTTCTTGAATATAAACCTCACCTTTAGAATTAATAGTTATTGTTAATGGTTCTTGATCATCTGGAAGGGAGTCTGCAGCAGACTCTGGTAAATCAACTTGAACACCCACAGTTAAAAGTGGAGCTGTTACCATGAAAATTATTAATAAAACTAGCATGACATCAACAAATGGAGTTACATTAATTTCACTCATTGGTTCATTTCTTGAGCGATTAAATTTAAAAGCCATGTTTATATAATCGATAAAAATCTTTTGGAAAAATTATCTATTTTGGAAAGATATTTTTTGGAGTCACTATTAAATTTATTATAAGCTACAACTGCTGGTATTGCTGCCAGTAAACCAAGAGCAGTAGCAAACAAAGCTTCGGCTATACCTGGTGCTACTATTGCTAAACTTGTATTTCTGGAAATTGCAATTGATTGAAAAGAATTCATTATCCCCCATACAGTTCCAAATAAACCAATAAATGGTGCTGTAGATCCTACTGTAGCAAGAAAAGTAAAGTTCTTTTCTATTTTTTTAATTTCATCATCTGTAGCAATTTCTAAAACACGTTCAACTCTTGCTGCTTGTATAGCAGAAGATTGTCTCTTTGTTTTAATAACTTCGTTCATCGCTATCTTAAATATTCTTGTTGCAGGATCTTTTGAATTAGTAGGAAGGTTATTGTTGAAGCCCTCAGCAGATTTTGCTTTCCAAAACTTTTTTTCAAAATCTTCTGTTGAAGCATTAATATTTTTAAATAATTTTAGTTTATCAAATATTAATGCCCATGAAAAAATGGAGCAAGCAATTAAAAGGATAATAACGAATTTAACTACAAAATCTGCTCGTACAAAAAGTTTCCACAGAGAAAAATCCGAACTTCCACCTAAACCAACAACTTGAGTAGCTATTTCTTGTTCCATTGAAGTTAATTACTTTTAGAATGTGTCATGAATTTGGCGCTTTTAAAGTTAAATATATGATTAATTTATTTATTTGCCTTCATTTAATCTAGTCTCACTATAAAATCTTGCTATTAAAATAGCGTCTGATTTATTTACATCTTTTTTTCTAGCTAAATCATTTGACAAAGAGGGATACATTTCTATTGCTTTTGTTCTACTTGAGTCTTTTGATGCGTTTATCAATTCAAAATGTTTTTTCCATTTTGACGGCCTTACAAAAAAAATTGGTAAACCCAAAGCTGCGCATACGCCTTTTATTGCTCCAAAAGTTTGACCAAAATTAAACATGCTAGTAACTCCCTGTCCAGGCATAGCGTTCACTTGCTCAACAACCACAGATACTTCCTCATTTTCTGAAATATTGTCCTTCAATAATTTTACTAATTGAGCACTATTTAGTTGTCTTTTATTTTTTTTCCCCTCAGACATCACTGGTATTTCAAAAATATTAAGCACTTTATTATTTTTTAAAACAGCTATTGCTCCATTTAAACCTGGGTCAATTCCTATAATTTTCATAGTTTAATTTTTTCTAAATTAGCATTTGTATAAATATTTTGAACATCATCAAGCTCTTCTAAAGACTCTAGTATTTCTAAGATTTTTTTACTTTCTTCTTTATTTAAATCTAGATAACTAAGAGGTCTCCATTCTATACCAGAGTACATAAAGTTATCTAATTTTTTTTCAAATTCGCTTTTTACTTTGTAAAAATCATCTTTTTCAGAAATAATTTCATGATATTTATCTAAATTTAAACAATCCTTAGCTCCAGAATTAGTTGCTATTGCAAATATTTCATCTTCATCGCATTTTTTTTTGTCTACATGTATAACTCCACAATTATAAAATAAATGCGCGGCTGATCCTGACTCACCTAATCTTCCTCCATTCTTTTGCATCACTGTTCTAATGCTAGAAGCAGATCTGTTTTTATTATCTGTTAATGTCTCAATTATAAAAGCAACATTGAATGGTCCAAAGCCTTCATATCTTAAGTTCTCATAGTTTTTATCATTACCAGTTTCTGATTTACTAATTGATCTAGCAATATTGTCTTTAGGCATGTTTGCTTGCTTAGCGGCTTGAATAGCAGTTCTTAATCTAGGATTCATATCGGGGTCTTTATCACCTAATTTTGCAGCAACTGTAATTTCTCTTGAAAGTTTTGAAAAAATTCTTGATCTTTCTTTATCTGCTCGACCCTTTTTATGTTTAATTCCTGCCCAATGTGAATGACCAGCCATTATCAAATTCTTTCTTCTAAAGATCCGCCTAAAATAATGGGTTGAACTTTTTTAGCCAAACCTGTCTCATTGTCAGCCGTAACAAGTAGCCCAGAAATTGTTCCGTCTCCTAAGGAAGGAAAATGACTTTCTGCAGAAGAGTCTTTTAAAAATTTTTTTAATGAATTATCTTTATTCATTCCAATTACCGAATTATAATCACCACACATACCTATATCTGTTTGATAAGCAGTTCCTTTTTCCAAAATTCTATAATCTGAAGTTGGAACATGTGTATGTGTTCCTACAACCATAGTTGCTTTGCCATCAAACAAATGTCCCATTGCTGTCTTTTCACTTGTAATTTCACCGTGCATATCGACAATGATAAAATCAGTTTTTCCATCTCCTAATTTAAATTTTTCAATGAATTTTTTTGCCTCTATAAAAACATCTTCACATTTTTTCATAAAAATGTTTCCCATTAAATTAAGTACTATAAAATTTTTTCCATTTTTTTTGAAAATCCCTTCTCCTTTGCCAGGAGAATCTTTTGGCAAATTAAGAGGTCTTAAAAGTTTTAAATTTTTAGAAGCAATTTCTTCAGCATCTTTATGGTCCCAAACATGATTCCCTGTCGTTATCACATCTGCTCCAGCTATTAAAAGTTCTTCAAATATTTTTTTTGTTATACCTCTACCTGTGTCTGCTGCATTTTCTCCATTAATAATTACAAAATCTACTTTTTTTTCCTTAATTGTATTTGGCAGCCTTTCTTTAACTGCTTTAACTCCTGCAGGTCCAACAACATCTCCTAAAATAAGAATATTCATTTCAAATTAAAAAATACCTTTCTCTGTCAAAATATAATCTAATTTTACATCACTATTAGATACTGGAAGTTTATGATATTTTTGAAATGAAAAAGCAACGCCTATTGTCAAAATACTATTATAAGTTTTTAAATATTTTTTAAGATATCGATCATAAAATCCCCCGCCATATCCTAGCCTATTATTTTTATTATCATATGCTAATAATGGAATTAGCATGATATTTGGAACAACGTTTTTGGATGACCTAAAAGGTTCAAGCATTCCAAATTTATTGATTTGTAATATATCGTGCTTTTCCCATCGATAAAATTGCATTGAGTTTTTTCCAGTTATTACCGGTAAAAATATCCTTACTTTTTCCATAGCTTTTAAATCAAATAACTTAAGAATATTAACTTCAAAAGAGGCTGGATAGTAGCTGGATAAATTAATTTTTTTTTTCTTATACCTTTTTTTTATCAATTCGATAAGTGGAATAAAAAAGCTTGGCTTTATATCAAAATATTTTTTTTTTCTTATAAAAAAATATTTTTTTCTTAATCGATCCTTTTTTTGCATTTACTGAACTTTAGAAATTGATTCAGTGTTTGAAATTATTTTTTCTAGAGACTTTGTTGTTTTGTCTAGCATTGACTCATAGAGGGTATTATTTTCTTCAACGATCTTTTGAAACTTATCTAATTCATTATTCAATTTAGTGATTTCTTCATCTTTGCCTTCTTTATACTTAATTGCCAATTTTTTTAGTTCATGAAATTTATTTGCTAATTCATCTAATTTTTTCTTTTGTTGAGTAACTCTTTGTTTTAAGTCAAAGTACTCATCGATCAACTGAATTGTAGTAATCAACAAAAGTTTATTTTCTCCAATATTGCCTAGTTTATCTTTTAGCTCGCTATATTTCTTATCTAGAAACTTAGTTAAGCTTTTTAATGACTCTTCTTGACCCTCATCACAAGATAAAAGATAGTCTTTATTGTTAAATTTTATACTTACGTTTGCCATTCTTCAATTTCGCTCACTAAATTTTCTGTTTCTTTACTCAATTCTTCAATGTCTTGATTAAATTTATCTTCCATATTTGATTTTGTATTTATTTCTTCCTGGAGATTGGCTATCTTTTCCTTTAAAAATTTATGTTCTCTTATTAATTCTTGGTTTTTTTTTTCGATTTGTAATTTTTGTCTAAGTAATTCATTTTTTTCAGTTTTTATTTTCTGTGTATTATATGAAGAATGTGAATAAGTTGATGTTAAAGTATTCAATTTATCTATTAACTCATTTAAATTTTTTTCTTTTTTTTCAAAAATACTCATATGTTTATTTTATATCATATTATTGATATACTTAGTTTAAGTCTATATAGGTAATTTAACTGTGAACTTAAAATTTAATCAATTATCAAACGCAATAAGATTTTTATCGATTGACGCTGTTCAAAAAGCAAATTCTGGTCATCCAGGCATGCCTATGGGCATGGCAGATGTAGCAACAGTATTATTTAAATACCACCTGAGGTTTAATCCTAAAAATCCCAACTGGATTAACAGAGACAGATTTATTTTATCTGCAGGTCATGGTTCGATGCTTTTATACTCTTTGCTTTACTTAACTGGATACAAAAGCATTTCAATCGATAGCATAAAAAATTTTAGGCAACTTAATTCTATTTGTGCTGGTCATCCAGAATATGAAAAAGGTTCCGGTATTGAGACCACTACTGGACCTTTAGGACAAGGTCTAGGAAATGCTGTTGGAATGGCAATCGCTGAAGAAATATTGAGAAAAAAATTTGGACCAACTTTAATAAATAATAAAACATATGTGATCGCAAGTGATGGAGATTTAATGGAAGGAATTAGTCATGAAGCTATGAGCTTAGCTGGCCATCTGAAGCTAAAAAATTTAATAGTTTTTTTTGATAATAATAAAATTTCAATTGATGGTTCTACTTCCTTAAGTGTATCAGATAATTATAAAAAAAGATTTGAAGGATATGGATGGAACTTTTTAGAAATTAATGGTCATAATGAAAAACAAATCTCAAAAGCAATTACAAAAGCATCTAAAGCTAATAAGCCTACCGTAATATCATGCAAAACAATAATTGGATTTGGATCTCCAAATAAATCTGGAAAAGCTTCTTCACATGGATCTCCTTTAGGTGATGAGGAAATTGCTTTAGTTAGAAAAAAACTTAAATGGAACAAAGAACCATTTGAAATACCTGAAGATATTCTAAATGCCTGGAGAAAAATTGGTGAAAAAGGGATTCAATTAGAACAAAGATGGCTAGAAACTCTTGATAAAAAAGACACTAAAATTAAATCAGTATTAAAAGATACTTATATAGAGTCGAATTTAAAAGATCTTGAAAATTTGATTAAAAAAGAAAAAGCAAAATATTTTGAGACTAAGCCTGCCATGGCAACAAGACAGTGTTCTTCTGTTGCTATAGAGAGTATTTTAAATATTTTACCCCAGCTGGTTGGTGGTTCTGCAGACCTTAGTGGATCAAATAATACTAAAACTAATAACTCTAAAGTCATTAATTCAAAAAACTTTGATGGCAATTATATACATTACGGTGTTAGAGAACATGGAATGGCAGCAGTTATGAATGGATTAGCATTATACAGTGGATTAATTCCTTACGGTGGAACTTTTTTGATTTTTTCGGATTATTGCAAACCATCTATAAGACTTTCAGCTTTGATGGGTTTGAAAGTAATTTATATTTTTTCTCATGACTCTATTGGACTTGGAGAAGATGGTCCAACTCATCAACCTATTGAACAATTAAATGGTTTAAGAGCAATTCCAAATCTTAATGTGTTTCGTCCAGCAGATATTAATGAGACTCTTGAGTGTTGGGAAATAGCTCTAAAAAATAAAAATACTCCAAGTGCAATAGCTTTATCAAGACAAAAATTACCTTATATTAACCCTAGCTTATCAGAAGAAAATAAATGTAAAAATGGAGCTTATGTAGTCAAGATGACTTCCCACAATAGCAAAGTTACTTTAGTTGCTTCTGGGTCAGAAGTTGAATTAGCTTTAAATGTGCACAATGCATTAAAAGAAAATAGTATTGAGTCAAAAGTAGTTTCTATGCCATGCCAAGAACTTTTTGATCAACAATCTGAAGATTTTAAAAAAGATATTTTAGATAAGGAGTCTCTAATTGTTACTATTGAAGCAGGCAATGTTTCGTCGTGGAAAAAATATTTAGGAAATAAAGGTATATCTTTAGGTATTGATAGATTTGGAGAAAGTGCGCCTTACAAAAAAATATACGAGCATCTTAATTTATCAGTGGAAAAAATAGTTCTTAGCATTCAAGAAAGGCTTAGAAAATTAACGTAATTTAAATGGGTAAAATAAAATATTTTTCTGAAGATATAGATGTTCAGAACAAAACATTAATTCTTAGACTTGATTTAAATGTACCATTAAATGATAAGAAAATTCAGGATGAAAATAGAATTTTGGCAAGCTTACCTTTTTTAAAAGACCTAATAAAAAAAAAAGCAAAGATAATTATCATAAGCCATCTAGGAAGACCAAAAGGTGTAAAGAATAGTGAATTGTCTCTGTCACCAGTATATAAATATTTAAAAGAGAAACTGGAGACAAGTGTATATTTTTTTATGGGAGAAATAAATCAAGAGACAAAAAATAAATTTTCATACTTAAAAGAGGGAGAAATTATTTTGTTAGAAAATATAAGATTTTTTAAAGAGGAAACTGAAAATGATGATAATTTTGCAAAGGAACTAGCTTCCCTTGGAGATGTTTATATTAACGATGCTTTTTCTTGTTCTCATAGAAAACAAGCCTCTATTCATAAAATTACAAAATATGTGAAAGAATCATATGCAGGACCACTTTTAAAACAAGAAGTAGAGTCCATTAATTCAATTATTCAAAATAAAAAAGAACCTGTCACTTGCATTATTGGAGGATCAAAAATTTCAACAAAAATTAATGTAATTACTAATTTAATAAAAAATGTAAATAATATTATAATCGTTGGAGCTATGGCTAATAATTTTTTGACCTTTAAAGGGTTTAAAATTGGAAAATCACTTATTGAAAAAGACTCTAAAGAGACAATTAAAAATATATATACTGAAGCTAAAAAATATAATTGTAATATCTTTATTCCAGAAGACTGCAGTGTCTCAACTAATTTTGAAAATTCTGGAGAAATAAAACAGCTTAATTCCATAGATAAAAATGAAATGATCCTTGATATCGGCCCAAAAACACTTAAAAGTATAGAAAGTATTATAGATCAATCAAATACTGTTTTGTGGAATGGTCCTGCAGGATATTTCGAAAACAGAAACTTTTCATCTGGCACCTTGGCAATAGCAAAAAAGATTTCGGAAAGGACAGCAAAAAAATCTCTTATTTCAATACTAGGTGGTGGGGATACTATTTCTGCAATTAATAATAGTAAGGACAAATTTGTTTTCACACACTTATCAACAGCAGGTGGAGCATTTTTAGAATTTCTTGAAGGAAAAGACTTGCCCGGCCTCAATGTTTTAAAATAAATATCTGCTATGACGTTAGAAGAGATTGCAAAAAAAATGTGTGCCAAAGGCAAAGGAATATTAGCTGCAGATGAAAGCACCGGCACAATCGCAAAAAGATTTAAAAGTATAAACGTAGAAAATACCGAAAAAAATAGATTAGTTTTTAGACAAACTCTTTTTAGTTCGAATGCAATGAAAACTTACATTGGTGGAGTTATTCTTTTTGATGAAACTATAAAACAAAAAACTACTCTTGGACCAACCGTGCCAGAACTAATTTCTAACAATAATGCCATTCCAGGAATTAAAGTTGACAAAGGTGCTAAACCACTTGCTGGATCACCAGATGAAACTGTAACGGAAGGTCTAGATGGTCTGAGAGAAAGATTAGAAGAATACTATAAACTTGGAGCAAGATTTACAAAATGGAGAGCAGTTTATAAAATTGGAAATAAATTTCCTTCTTTACAATCTATAAAGTCAAATGCTCATGCTCTAGCCAGATATGCAGCACTTGTACAAGAATCTAATATGGTTCCTATAGTAGAACCAGAAGTTTTAATGGATGGATCTCATGATATTGACAAATGTTATCAGGTAACCACTGATGTATTAAATGAATGTTATAATGAGCTTGAAATCCATAAAGTAAATTTAAAAGGAACAGTTTTAAAACCGAATATGATTATCCCAGGATCAGACTCAAAAAATAAATCAAGTGCAGAAGAGATCGCAAAAAAAACATTAGATTGTTTAAAAAAAAATGTTCCAAGCGAAGTAACAGGTATTGCCTTTTTATCTGGAGGACAATCAGAAATTGAAGCAAGTAAAAACTTAAATGAAATTAATAAAATTAATGACACAAATTTTTTAATTACCTTTTCATATGGTAGAGGTTTACAAGCTAGTGCTTTAAAAGCATTTGGTAAAGATCAAAGTAATCAAAACAATATTCAAAAAGCTTTTGATCATAGAGCTAAAATGAATGGACTTTCTTCTAAAGGAGAATGGTCTGAAAATTTAGAAAAAGAAGCCGCAGCTTAAATAAATTGAAAAGGTTAATATATTTAATTTCTCCAAATAAAATTCACAATAATTTTTATGATGACTTGAACAAAGTTTTATCTGTAAAAAATGTAAAATTTTTTCAATTAAGATTAAAAAAAGTAAAAAAAAATAAGATTATTAAAATTGCTAGGGAGATTAAAAAAATTACGAAAAAATATAAAGTTAAGCTTATAATTAATGACCATCCTGACATATCAAAAATTATTAATGCAGATGGATGTCATTTAGGACAAAATGACAGTAAAATAATAATTGCAAAAAATTATCTTAAAAAAAAAATTATTGGTGTAACTTGTCATAATTCTAAATCTTTTGCAAAGATTGCTGTGCAAAATAAAGTTGATTATTTAGCTTTTGGATCTTTTGGTAAATCAAAACTAAAACCTAACGCTAAAAAAGCTGATCTAAATATTTTAAAGTGGGCAAAAAGAAATATAAAAAAACCGATTGTTGCTATAGGAGGGATTAATAATTTAAATTACAAAAAATTTATAAAATTTGGAGCTAAATATATTGCAATATCGAGCTATATTTGGGATAACCCAAAATTAAAACCAGAAATTGCTATAAGGAAATTTAAATGAAAATTACTGCTATTGAGATAAAACCTGGAATGATTATAGAACATAAAAATGAGTACTGGAATGTTTTAAAGACACAACATGTCAAACCTGGAAAAGGTGGAGCTTTTAACCAAGTAGAACTAAAAAGTGTTATCAAAGGTACAAAACTGAATGAAAGATTCAGATCAAGTGAAACTGTAGAAAAAACAGAAGTAGACGAAAAAAAATTTAACTTTTTATATATCGATGGTGAGAATTGTCATTTTATGGACAATAAAACTTATGAGCAAGTTGAAATTCCAAAAACAATAACTGGTGAACAATATAAACTTTTAAAAGAAAATCTTGAGGTTACTATTTCTTTTATGGAAGAAAAACCTATTTCGATAGAACTTCCAAATAATGTAGAATGTTCAATTGAGAGCACTGACGCTGCCATAAAGAATCAAACTGCTTCTTCTTCCTATAAGCCAGCATTATTAGACTGTGGAATAAAAATAGATGTTCCTCCATTTATTGAAAGCGGTGAAAAAATTATAATAGATACTCGTACTTTAGAATATGTAAAGAGAGTTAATTAATGAGGTTAAGCTCTCCACAATTTAATTTAATGTATAAAGCATGCCAGAAAGCTTCCAAAGTTTTGATTAGAGATTTTGGAGAAATTGAAAAACTTCAAGTTTCTGAGAAAGGTCCTGGAGACTTTGTAACCGCCTCTGATAAGCGGGCAGAAAAAATAATTATAAGCGAACTTGAAAAATCAGAATATTCAATTTTAACTGAAGAAAGTGGAATTATAGAAAAGAAAGATAAAAATAAAAGATGGATTATTGATCCAATAGACGGCACGTTTAATTTTCTTAATGGATTACCTCATTTTGCTATTTCTGTTGCTTATGAAGAGAATGGGGAAATAATTTCAGGAATAATTTTTGATCCTATTAAAAATGAAATGTTTTCTGCGGAAAAAGGAAACGGAGCATACTTGAATAATTCGAGAATAAGAGTTTCAAATAAATCAGACTTTCAAAATTCATGTTTAGTTACCGGAGGCCCTAACTCTCGTAGCAAAAAAAGAGAGTTAGTTCTTGAGGAATACAAAAAATTATCAATGAAAACATTTGCTCATATAAGAAAATCTGGAAGTGCTGCATTAGACATGGCATATGTTGGCGCTGGAAGATATGATGGTTACTGGCAAAGAGAGTTAAACTATTGGGATATTGCAGCTGGTATAATTATAGTAAAAGAGTCTGGTGGCTTTGTGGAAACCAAAAAATGGGAAGAATTTGGTAAGGAAAAAGTTGATATTATTGCTAGTAACTCAAAAATACATAGAGAACTAATAAATTTGTTATAAAAAAATATTGAGTAAGATAAATTATTAATATAAAACTCGCAGCATGAAAAAGAATATACATCCAAATTATCATAAAATAAAAGTCGTTATGACTGACGGCAGTGAATTTGAAACAAGATCTACTTGGGGAAAAGAGAACGATACTTTAAAATTAGACATTGATCCTAAATCTCATTATGCTTGGACTGGTGGAGCTCAAAAAATTTTAGATAAAGGAAGAGTAAGTAAATACAATAAAAAATTTAGTAACCTTAGAAAAAAAAAATAGAATATGTCAGAAGCACCTTTTATGCCAAAAGCTACCGCTGTTTGGTTGGTAGAAAATACAACACTAACGTTTAAACAAATTGCAGAATTTTGTAATTTGCACGAACTAGAAGTTAAAGGTATAGCTGATGGAGACGTAGCAAAAAGTATTAAAGCTTATAATCCAATTTTGGCAGGTCAATTATCAAGAAGTGAA
Source organism: uncultured Pelagibacteraceae bacterium (assembly GCA_902572605.1). GTDB lineage: Bacteria > Pseudomonadota > Alphaproteobacteria > Pelagibacterales > Pelagibacteraceae > Pelagilacustribacter. The sequence continues at coordinate 33,379 of CACGGD010000005.1, read as the reverse complement.
GTAGAAACTTGTTCAAAAGACCCTCAAAAAAAATTGAGTTTATTAAAAAAGATAGATGAGGTAGAAATTAAAGAGAGAAAAAAACCTAAATATACTCCATTATCTAAGAGACAAGATAGACCAGATGCTATTTTATGGTTATGTAAAAATGCCTCAGAACTAACTGATGGACAAATTTCGAAACTGGTTGGTAGCACTAAAGGTACAGTTTCATTAATAAGAAAAAGAAGTTACTGGAATTTTTCAAATCTTAAACCGAGAGATCCAGTTATTTTAGCTTTGTGTACTCAGGAGGCTTTTCAAAAAAGTCTTGATAAAGCTAAAAGAAGAGTTGAGAGAGAGAAAAAAGCTAAAATAAGAGAAGAAAAAAAAGCCCAAGCAGCTTCGATGTAGACAATTACTGAAGCAAATGATAACTAACGTGAAATTAACAGGAGGTTTTTATTAAAATAGACGTTAAAGATAACAATGTTGAACAAGCAATAAGAGTTTTAAAAAGAAAGCTTCAGAAAGAAGGTTTTTTCAAAGTCATGAAAATGAAAAGTACTTATGAAAAACCATCAGAGAGAAAAAAAAGAGTTCAAACAGAAAATATGAAAAGAATAAAAAAACTCCAAAAATTAAAAAATAGGTATTAATTTATATAATATGAGAGGATCAATCATGCCATCAGGGAAAGTTAAGTGGTTTAACGCAAAAAAAGGATATGGATTTATTACGGATGATGAAACAAATAAGGATATTTTCTTACATGTTTCAGCTTTAGAAGAGTCTAAACTAAGAGTATTAAAAGAAGAACAAAAAATAAAATTCGATATAAAAGAAGAGAAAAGTAAACTCCAAGCAATAAATATTAAAAAATTTTAATTCATCGCGGGGTGGAGCAGTCTGGTAGCTCGTCAGGCTCATAACCTGAAGGTCGTAGGTTCAAATCCTACCCCCGCAACCAATCATACCAAGGTTTTTTCATTGCAGATATTTTGTAGAAAGTTTTTCTGACACATGCCTGACACAACTCGAGGTGAATTTTTTCGTTTAATAACCGCCTGATATGTTAAAGTTTGTATAGTAAGGCAACATAACACCATTATACTTTTTAAAATCTTCAGGTAAATCTCTGTCAAACATTTCACATATTTTTATAGCTTTAGTTTCTGTAATTTTTTTCCCATTAAGTTGTCCAGAAGTATGTGTTCTTTTTTTCAAATCTTCTATACATGCTTTTATGTTTTTTTCATTTTGGCTTTGGCATGAAAGAAGTAGACTAAGTGATATAATTACTAAAAAGTTTTTCACCATTTTTTTTATTACGAATTTAACTCTTTTATGAAGCCATGTCTACTGACACATCCCTGACACAACGTTAAGTAAATCTTAAAATTTTATCTAGCTTTTTTGATGCGTTGTGATAATTTTATGGGCAGAAAGGTACGTGCGTCAGGCTCATAACCTGAAGGTCGTAGGTTCAAATCCTACCCCCGCAACCAATGCTTTTTAGAACTATAAAACATAATAGCTTAATCTTTTTTTTAAATATTCTAGGTCTAAATCACAGTCCTTGTATCCTTTTCTTATGGTGTCTAAATATAATCTTTGAGGAGATTTAAAAGAATATTTTCTTTTGATGATATAAAACATTATCTTTTCATTATTTAAACGAAAGTAATCTTTTGTATATAAAGTTGGAAAACCTTCATATATATCTAGCGCCCTTTCATCACTTTTAGATATTTTCCATAGTCCTCCTGGCACTTTAGAGTCCTTTTTTTTTACAACATTAGCAACTCCATGACTTCTTCTGACTGAACAAAAGGATAGTTTAAAATCTTTTAGGAAAATCTTTTTTATATATTTTGAATCCTTGCATCTCCTTTTCATTTGAGAGTGATTAAGATTACTTCCATAGGCAAAATATAATTTTGTCATTATTTGATATCAGTTCAGATGTTTAAATATTAAATCTTGACTTTTTGCTATCCATTAAAAAGGCTTTTACTGTGTCCTTGGTAAGTTGATCAAATGATTTTCCAAATTTAGAAACTTTACTTATAACCGCTGGTGGCATAGTTATGATTTGACATCCTAGTTGCTTAGCTTGTGTGTAGTTGTAAGGTTCTCTGGTGCTAGCCCATAAAATTTCAACTTTGTTTTTAGCCTTAGTCATTTGAACTGCTTTTTTAATAATTGGAACGGGATCCTTTCCTACATCAGCCATACGACCTGAAAAAATTGAAATTATAGACTTAGTTTTATTATCAAGACACCTATTGATTTTTTTTACCTGTTCAATAGTATAAACTGCAGTAATATTGAGTTTAATCTTTTTTTTATTTAATTTCTTTATTAACTCACCAGTAAATTTTCCTTTACTGTTAATGACAGGAATTTTTACGTAAATATTTTTTCCCCACGAATTTATTTTTAAAGCCTGTTTTTCCATTTCAGAAAAATTGTCTGTAAAAACCTCTAGTGAAATTGGTTTTTTTCTACAAATTTTTAAAAGAAGTTTTGAATATTTTTCATAGCTTTTTGCCCCTGCTTTTCGCATTAAACTAGGATTAGTAGTAAAACCATCAACAATTTTTTTTTTATTGAACTCTTTGATTGTTTTACTATCAGCAATATCACAAAATATTTTTGTTTTAGGCATATTTAAATATTTTTAACAATATCCTCTGTCATCTTTTTAGCATCCGCAAATAACATCATGGTATTCTCTCTATAAAAAAGTTCATTATCAACCCCTGCATACCCTGGTGATAAACTTCTTTTAACAAATAAAACAGACTTGCATTTTTCTACATCTAACACAGGCATTCCATAGATCGGACTTTGAGGATCAGTTTTGGCTACTGGGTTTGTAACATCATTAGCTCCTATTACAAATGCTACATCTGTATTAGCAAAATCATTATTAATATCGTCTAATTCAAAAACTTCATCGTAGGGAACATTAGCTTCTGCCAATAAAACATTCATATGTCCAGGCATTCTTCCGGCCACAGGATGAACTGCATAAGAAACTTTAATATCATTTTTTTTTAAAGTATCTACCATTTCTCTTAATGCATGTTGAGCCTGGGCAACAGCCATTCCATATCCTGGAACTATAATTACTGAAGAAGCATTTTTAAGTAAAAAAGCTGCATCCTCAGCATTTCCACTCTTAACAGGTTTTTGATCTTTTTTCTTCTCTTTGCCAACAGTTGTATCTCCTCCAAATCCACCAAGTATGACGCTGAAAAACGATCTATTCATACCTTTGCACATTATGTAAGATAATATCGCTCCAGAGGATCCAACTAACGCCCCAGTTATAATTAATGCTGTATTTTCTAGAGTGAAGCCAATTCCTGCAGCAGCCCAACCAGAATAAGAATTTAACATCGAAATTACAACTGGCATATCTGCTCCACCTATTGGAATAATTAATAAAACGCCAATTAAAAAAGATGCTAGCATCATTCCCCAAAAGAAACTTTCGGACTGCGTTTTGCATAGAAAATAAATTAGAACAATAATAAATATCCCTAAAATTAAGTTAAGAAAGTGTTGTCCCATAAAAGTAATTGGGGATCCCGACATTATTCCTCTAAGTTTCAGAAAAGCTATTATTGATCCAGAAAAAGTAATAGCGCCTACTGCTGCTCCTATTGACATTTCAATTAAGCTTGCAAGTTTTATATTTCCTGTAGATCCAAGATTAAAAGCTTGAGGATTTAGAAAAGCTGATATAGCTACAAAAACTGCTGCAAGACCCACAAGACTGTGAAAACCTGCGACCAACTCCGGCATTGCTGTCATCGGTATCTTAAATGCAATAAAAGCACCTATTGCTCCACCTATAACCAAGAATAATAGGACATAGTTCATAGCTGATGAAAAATTTCCTACTGTTAAAAAAGTTACGCTTATAGCAATTATCATACCTAAAATTCCAAAAAAATTACCCTGTCTAGATGTTTCCGGTGAAGACAAACCTCTTAAAGCAAGAATAAAAAGTATTCCTGAAATCAAATAAAATATTGCTGATAAATTAGAAGATATCATTTTTTATCTTTTTTCTTTTTTTTGTACATTTGAAGCATTCTTTGGGTAACTAAAAAACCACCAAATATATTAATTGCTGCTAAAATGATTGCTAAAAAACCAAAAATATTAGACATTTCGAAAATATCATTAGATGAAGAGGCTAATGCAGCAATTATTGCTCCAACTATAATTACAGAAGAAATAGCGTTAGTTACGGACATTAGAGGTGTGTGTAAAGAGGGTGTTACACTCCAAACAACATAATATCCAACAAAAATTGATAAAATAAATATGCTAAATCTAAATATAAACGGATCAACTTCCATTTAATCTCCCTTCTTTATTAAAGTATTCTTAATAATCTCGTCTTCCATATTCACGACGAACTGTTTTTTTTCTTTACTGTACAAATTCCTTACAAAACTAAATATATTTTTGGCATATAAACTTGATGCAGTAATGGGTAATTTATTCATAACATTTCCTATCCCAATAATTTTAACACCTTTTTTAACAACTGTTTTATCTACTTCTGAATAAGCTACATTTCCTCCTTGAACAACAGCCAAGTCAAAGATTACTGATCCTTGTTTCATGTTATCAATCATTTTCTCATTAATTATTCTTGGTGCAGGCTTACCAGGAATAAGTGCAGTACAAATAATTATATCACTATTAGAAGCTGCTTTCTCTAAAATTTCAGCTTGTTTCATTTTAAATTCCTCTCCAGCTTCTTTTGCATAACCACCTTTTGTCTCTAAATTTTCTGAACCTTCCACTGTTAAAAATTTTCCTCCTAAACTTTCAACTTGTTCTTTTGAAGCAGCCCTTACATCTGTAGCAGATACTATAGCTCCCAGTCTTTTTGCTGTTGCAATAGCTTGAAGTCCAGCCACTCCAGCTCCGATTACTAAAACTTTTGCTGCCGGCACGGTTCCTGCAGCTGTCATCATCATAGGAATCGCTTTTTCATATTCATAAATTGCCTCAACAACAGCTCTGTACCCCGCTAAATTAGCTTGTGAAGACAAAACATCCATTGATTGCGCTCTAGTTATTCTTGGAAGTAATTCTAAAGAAAAAATATTAATATTTTTTTTTGAGATTTCTTTTAATTTAGTTTGATTTTTTGATGGGTTGAACATTCCTATCAAAATGGTTTTATCTTTTAAGACAGAGATCTCCTCGTCAGAAGGACAGTTTACTTTTACTAACAAATTAGAGCTATCTAAAACTTCTTTAGATGAATTTTTAATTTCTACGCCAACTTTTTTATATTCTTCATCTAGAATTCCAATATGAGCCGCATAATTATGTTCGATACATATTTTTAGTCCTAAGTTTATAATATTTTTTGCAGTTTCCGGAGTTATTGATACTCTTTTTTCTAATGATAAATTTTCTGTTGTTGAACCTACTATCATTTGTGAAGTTTTTAATTAACCTTGACGAGCTTTAAATCTTGGATTTTTTTTATTTATAACGTAAAGTTTTCCTCTACGCTTTACTAATTTAGAGTTTAAATCTCTTTTTTTTAATGATTTTAATGAGCTAGCTACTTTCATAATTTTATAAGCCTGGCAACGTCCTACTCTCCCATATCTTAAGACAAAGTACCATCGGCGCTGAAGGACTTAACTTCCGAGTTCGGAATGGGATCGGGTGTAGCCCCTTCGCAATAATCACCAGGCAATGACTTATAATATTTATGATAAAAATTGTAAACAACTTAAAAGTAGCGCTAAATAACAAAAATGGTGGGCGTGATAAGAATTGAACTTATGGCCTCTTCGATGTCAACGAAGCGTTCTACCACTGAACTACACGCCCTAAAATCAATAAAGATTAAAAAATTCTTTTTAAAAACTCTTTTATTTTTAGCTTAAATTGCATAATTTCTACATTATTAAAAGAATATTTTTTATTATTTTTTTCCTTTTTCATTTTCTTTAACCAAACTGATACTTCTTCAACGTATTCTTTTAGTCTTAATTTAGAGTAGTTGTTATTATGTAGTCGATAATATGCAAGAGGTTGTTGTATGCACTTAATTTTATATTTCATACTTAATCTTAAAAATAAATCAAAATCGCCTATAATATTATAATTTCTATTGAATAATTCATTCTTAAAAATTTCTTTTTTTATCATTACTGTAAGAACTCCGATGCAATATCTATCTAAAAGTTTTTGAGTTATATTTCCTTCAGGTAATAAATTTTTATAGTAAATTTTTGTTATTTTTTTTTTTTGATCAAATAAATAAAAATTTGAATAGATAAATTTTAAATTTCTATCTCTCGAAAATAAATTTAATTGATTTTTTAGTTTACTATTTACCCACCAGTCATCTGTATCAAGGAAACAAATATATTCTCCCTTGGCATTTTTAATAGCAGAGTTTCTTGCTTCATAAAGTTTTTGAAATTTTTTACTTTCAAAATACTTTAACCTTTTATCTTTAAACAACTTGAAAATTTTTTTACTATTATCTTTAGATTGATTATTCCAAAAAATTAATTCCCAATTTTTATAGTTCTGAGAAATTACGCTTTTTATACTTTTTTTTAAATATTTTTCACCATTATGACAATTCATAATGATGCTAACTAAGGGATTGTTAAAATTTTTTTTCATAAAATGAAATGGTATTTCTTATTCCTGATCTTATATTGGTATTAGGTTTCCAATTATATTCTTTTTTTATTTTTGAAATATCAGGAAAATTATTATTCATCTCATCTTTTCTCATTTTTATCTTGCCAAATAAAGGTTCTCCAGATCCAGTCATTTTATTTATTAATTCAATAACTTTTTTCACTTTTAATTTATTTCCTGCACCTACATTATAAATTTTATTCCTTGGTTTCTTTTTGATTATTTTAATTATCAATTTTATTAAATCATCAACATACAAAAAATCTCTAATTTGTTTTCCTGAAGTGCATGAGAATTTTTTATCTTTTAAACAAGAGTTTATAACTATTGGAATCAATCTGTTGTTGGTTTGATTAGGGCCGTAAACTTGATAAAGTCTTAAAATTGTAAATGATATATTAAACTTTTTTCCAATCTTTTTTAAATATTTTGTAGCTTGAAATTTTGCAAACCCATAATTTTCTTTAGGTCTACAAAAACTATTTTCTTTATGTGGTGATTTTACACTACCATATTCTAAACTGCTTCCGATTTGAATGAAGTGATTAATATTTTTATTCTTAAAAATATTTAACAAATTTTTACAACCATAATAATGACTATTCATAGTTTTTGATTTGTTTGAATGATCAACATATCCACTAAAATTAATTACGTAATTAAAATCGTGTTTAAGTTTTTTTTTTAATTGAGTTTTATTTGTAACATCGCATACTATGTATTTTATTCCTGAGATTTTTCTGATTTTTTGCGGTTTTTTTTTTGATAATGAATAAAGAGAGTAATTAAAATTTTTTAATTCTTTTAATAAATGAAATCCAAGGAACCCAGTACCTCCGGTTACTAAAACTTTTTTTTTCATTAATTTTTATATAATTTTTTTTTTAATTTTTCTTCCAATAATTTCTTATCACGCAAGGTATCCATACATTGCCAAAAACTAAAATGTTTGAAGGCTCCTAGCTTATTGACTTTACAAACCTGCTCAAGTGGTTGTCGTTCTAAAACTGTTTGATCGTTTTTAATAAAATTAAATATAGTAGGCTCCATGACGAAAAAACCCCCATTTATCCATCCTTCATCCAAATGAGATTTTTCTTTAAAATACTTTACTTTAGGGCCATTAATTTTTATTCCTCCAAATCTTGCAGGTGGCCTTACAGCGGTCATCGTGACCATGCTTTTGTTTTTTTTGTGAAATTTTAATAGTTTTAGTAAATTCACGTTTGATAAGCCATCACCATAGGTAAGCATAAAAGTTTCATCATTTAAATATTTTTTGAGCCTCTTGAGTCTTCCTCCTGTCATCGTCTTTTGACCAGTGTTAATTATTTTAATTTTCCAATTAAAAAATTTTTTTTTAAAATACCTTTTTATTATATTTTGTTTATATCCAGCAGCTATATAAAATTCATTGAAACCAAATTTTGAATAATGTTTCATAATATGAAAAATGATTGGCTTATTCTTAATTTTTATCATGGGCTTTGGAACCGTTTTTGTGATCTCAGACAACCTAGTTCCCAGACCACCAGCTAAAATAACAACTTTCATTTTATTCTTCTTTCGTTTAATAATTTTTCATAAAGTTTTATTTGTGACAAAGAACTGTTTAAGGAATTATTTCTTTTGCTATAAAAATTTTTATACCAATTTATTGTAAAAAATATTGTTTCATTAAAATTTAATATACATCTCCATTTAAGTTTTTTTTCTGCTTTTAAGCTGTTTAATTTAAGTAAATTATTTTCAAAAAACTTTTTATTTTGTTGTGCAACCTTCCACCTAATAACATTCCAATTTTTTTTCATTTCTCTAACAACCTGAATAACTTTATAATTATTTTTATTTCTTGGTCCAAAATTAAAGGCTTGGCCATGATATTTATTTCTATTCTCTTTTAATTTAGAAGCTAAAATAAGATAGCCATTAAGAGCTTCTAAAACATGTTGCCACGGTCTAGTGGAATTCGGTTTTCTGATCAAAACTTTTTTTTTTCTCGACCAAGACTTAACACAATCTGGAACGAGTCTGTCTTCTGACCAATCTCCACCTCCAATTACATTTCCAGCTCTTGCTACTGCAATTGAAATATTCTTTTTTTTAGATGAAAAAAAAGATTTAACATAAGATTTGATTGCTAATTCTGCTGATGATTTTGAAGCTCCATAAGGATCTATGCCTCCAAGTAAATCTTCCTCTTTATATCCTCTTTTTATCTCTAAATTTTTATAGGACTTATCACTAGTAATCATCACAACTGTAACCTTTTTTTTATTATAATTTTTTAATACTTCAAGTAAGTTAACTGTTCCAATTAAATTAGTATTCCAAGTATCAAGTGTTTCACCATAAGATTTTTTAACAAGAGATTGAGCTGCTAAGTGAAAAATATAATCTGGTTGAAATTGTAAAATTATTTTATTTAGTTTGGAAAAACTTTTAATATCTACAAATTTAGATTGGATAATATTTGATAATTTTACAGCATTGTAGTGTGAGGGATTAGTAGGTATTGATTTTGAAATTCCACACACTTTTGCATTTAGACTTTTTAGCCATAAGGCTAACCAAGAACCTTTAAAACCAGTATGACCAGTAATTAAAACTTTTTTATTCTTAAAATATTTTTTATAAATCATGTATTTTTTTTTGTTGAATAAAGATATCTTAAAACAATTCTTTCATTCTTAAGTGATTTTGAGCCTTTGTGCACTCCTCCTTCATCAAATATAATGGCATCTCCTGCAGATAGTGAATAATCAAACTTTGTAGTATCAATATTTTTTGATGCGAATTCAGTATTTTGTAAAAAATTTTTTATAAGTTTTTCATCTAATTGATTTAATAAATAATCTATATTCTTTTGAACTAATGACCTAAAATCTTTTAATAAATAATAATTTTCATACTTAATTTTGTTATTAAATATCCCTTCTCGCAATACATAGCCAATTTTATGTGAACCAGGTATATAGCTCATACAACCATTGTTTGGACCTATGTCTGTGAGATATACGAAAAATTTAATATGTGCATGATCAGGATTAACAAAACCAGAATAATTTTTTTCATCTCCTTCATATGCCTGATCAGTATGCCAAGGTAATACATCTTTATCGCTTATTGGGGAATAATAAGAGTCTATAAATTTAACGTAACTCTTTCTTTTGAAATAATTATTAGCAATTTTATTTAATTTTTTATTTTTTGCTAGCTTTAAAATGTAAAGATGATTTTTAAAATCTAAAAATCTGAATTTTAGAATTTTATATAATAAAAATTTCAAATTGTTTGAAAAATAACTTTTTGGATGGTTTTTTTCAAGTTTGCTACCTAATATATCTTTTAAAATTTTTAATTCATCATTAGTTAAAAAGTTTTTAACTTTCACTATTCCATATTTTTTTAACTCATCATGATTAATATTAATTTCATTCATAGTCATTTTGTTTTTTCAAAAATAAAATTGTAAGTATTTTTAAATTCTTTTGATACTCCAATTAAATTAGACCTCTTTTTTTCTTTTAGCTTAAAATTTGCATTTGACAAAATATTTAAAGATTTTTCATATTGATCAATAAAATTTTCATTCAGTTCTAAAGAAATACTTTTTATTTTATCTGAAGCAAGACAATTTCTTCCACCATCAAGTATTAAATGTTCTATTCCATCAACATCAATCTTAATATAGTCTGGTATTTCAAGAATTTTATTTTCAATTAAAAAATCCACATTAGTTCCGTATAAAGAATATTTATTTGTAAACTTTATTTGGTCTCCTTGATGGTTAAAGGTTTCTCCATAAGCATGGAGAGCAGATCCTTCTTCAAAACTACTTTCATTAAAATTTAAAAATTTATTTTTTTGATTAGTCAAAGCTATCTGGCAAATATTTATTTTTTGGGATAAATTATTTTTGCTAATATTTTGACTTAATATTCTTAAATTGCTCGTAGAAGGCTCAAATGAAATTATTTGAATATTTTTATATGATAATGCAGCATAAATAGAGTAAATACCAATGTTTGCTCCTATATCCCAGAAAGTAATTTTTTTAGAGTCATCAAAATTATCTATCCATTCTAAAGTTTCTGGTTCTTTTGTAAAGAAAGTGTTGACCCTCCATTCTGTTAAACTATTTGGACAAAAGAAATTCACGGAATTATTTTTGATTTTAATTTCTTTATAAGAATTTTTCATGATAAATTTAACGAAGTTAAAAACTAAGCTTTTTTTAAATATCTTTTTTATCAAAAAATCTAACCTCAAAATTATTTGATATATCATTGATAAAATTTTTTTTAACATAACTTGCTAAAATCCTGTTTTGATGAAAAATTAAGGAAAGATCCTCTTTTTTTTAATCTGTATTTAAAAACATTCTTATTCAATTGTTGAATATTAATGTCGGGCCAGAAATTTTTAGAATAACTGTCAAATTCCGACTCCGTACACACATGATAACAAGTAATCCCAAACTCTAGGGCTATTATTACTGCCGTAGTTTGTCCAAAAAATACTGAATTAATAAAACTTTTCTTTTTATAATTTTTGTTATTTATATTTTTTATTTGATTTAAAAAAGTTAGGTGACTTTTTTTTTCAAATCTTAAAGGATGAAGTTTAATATGATAATCTTTTATATTAAGTTTTTCCTTATTTAGAAGAAATATTAAATTTTTTAAGTAGATTTTTTCATCATATAATTCATATGGAAGAAACAATTTATTTGTATAATTTGATTTTTTTTCTCCTTTAAATCTCAAAGGTTTAGTAATCTTAATTTTATTCTTTGGCCATAGCAAATTTTTTCTATAAAATTTTCCTTGAGCGCCGCCTGTAACGTATAGAAAATCAGGTGAAAATTTATCGTATATTAAATTTAATGGAAGTGGTGGAGGTGCGCTATGATCATAAGCAATATTCTTAATATCTTTGAAATTATTTCTATTAAATTTTATAAGCTCTTTCTGAAAAATTTGACCTTCATAAACTACTAAAAAATTTTTAATTTTTTCTAAATTTATATTTTTTTTGTAAATCTTGGTTAATTCACTTGAAAAAGAGAAAAAAGAGTTGAACCTACCAAAAAAATTTCCATTAAATAAATTATTGCTAAAACATTCAAAAAAATATTTAAAAAAAAAATATATTCCTTTCAAGAAATTTTTTTTGTGTTGAACTAGTAAAATATTTTTTCCAATCTTATCAGGTAGTTTTTTATCCATATAAATAAGTAACCAAATAATATTGCTTGATTCTGCAGAACTTTTTTTTAAGTATTTGTCAAAAAAAATACCATTTTTTTTAAAATTATTTTTAAAAGCCCATGAGACTATTATGTTTTTATAACTACAATCTAGATCTAAACAATTTATAGCTGTAAGTTTTGTGTTTATTATTCCATAGATATGCCTTAGAGAGCTAATAATTAAAAAAAAATAATTTTTTTTTTTAATGATAGCTTTTATTAGAAAAGAACCTGGATTTTTTTCAAAAATTGCAAAGTAAGAAAAAATACTATGAGCATAATTTTTTTTTTTTACTAAATCTTTGGAAAAAAATATTACCTTTTTTTGACTTGTACTGATCATGAGTATTTATTTATTGAAAGCCTTATCCCACGCAGCTACATGTTTTTTACCCACTAAGTCTCCTACAACATCGCACTTATTACAAGGTTTAAAACATCTATTAGCTTCGTTAAGATTTTTTCTAGCAAAATTTGAATTTTTTGATTTCCAAATTGTTAAAAAATCATCTTTTTTTAAATTTCCTAAAATCATCTCTTTTGACCAATCGTGAGAACACATTAAAACATCTCCGTTATAATCAACAAAAAACATGTAACTAGGATAAGTACATTGTTTATCTGAATATTTATTTGATTTATCTATTTTATGTTCTGCGTTTGATAAATTTCCAGCTCGATTGCTAAGTGTTAAGCCAAAATCTAACTCTTCAGGTAAATATCTATTTCTTATTACATATTGGCTTTTTTTTAGATTTAAACTTTCACACATTTCATAAAAGCCATCTTCTTCTTTTTTACCGTCATACACACTTATCAGAATGGTAGTTAATCCATGGTCGTACAATTTTTTTAGTCTATCTTTATCTAGAACGTCACCATTAGTTACAATTTCTATTTTTGAGTCTGGTAATGTCTTTCTTACAAAAGCAATGTCTCTATAAATATCTTTTTTAAGTAGTGGTTCATTAAAACCACAGTAGGCAAAAATCCCATTAAATTTATATTTAGCTAAATCTTTACACAATTTGTCGTGAAGACTATTTGGAAAAAATTCATTAACATGATCATAGTTGGGGTCACTTCTAGGACAAAACGAACATTTTCTATTACATACTCCTGAGTTACTTATTTCTATAATAGATGGTAATGGTGTGCCGTCTTCTAAAATCTTGAATGAATCATCATAAATTTTAGACTTTCTATCTATATTTGGATCATAAAATTTCTTTTCTTCTATACTCATTTTCCTGCTGTCCAGCCTCCATCTGACATAATTGATGTTCCAGTAATGCTTCCTGCGGAATTTGTTGTTAGAAAATATACGATTTTAGCGATTTCTTCCGTGGTTGAAAATTTACCTAAAGGAATTTTTTTCTTAATTAAATTTAACCTTTTAGAATTTTTAATTTCTGACTTTTTAACTATTGTTTTTGTTGGAGACACAGAGTTCACTCTTATACCGTACTTTCCCAGATCCATAGCTAGAGCCTTTGTAAGTCCCTCAACACCAAATTTAGCCATACAATAAATAGATCTGTTGTAAGCCCCGATTTTCCCAAGTTGAGATCCAATGTTTACTACATTTCCTTTTATCTTTTTTTTTATCATCTTTTTTACAAATATTTTTGTCAAAACAAAATTTGCAATCAAATTAACGTTGATCATCTCAGTAAGATCTTTTTCGGTAACATCTGTAAAGTATTTTTGATTTTCTCCTGAAGCATTATTAATTATTGTTGTTACATAATCTATTTGTTTACCAATTTTTTTAATAAAATTTAAATTATTTAAATCTCCTACAAAGATCTTAAATCGACAATTATAATTTTTCATTATATTTTGAATATTTTTTTTTTGATTAGATTTTCTAATTGTTAAAATTAAATTTTCATTTTTTGACGCAAAAATTTTAGCTATTTCTAATCCTATTCCCCTTCCTGCTCCAGTTATTAAAGTTGTTTTTTTCATTTCGTTATTTTATAAATTTTTTTCCATGCTTCAGCATGTTTATGACCTAAAACAGTTCCTTCTGCGTTGCATTCAGTGCAAGGGCTATTACATCTTTTTCCATTAAGAAGATTTTTTCGATATTTTGAAATCATTTTTCCAGTCCAAATTTCAAAAAGGTCCTCTAACATTATATTTCCCATGGTCCTTCTTCTCTGCCAATCTTGAGAGCATAGAAACACATCTCCATTCCAATCAATTAACACAGAGTAAGATGGATAAAAGCAATGCGAAAAAGTTTTTATACTATCCTGCTTTCCAACTTTAATTGTACCTGCCCTGTTAGTTAATTTAAGTCCATAATCTTCCTTTTCATCAAACCATCTATTTCTTAGAATAACAAAATCTTTTGGTACCTGAGCTGAGTCTGCCATTGTTTTAAATTTTGAAACTTGTTCAGGTCCATCATACAAACTAATTAATAATTTATTTACGTTTGAATCGTAAAGTTTTCTTATCGAGTCTTTTGTTAATGTATCACCATTCGTGACTATCTCTACGAAAGAGGCTTCTGCTAGCTTTCTAGAAATAGAGTAAATATCTTTATGCAACATTGGTTCTCCGTAACCACAAAGAACGACAGAACCTTTATAATTAATTCTTTTTAATTCCTCAGAAAGTTTATCAATTAATCTCATGTTCATTTTTTGATGAGTGTCAGGTGCTACAGATGGATCTGATTTTGGACAAAACACACATTTTCTATTGCACACGTCTATTAGACTTAGTTCAATCCAACTTGGAATTGGAACATCTTTAAAATAAACAAGTTGATCATCAACAATTACCGTTCTTCTCTCTATATTAACTTTGATTTGTTTGTTTATTTTCTTAGTTCTTTTATAAGCTTGTATTGTCATATCTAATGTTTAGATTACATTATTGTTCAATTTGTGAACAGTAAAAAAACCTATTTTTTACTATATTTTCTAAGGTTTTCAGCTAGTTTTTTCATATAATTAGTGGGACCTAATGTAAACCTTAAGCAAGTTCGAGTTGCCTCTATTTCTGGAGCTTTACGTACTAAAATTCCTCTTTTGCTTAAATTTTTATAGATTTTTTTTACTAAAGGTTTCTTATAAAAATCTACCAATATAAAATTTGCATAGGTCTCGTAATGTCCAAATCCCATTTTATTTAATTCGGTTATAAGATACTTTTTTCCTTTTGTAGTTGAAGATATATAATCATTTACTAGATTTTGTTTTTTAAATATTTCTTCAATTATTAAACAAGAAAGAGAACTTATTTCATACATAGGCCTAAAGGAGTATAATTTTTTAATCAGTTTTTTATTAGATACAATATAACCAGCTCTTATTCCTGCTAATCCAAATGCTTTTGAAAAAGTTCTCAAAATTATTAAGTTTTTGAATTTTTTAACAAAATGTAAAAAAGTTTTTTTATAGAATCCAAAATAGGCTTCGTCGATTACTACATAACAATTGTTATTTTTAGCTTTTTTTATAATCTTTATTATTTTATCACTATCTATAATAGTTCCTGTCGGACTATTTGGGTTAGCCAACATTATCATACCAATATTTTTGTTGATAGATTTTAATAATTTTGAATAATTTAGTTTTAGATCTTTATCAAATTTAATTTTTATTTGATTGGTCTCAAATACTTTACCATAAACATCTACCATTCCAAAAGTTGGGTGTAATGTAATAATTTTTGAATTTTTTTGCGTAAATAATTCAAAACAATGCCTTATGCCAAAGTCTGATCCAGATGTTATTAAAAAATGAGATCTTGGTAATTTATATTTTTTTGACAAGATATCATAAATTTTTTCCACTTCTGGATAAGCTGCAAAATGAAAAGATGAAATTTTTTTTTTAATTACTTTTAAAAAGCTCTTATCAAAGCTCGAAATTCTTTCATTAGCATCCAGTCTAATTTTATTTTTTCTAGTAGAGAAAATTCCCCTATTTCTCTTAATTTTATTTATTGATTTTAACTTTTGAAATTTATTTTTCATATTATTTAATCAAATTTATAATTTTATCAATTTGCTTATTTTTAAGACTTACACTTGATGGTAAACAAATTATACTTTTTACAAATTCTTCAGCTTTTTTAATTTTATATTTATAATTTTTTTTAAATGATTGTTGCATGTGATTAGGATGCCAAATAGGTCTTGACTGAAAACCATTTGAATTTAATTTTTTAATAATTTTTTTCATTTTTTCTTTTTTTGATATCTGTACTAAATTTAACCAGTTATTGTTTTGTGAATATTTTGGAGACTCTAATATTTTAACTCCTTTAATTGTTTCAATTTTTTTTTTATAATAATCTCTTATGCTCTTTTTTCTTTTAATAAATAAATTTAATTTTTCTAACTGAGCTAGTCCTAATGCAGCAGAAATATTTGATAATTTATAATTATAACCCACTTCATTGTGTATAAAATTAATTTTATCATCTTTAGCTTGAGAAATCAGATAATTAATTTTAAGACTATCTTTTTTATTTTTAGAGACAACAATACCTCCATTACCAGAAGTAACAATTTTATTTCCATTAAATGAAAAAATACCAAAATCCCCTATAGTTCCCGTATGTTTATTTCTAAATTTTCCTGAGTTATATTTTGTACCTAAACTTTCTGCAGCATCTTCGATTAACTTTATTTTCCTTTTTTTACAAATTTCAAATATTTTTTCTATTCTAGCTGCATTTCCAAAGGTATGCACAACTACGAGAGCCTTAATTTTATTTCCAGTAATTTTATTGTAAGTATAGCCATTATTAAAAATTGTCTTTTTTTCAATAAATTCAATGGTTTTTTGTTCATCAATATTTAGGTATTCATCTACATCCATAAATAATGGTGAAGCACCAACATATTTAATAGAATTTATAGTAGCAACAAAAGTTATGGTAGGAACTATCACTTCATCATTTTTACTCACGCCTGCCTGTATCATGCTAATGTGAAGACCAATTGTTCCATTTAAAACTGGACTTAAAAACTTACCTTTCGTTATATTTTGAAATTTCCTTTGGAAAAGATTTAAAAATTTTCCAGAAGATGAAACCCAATTTTCATCAATACATTTAATTAAATACTTTTTTTCTTTTCCAGTAAAAAAAGGTTCATGAAGGCCAATTTGTTTCATATATAAAAATTTAAATTAATTTACCAATAAGTTCACAGTTACTTTTTTTATCATTTCTACTAGTCAAATATTGTTTTACATATAAGTGATATTTTTTTTTATCAAATTTAAACAGCTGCTCTAAATTTTTATCATTAAGATAATTATCAATATTTATAGGGTTTAGGCCTAACTCTGAAGCAAAAAATCTCTGGTTGCTTAAAAAAAAATTTTTTTTATTTAAAAGTTCATTCGTATATATGAAAATTGCAGGTTTATTATGTATTGCAGCATAAGAAAATCCTGCGCTATCCCTAGAAATTATGACTGAAGAATTTTTAGCTAAATTAGCTAAACTTTCTGAAACAATTTTTCTACCAAAATAATAGTTTGGATTATTTTTTTTATGTTTTATTTTTGGATGAGGTACAATCATAATCTTTATCTTTTTTAACTTTTCAATTTTAGTAAAAAATTTATCTAGCGAAGGAAACCATTTTTCTGGTGTTCCCCTAGCATTTGATTTTTCTCCATCAATATAAATATCTCCTGAAAAAAGTGGTGTTGGTGCTTCTAAGAATAATCCATAATTTTTATTAATTGTTTTTTTAATTTTTGATTTTAAATACATGTTATAATCAAAACTATTTCCATTTATGATCTTTATATTTTTTTGAGTCTTAATATTCGCAAAACTTTTGCTGCCTGTTTTAATCAAGTAAGTCGGAAATAAGTTTAAAAGTTTACCAATAAAAATTAAAAAATTTTGCAGAAAATAAAGTACTATTTTTCGAGGATTAAAAAATAAACTATGAACCAAATTTTCAATTAAATTAAGAAATTTTTTTTTCTCTTGGTTTATTGGAAACTGATTTGTAGAATATTCTATAATTTTAGCATTATTTTTTTTTAAAAATAAATTTAATTTTAAAGAGATTAAATTATTATTACTTATATTTTTGATGATCAGAATATTTTTTCCATATTTTATCTTAAGTTTTAAATAATATTCCTTCCATTTTTCGAAATTATAAAATGACTTAAGTCTTTTATCTTTAACATTATTCATGAAAGACTTTTCAAAACCAGGATGCAAGAAATTAATTAATTCATGTATTTCAACTTTATAATTAAAAATTTTTTCATATTCTTTTATGTCATATCGATTTATATCAATCTTTCTACACTTAATTGGCATTAGTAAAAGAATTAATTTTTCTGTCATAAAATTAAGTAATAGTCCAACCACCATCAATAATTAAATTGAACCCAGTAACATACGATCCTGCATCAGATACTAAATAAATTACAGCTGGCGCAATATCACTTGGAAGAGCCATACGTTTTAAAGCAGTTTTTTTTGAATAATTTTTTATAAATTTTGAGCTATGTTTATTTCTTTTCCCTGCAATTTTACCTTTGATACCTCCTGGACTAATTATATTGACTCGTATTGAGAATTGTCCGTAGTATGACGCTAATTGTTTAGTATGGTTTATTAAGGCTCCTTTCACCGCAGAATAAATCGAATTTACTTTTATTTTTGTGTTTTTGTAAACCTCAGAGTCTTGAGCTACAACTCCATATATAGAACTTAGTAATATAATATTTCCTTTGATACTATTTTTTCTCATTTTTTCAGCTACAATTTTTGAGATCCAAATATTGGAGCTTAATTGTAAGTCGACATTTTTTTTAATCGAATTAATATTTACTTCTTTAAATGAACTTCTTTGCCAATCTTTTGTAAAGGCATAGGAGCAATTAACAAAAATATCTGGCAAACCTTCTTTTTTAAAAATTTGATTTAATTTTTTTTCAATTTTACTCAAATTACTGAAATCGAATTTAATTTGTTTAATATTTTTTTTCAATTTAGAATTAAACTTTTTATCTAAATTTATCACTTTTGCTCCAAAGTCATTTAAAGCATTACATATCTCAAATCCAATAGTGCCAGATCCTCCTAATATGTAAGCTTTTTTATTATTCAATCTAAATTTTTTCAGATATGTCATTTGATACCTCTTAAAGCTTTTATCAGTTTAAAATCATAATCACTATCTATGTCTATTGATCTTAATTTTGGCATTATAAACATAACAGTATTATTATTAATTATAGTTTTACTTTTAAATAAAGCTTTTCTTTTCCAAATATATATAGAGGCGTTAACTTCAAACACAGAGGGAGCTTTTTGTCTTGAGTAATATTTTTTCTTATTTTCTTTAACTAATTTTAATTTTCCATTCTTTTTTTCTACCATATTGAAATAAGGATTTTTATGCGATGGATTTACAGAAATTAAATTATCAGCCTTTTTTCTTTTAAAAATTTTAAAAGCTTTATATACATCACTTTTTAATCTCAGAGGTGAAGTAACATCTAGATCAAATATCGCATCATACTTTGTTTTAAATTTTTTTTCTGAGTATTTTAAAGCATGTTTAATTACTTGAATTTTTGGGATCGTATCATTCGAAAGATGTCTCGGTCTATGAATTAATATATCACTTTTTTTTTTGCAAATATTTAGAATTTTTTTAGAGTCTGATGATACTGCTATTTTATTAAAAACTTTTATTTTTTTTGCTAAATCTAATGTGTGCAAAATCAGTGGTTTTCCAAATAAATTTTTAATATTTTTATTTTTTATTTCCTTAGATCCTTTTCGAGCGCATATGGTACAAAGTATATTCATTTTAAGATTTGATTGCCTCCAATATTTTTTGATTTTCCAAAGCTTCTTTGAAAGTACAAATAAATTTTCTTTTTTTTAATATATCTAGATGTTCATTTATGTAAGTTTGTTTTAAGTTGAATCTTTTAATAATTATCTTTCTTTTGTTTTTCTCGATTATCTTGATTTTATTTGAAAGAAGATCTGCTTCTAAGCTAAAGTCATTTCCATCAATAAATATTTTTCTAATATCAATTCTTGAAAAAAAATTTAAATCTAAGTTCAAAAATATTTTATTCTTTATTATTCCGTGAAGACAAAGAACATCATCCACATTAATTTTTAAATTTGATATTTTTTTATTGAATGAGTTAATAATTTTAATTTTACCAAAAATCCATCTCAAATAATCCATTTCATGGCTTAATTCTAGTTTTACCCCACCACCAAATCTTTTATTAGCACTTACAGTATTAGAATAGTTTTTTTTACTTCTCCATTTAGGAAGAAAAGAAGAACAAATTACTCGAATGAAAAAAAACTTTTTTCCTTTTATGTAATCTTTTAAAAATTGTAAAATTGGATGAAATCTTAAGTTATAGCCTACATAATAATTGTTTTTTAAATTTTTAAGAGTTTTTTCTCTTTTGCTAAAAAGAGGCTTTTCTATTAAAATATTTTTTTTTATAAAATGACTCTCTATTAGTTTAATAAATTTGAAATGAGTAGTCGCTGGAGAACAAACTACAAATAAATCCGGATTTAATTTTCTTAATTTTTCGTAATTTTTATTTTTAAAAGTTTTGATAAAATTTCTTGAAGATGTCAAAATTATTTGAGCTTTTTTATTAATAGATTTTAATGCGCCAAAGTGATTTTGACCTGCTGAACCTTGTCCAATAATTAAAATTTTTTTATACACTTAATAAATTTACTTTCTTTTTATATTCTTGTAGCTGGCCTATATCCTGCCAGTTTTTTTGTTTGATCTTAAAAATACCAATTTTCTTTTTATTTATTTTTGAAATTTCAATAAGTTGATTCATGTCTAAAAGCTTATTTTTAGGTATTAATTTTAATATTGAAGAATTAAGTATATACAGACCAGTTGTAATTAAATGTTTATATTTTGGTTTTTCATGTATTTTTATTAATTCATTTTGGGAATTAATTTTACAAACACCATAAGGTAGAATGGAAGTCTGATTAGAAGTAACAAGAGTTAAGTCATTTTTTTTATTTACGTGTGTTTTTATAAGTTCATTAAAATTAAAGTCAAAAATAACATCACAATTTGTAACAACAAAATTTCCTTTGATTTTTCCTCGAAGTTTTTCTAAACCTCCAGCAGTGCCAAGAGGCTTAGACTCATTTATGTATACTATTTTTTTACCCATAAAATTTTTGTTTTTAAAATATGCCTTGATTAAGTCTGCTTTATAATTCACTACAAAGAAAAATTTTCTAACTCCAAATTTAAAAAAACTATCAATAATATTTTCTATTGCAGTTTTATCTTTAATCGGAACTAGAGGCTTTGGAAATATTCTTGTAATAGGATCTAGCCTTTGACCTTTTCCGCCAGCCATCACAACTACTTTAATTTTAGATAAAATACTTTTATTAAATTTTTTTCTTTGAACTCTCTTAAAAATATCGGATTTTAATATTATTTTTGTTATTCTTTCATTTCTATTTATAAGAGGAAGTATTTCAATCTTTTTGCTTAAAAAAATCTGTTTAATTTTTTTTTTATTAATTTTACCTTCCTTTATGAATATAGTTTTGCGATTACAAAATTTATATATTCTTTCATTTATACTTTTACCTTTTCTTAAGATCTTTCTTCTAATATCTCCATCTGTTAAAGAGCCAAAAAGTTTTTTATTTTTATCGTAAACTAAACAAGTCTTTTCTCCGTTTTTGTCAATTAGTTTAAGAGCATCTTTAATTTTTCTATCTTTATTAATCAAAAATTTTTTTAAATTTGGCATTTATATATTTACCCCTTCAAATTTTATTAGTCTTATATTTTTTTTAATTGAAAAATTTCTTGCTTCTTGCAATCCTTTTCCTAAAAAATTGAAAAGATTTGCAGTTATAACCCCAGAGATTTTTTCATGACTCAATGCATCAATAAAATGCTCTGGTTTTCCTGCACCACCCATAACTAAAATGGGATTTTTAAATTTTTTTGGAATTAAATCTAAACAATCTAAATCCAGTCCCGCAGCCGTTCCATCTTGATCTATTGAATTTAAAATTAGTTCCCCAAATTTTAAATTTTCCATAGAGTCAATAAATTCTTTTAATGTCTTAGAAAAGACTTTTCCACTATTAATATAGGAACTCAAATTTTTTTCATCTTTTTTGTAATCAACCATAATTGATATAGCTTGCTCTCCAAATATTGTTGCTATTTGCTCACAAACCAATTTATTTTTATGAGCTAGAAAATTTACCAATATTTTATCTGCTCCATTTTCAAAACATTTTCTAACATGATCTAATTTTCTAATTCCACCACCAATAGTAATTGGCAAGAATATTTTTTCTCTTAATTCATTTATATCTTTAAAAAAATTATTAAAATCAGCTTCGCTTGGATTTGGAGTAACATTGATAATTACTAATTCATCAATAAAATCACAAGTTTCTCCAAATCCAAAATTATTTTTTAACCATTTTACATCTCCTACTTTTTGCAGTCTAAAATTTCTACTCAAATGAAATTCTCCACGACTATATAAAAGGGCATAAATTATTCTTTTGTAAATCATTAGTTTTTTATCTCTGCGAAATTTTTTATTAGTTTAAGGCCAATTTTATGGCTCTTTTCTGGATGAAACTGTGCTCCAAAAATATTATCATTTTCAATAAATGATATAAAATCTTCTCCATAATATGTATTTGAAATATATTCTTCTTTATCACAATTTTTTTTGTCATTTACTATTCGATACGAATGCACAAAATAAAATGGTGAGTTGTTAGGTATATCTTTCCAAATTTTAGAATTAGAATGACTCACTAGATTAAAACCCATATGGGGTAATTTAATTTCATTTTTATTAGAAAATTCTTCACATCTTCCTTTGAACAAACCAATTCCTGACTCTTCTCCATTTTCTGAACCCGTTTCAAACATTAGTTGCATACCTAAACATATTCCCATAAAAGGCTTTTTCTTAGCAGTGTGATCAATAATTGCGTCAGACCATCCAGTTTCTCTAATTCTTTTTGCTGACTTATTAAATGATCCAACGCCTGGTAATATTAGATGTGTTATAAATTTTAGATCAGAAGGTCTCTTAAGAACTTCATAATTATATTTTAGATGTTTAATTGCATTTATAAGAGATGCAATATTTCCAAAATCACAATTAATAATTCCAATTTTTGTTTTTAAATCTGTCATATCTTATTTAATTTTGAATTTTGGCACCCACCTATTTTTCTTTTCAAATAAATCTTTATTTGCCCACTTATCAATATTTTCTTGAAAATCTTTCATGTTCATTTTGTAGTAATCACAATACTCCTCAAATAATTTCTCCGGATAAATATCATCGTACATTTGAACTAATTGAACTGCTTGAGATCTAGACATTGCTCCTCTTCTTACGTCTATTCCTGCGTCTTGAGTTGTTCTTCCAAATCCGAATTTTAAATACATAAAATAAACATGTAATTCATAAATTTTTTGATCTGTTTGAGCAAAATTTGTATAACTTCCTTGATTGAGAGTTTGGCTTTCTTGTAATCCACATTTCTCTTTTGCTAATACATAATTTCTATAAGGATCCCAATTTTCATAAAAACCGTAATGTGTTAATTGTAAATTAAAATTTTTTAATTCTTCTTTTGATGGGTAGGTAAACCAATAAAGTTGCCTATTGGTCATTCCTTCATCTTTAGCCTTATCTATAATTTTTTGATATCCTCCTTCCATATATCTAGAAATCTGATATTCAACATCATACACTCCTTGATCTTTAAATTTTGCGTCTCCTCCATACTCCACCTCTCCGTCTTCCGAGTAAAAAACTAAAGGAATATTCATTTGTAAAGCAACTCTTAAAACTCCTGTATGAATACCCATTAACCAACCATAATATGGAAAGCCCATATCAATTAATCCAATTTTATTTATGGTTCTCATAGCTTCTTTGTCAGGAGTGACATGAATATGATCATAGCCGCTATCAATAAAAGAATGTAAATTTTTCTTGCCAATTTCAGTTTCCATAATTGGTCTAAAAGTAACTGCAAGAGGATTCATCTTATGTTTATGTTTAATATTATAGCTTACGTAAGATCCATCTTTGCCTCCACTAACTGTTGTTATGCAATCGTACTTTGAACCATTTGATCTATGTTCTTTTAAAAGTGTTTCAAGTTTATTTTGTCTTTTTTGCCAATCAATTTTTTTCTTTTCTTCACTCCATTGGCAAGCACTGCAAAAACCCCGATTATCAAAAGTTATTCTAGGTCGTGTCGACATGGTAACACAATTTTTACACCAAAATATATCTTTCATTTAAAATTTCCTTTCATGTCAAAAAATTTTTTTTGATTTACTTTTTTTAAATTTAAATTTCTTATTATCTTTAAAATATTTTTTGTAGTGTTACTTTTGAAATAAGGGTTTCTGGAAGAATTAACTAACCTCAAAAATTTTTTGTTTTTTATTTTTTTTAGAGAGTCCTTAAGGTTTTTTGAAGTGACTTTCTTGATATCAATTACACTTTTTGATCTAAGTCGACCTTTTTGTCTTGTTCCAATATTAATTGTTGGTCTTTTTAAACTAGGAACTTCCGATAAACCGCTGGAAGAATTACCAATTACTGCGTCTACATTTTTAATAACTGAAAAATATTTAATTCTTCCTAAGCTTCCATAATATTTTGAATTTTTATTTTTTTTAATGAACTTTTTTATCATTTTAGAAATAAAAAAATTTTTTGTGTCCGAATTCGGAATTGTAAATATTATTCCTATATTTTTTCTTTTTTCAAAGTAACTTAATATTGTTTTAAAATCTCTGAGGCCATAGTCTTCCTGAAAAGTTACTGGATGAAAAGTAATTAAATAATTTTCTTGTTTAAAGTCAAAATTAAGTTTTTTTTCTAAATCTTTTCTAGAATACAATTTTTCCTTATTAACATTTTCAACAGTAGTACTACCGACATGGAAAATATTTTTTGGGTTTTCTCCAAGCTGTTTAATTCTTTTTAAATAAACTTGATTACTTGCAAAATGAAAAGTAGAAAATTTAGTTATTGAATGTCTTAATGACTCATCAATGGCTCCTTCCGTAACCTCTCCTCCTGAAAGATGGGCTATAGGGATTCTATAAAAACTTGCACTAATTACAGCAGAAAAAATTTCGTATCTATCACCAAGAACGATTAAAAGATCAAATTTATTTTTTTTAAATATTTCATCAAATTTTTCAATTCCTAGACTTATTGATTTAAGAATTGTAGAATTAGAGTCATTTTTATATGGAACTTTAATTTCTCTAAAAATCTTAATTCTATCTTTTTTAATTAAATTTATTGATGTCTGAAATTTTATAAAATGGGAGCCGGTTATAATTGTTTTAACGTTAAATTTCTTAATTTTTGAAAGACCTTTTATTATGGGTTTAAGTAAATCATAATCCGCTCTACTTCCTGTAATTATACAAATATTTTTACCTGATTTGATCATCTATTTTAAATTTTCTTTTTGATTTTTTATTAATAATTTTCATCCACATCATAGGAGAAATTCCATTTCCTGGTCTTTTAACTGTAAGATTATGTTTTGAAAATTTTTCACCTTTAAAAATGTTTCTCTTCGCAACTATTGATTTTCGTGCAAATAAAATATTTTTTCGCTCAGATCCTGTAATTTTTTTTACAAAGGATCCCATAGCTTTTTCAATATTTCTGATACTTAAAATCATATTCTTAAGTTCTAATGCATTAAGACTCGATTTTTGGTCAGGACCATCCCAAGACTTATTAAGTGTAAAATGTTTCTCAATAACTTCTGCACCTAAAGCAACTGCAGCAATTGAAATTTCAATTCCTAAAGTGTGGTCAGAATAACCAACTCTTACATTAAGCTGATTTTTAATTTTGTTTAAAACATTCAAATTAACATCAGAAACAGGAGTGGGATAAGCTGTGTTACAATGAAGAACTGTAATATTATCTCGCTTTAAACCTTTTGATTCTAAAATACTTAAAGCTTGTTTGATTTCCTTCAAATTGGACATTCCCGTAGATAATATTATTTTTCTTTTAGTAGAAGCTATTTTTTGTAAGTAAGGAAAGTTGGTAATTTCACCTGAAGGTATTTTTAAAATTTTAATTTTTAATTCATTTATTAGAAAATCAAGGCTGTCCGAATCAAAAGCAGAAGAAATAAAGTCGATCTTGACTTTCTTAGCATATTTAAAAAGTTTTATTTGTTCTTTTTTTGAAAGAGAATATTTACTTATCATTTCTAGCATCTTTAGTTTTTTATTTTTCAAATTTCTTTTTTGATAACCTGCAAGACTAAGATTTTTAGTAACTACTTCTTTAGGATCAAATGATTGAAATTTTACAGCATCTGCGCCACAATCTTTAGCTGTTCGAATAAATTTTTTTGCTATTACAAAATTTCCTTTATGATTTATTCCAGCTTCGGCAATTATGTAAGTTTTCTTTAAATACATTGTTTTTTTATCATCATTTTTAAACCTTTTTTAAATTCAATTTTAGGTTTCCAATTTAAAATTTTTTTTGACTTTTTAATATTTACGTCAAGTCTATTTAATGTTTCATTAGATTTGCTTTTTTTTAAGAATATCTTACTCTTTGAATATTTTTCTTTTTTAATTATATTGGCAATTTTAAAAAAATTTAAAGTTTTATTTCCTCCAATATTAAAAATTCCAAACTTTTTATATTTTATACAATTTAAAATTGCCTCTGAAACATCTTTAGCATGTATGAAATTTACCTCGGTTTTATTATTATTATAAATTGATATATCTTTACCAATTGATATCTTTCTTATTAAATTTGAAATTAATTTTTTTTTTTTTATTCCAAATCCATATAAAGAAGAAACTCTTAATACTGTTAATTTAAATTTATTTTTGTTAAGAAATGATAATTTCCTTTCAGCTAGAATTTTTGAGTTTATGTATGAATTTTCACTATTTTTTAAAATAGGGGAAATTTCTTTATTTTTAGAATTTTGATTTTTATATAACACTGAACCAGAGATAAAAATGAAATGTTTATTATTTTTTTTAGACCAGCTAGCTAGCTTTAAAGAGGAAATAACATTAATTTGATTAATCTGCTTTAATCCTACTTTCTCCTCAGCATGGGGCACGAAAGCCCCAATGTGGATTAAACAAATTACTTTTTCATATATTTTTTTTAAGCTGGAATTTTCAAGATTTTTACTTAAATCCATTTTTTTCCATATAAGATTTTTGTGATTAATTGAGGGTTTTTTTTTACTTGTAGCTATTACTTTATAATTTTTTTTAAGTAATAGAAAAATTACATGTTTTCCTAATAATCCTGATGCTCCAGTTAATCCGATATGTTTCATTAAAACCAATTTCTTGTTTGACCTTTCCCAAAACTTTTTGACATTTTAGATCTGTTTATCCCCTCTAAAAAAATCTCTTCAATATATCTCAAACAAATTCCTCTCTTTATTTTTGGGTTTTTTAAAGCTTTGTTTTGAAAAAAATTTTTTATAAACATTTCTGGTTCGTTGAATCCAAAATTTGATCTTATTGATGTCGTTCCTGAAAACCTTGGATTAAACTCAAACGGAATGGGACCTCGATTACTTTTTCTTAATTGAATATTAAAACTTCCTTTGTTATCGATTAACTTTGCAATACGTATTACTAGATCAGAAATTTTTTTATCTTTTGTAACTTCTGTTATCCACGAAGTTCCATTTAAAATTTTTCTTTTGGCAATAAAAGGTCCCATAATTTCTTTATTTTTTGTAGTAAAAAAACTACAAGTGTACTCAGTTTTAAAATCATTTTTTAAAGAACCAATATGTTCTTGCAAAATAGGTTTTTTTACAAAATGAAATAAAGAAACTAAATCTTTTAGGTTTTTAATAACATATACATTTCTTGATGAAGTGCCTATTCTACTCTTAAGCACAAAAGGTAAATTTAATTTTTTTGAAAAATTTATAGCCTCTTTTAAATTTTTTGGAGCATACGTTCTTAAAAAAGGTAAATTGTTATCTTTTAGAAAAATTTGTGTTAAATATTTATCATTAGCCATTTTAATTACTTCCTGATCAGCAACACATACCTCACAATTAGTTTTTTTTTTAATTATATTTTTGTATTTAGAAAAAAAATTAATATCAAACTCAGAACCAATCATTAAAATATTGATTTTTAATTTTTTCAAATTTTTAATATACCATCTAAGAGTCCCTTTTTTTTCAACTTTAGGAACCAAAATAGATTTTTTTGTTCTATACAATCCTGCATTATACTCACTAATATCTGCAGAAATAATATTGCAATTAATCTTAGAAATTTTAAGAGACTTAATAATTGACTGACCAACACCACTACCTGCACCGGTAACTAAAATATTTATTTTCTTCATCTTTATTTTTTAATCATTAAAAATATTTGTTTTATAAAACTTAAGATTCTCTTTTTTAGAAAACCAATGGATTGTTTTCTTTAATCCATGTTCAAATCCTTTTTTGCCTGAATATTTAGGCTTCCAATTAATTATTTTTTTAGCTTTTTTTGTTGAAGCAAGCAGTCTTTTTACCTCACTGTTTTTTGGTCTTATCCTCTCTTTATGTGATTTAATGATTATTTTTTTGTTCATTAATTTTGAAATAATTTCTGATAGCTTTTTGATCGATATTTCAAATCCACTACCAATATTTATAATTTCTCCAATATTTTTTTTATTATTAATAGAGTTAATAAAACCCGCTACTGTATCCTCTACATATGTAAGATCTCGAGTAGGAAATAATGATCCTAATTTTAAAGTATTGCTTCTTAAGATTTGAGTAATAATTGTTGGAATAATAGCTCTAGCTGATTGTCTTGGACCAAAGGTATTAAACGGACGTAATACTGTAACTGGTAAATTAAATGACTTTTCATAAGATAAAGCTAGTTGATCTGCTGCGATTTTACTTGCAGCATAAGGTGATTGTCCCGATACTGGATGTGACTCTGTTATAGGAATAATTTTTGGAGTACCGTAAACTTCACTTGTGGAAGTATGTATAATTTTTTTAATCCCAAAATCCTTACAAGCATTTAAAATATTTAGTAATCCATAAACATTTGTATCTAGGTACGACTTTGAAGCACGGTATGAGTAAGGTATGCCAATTAAAGCAGCTAAATTTATTACAACGTCTATTCTCTTTTTAATAATTTTTCGGATTAAATATTCATCACGAACATCACCAGTTATTACCTCTATATTTTTTAAAATATTTTTATCTATCTGTTCAAGCCAACCCCAAGAATTAAAAGAGTTATATAAAACTAAAGCTTTTACGTTGTGTCCCTTCCTAACAAGAGCTTCCGCTAGATGTGAGCCTATAAACCCTTCTGAACCTGTTATTAAAACATTCATTATTAGAAACTATGATCCCCAAATATTGCTCCATCTGATTTTCGATAGCTTAACCAGAAAGCTTCGCACCCAGGTTTGTTCATTTTTAAAAACCAACTAAAGAAATTATTTTTTTTTCTAAGTATTTTAGATTTATCAAAATCTGAAATTTTAATTGCTGTTATAGAATCTGCATCTATTTTAATTTTCTTTTTATCTTTAAAATTTGAAGAATATATATTTAATTCACCTTCTGCAGCTTCATGGTTATTAATTTGATAATTATCATTAATTATTAAAACAATTGTCTCATACTTTTCTCCTATATACCCATGTCCCCAATGACTCGTTTTTGCCGGAGTTACACATGATCTTGCTCCATCAGCAATATCTACAGAATATTCTGTTTTTTTATCTTTAACTTTATAAATAAAAGAGGCATTGAATCTAGAAGGAATTTTTTTCCCAAACATTTTAAGTGATAAAAACTGATCCTCATGTTTTACATTAAAAATATTCGTTTGAGATAAAACCTTCGGAGAAAATTTTATAATTTTACTTGATGGAAAAAGTTTTTTTTGGTTAAATTTTTTTACAAATGGTATTGCTTTGAAAAAACCAGGACAATTAGTTGGAAATACTTTTAAATCTAAGTTTAAATCTTTTACTCTATAACCGCTTAACTTTGATTGAACAGGTTTCTCCTTTATTAAAGGACAGTAGTCCTTATGGTATATTGCAGGAAAAGAGTGAGTAACTTCAAAAAATTTTTTTTTATTATGAAAATTTCCTACTACTAGTCTTGGAAAAACAGAATTATGTTCAACTTTTACAGAAACAAAATCTAAATTAGAAAACTTCGTTTTTTTAAAGATATCTTTAATATAAAAAATTTTGGATCCAAAAGGATTTATCTTACTTACATCTATCTCTTTTATTTTTTTTACCTTTTTCTTGTGAGACAATAAACTTACTTTGATTTTTTTTATTCTTGGTTCTGTTGGTCCCTTAAAATAATGAAAAAAAGGAGTTATCCCTTTTTTGAATTTGCAGCTCCAATTGGTTTCATCTGTATAATTTACATCATGTCTCTCATTCGCACCTTTTATTCGCCCGGCGCTATGAACTGAGCTATAAAGATTTTTAGATTTATAAACACCTATTATTGCGGGGAATGGAAAACCTAATTTTACAAGTGATAAGATTTCTATATTTACAGAACCTGAAAAATTTTTTGTATATTTTTTCTCTAGAGATTCTTTAATAGAAAACTGATTATGAAATTCATCTATTTTTTTTTCATTTCTTTTTATTAAATTTCCATCTTCATCGTAAATATTAATTATCAAACTAATTTGATCAGTATTTATCTTATTTTTATTTTTCCAATAATTAAAAAATACTATAAAAAAATCATTTTTATTTGTTATGAAAATAGGAAAAACTGCTGATGCTCTATTGAAAAAAATTTTTTTTCTTAATTCAAATCCTTTTTTAAGAGATACTATTGGTTTATAATTATTTTTTTTCATCACTATCTATTTCTCTTTTAAGTTCATCATACTCATTCATTTTTCTCTTCATAAACGCTATTGTTAATTTCGTTTTTTCAGCAATACCTTTTGGAGTTAAAACATAAGCGTAATTTAATTTATTGGGATTTTTTCTAAAATTATTAATTTTTATAAATCCTTTATTCTTCAAAGATTTCAAACAATAGTTTAATTTACCTAAACTAAAATTCAATTCCTTGGCTAATTCTCTTTGTGATGATGAGGGATTTTTCTTAATTTTTCTTAAAACATCCAGGTCATCTTCTCTATTGTTTTCCATAAGTTCTTTTGTTCAAATATTGAACATATAATTAAAAAAGAGGAGTTTTGTAAAGATTTTTTTTGTTTGCATCAATTATTTGGCTTTTTTCTTACTGTTTTTGTCGGATGCATTAAGATTTAGGTAGGTATAGCCAAAATATATATGGATGAAAAATGTTTGTATAGCTGAAAGGATAAAAACAATAAATACCAGAAAAAAAGCAAAATAAAAAAGCTCACTGCTCAAAATTAAGAAAGGTAACAATAGAATAGTTACTGTAATTATATCATTATACATAAACGATATTTTGGGCAAAAATGTTTTTTTAATATATGGTAAGATTTTCTTTTTATTTTGAGAATTAGACCATCTTGCGAGAGATGA
Source organism: uncultured Pelagibacteraceae bacterium (assembly GCA_902572605.1). Lineage (GTDB taxonomy): Bacteria > Pseudomonadota > Alphaproteobacteria > Pelagibacterales > Pelagibacteraceae > Pelagilacustribacter. The sequence goes on along the minus strand of CACGGD010000005.1, from coordinate 1,804 downwards.
ATATTTATCATAAATAAAACTATCATAGGATGTTAAAATTGAAGCTATTATTCCTATAATTAATAAAATTTTAGAATCAAAATATTCATATGCAAAAAATGATAAAGAAAATAAGATGAATGAATTGAAGAAAATATCAGCTACCGCATCAATAAATCTTCCATAAAATGTTGAAATATTTTTATGTCTTGCAACTCCACCATCACAAAAGTCGATAGTTCTATAAAGAAAGTATAAAAATATTCCATAATTAAAAAATGTTACATCGCCTAAGAAAATTAAAATTACTGAAAAAATAGAAATTATAAAATTTAAAAATGTAATAATATTGGGAGATATTTTTAAATAAATAAAAATAGGAGTTATTAAATAGGAAATGCGACAGAATATAACTTGTGAAATTGACTCTGTTTTTAGATTATATAGTTTATTATTTCTTCTTGAAAGTTTATTGATTAGTTTAAGATAATTATTCATATTGTTTTTTTTCTAAAATCTTACCCTGTTTAATTTCAAAAAGTTTATTACAAAATTCCATCGGTTTTTTTTTATGAGAAACAAAAATAATTGTCTTATCTTTTTTTAATTTATTTATAGTATTCATTAAATTCGACTCAGTTTCACTATCTAGTGATCCAGTAGCCTCATCAAAAATTAATACTTGCGAACTCTTGTATAGAGCTCTAGCAATTCCTATTCTCTGTAGTTGCCCACCTGATATTCTAGCGCCCCTCTCACCTACTTTTGTATTAAAATTATCATTCAAACTATTAACGAAATTATCCAACTCAGCATCTTTTATTGCTTGTTTTAGAGATAAAATATCAATTTCATCCTCACCCAAACCAAATGCTATATTATTTTTTATACTATCATCAAGCAAATGAATAGATTGTGGAACAAATCCAATTTGGGCTTGCCAGTTAGGCAAGTCAGATAATATTTCTTTTTTGTCCATTAAAATTTTTCCTGTGTTTGGAAAAATTAAACCTAATAAGATATTTAAAAAAGTAGATTTACCAGAACCAGTTTCTCCAAATACGCCAATAAAGTCTCCTTTTTTAATTTCTAAATTTATATCATCTAAAATTTTTTTATTCGAGTCATAAGAGAAGCTGACGTTTTTAAATACAATTTTATCTTTAAAATCATTTTTAATTTTTTGAATAGATCCACTTTTTATATCTTTTATCGAAGCAATATTTTGAGAGACTACATTTATTCCCGCTTCAGAAAAATTTATAGTTTGTATTGCCATAATTACTCTGTTTATTGACGGTATAAGTCTTACGGAAGCAACACCGAATAAGCCAAGTGTTGGAGTAATACTTATAAAATCATAATCATAAAATATTACTAAAAACATTAAAAAAGAGATGAATATTAATACCGATAAAAACTCAAACCATAACCTTGGAAGTCTTTTAATAAAATCTTCAAAAGCTTCAATCTCAAAAACAGAGTAATTATGGATTTTAAATATTCTGATAAAGAAAGATTCTTTATTATAAATTTTGATCTCCTTTATTGCGCCAAACCCTTCCTGCAAATCTTTAATTTTTAATGTTTTATTTTCCAATCTCTTTGCGCTTAAAAAAGATATTTTTTTATTAAATAAAAGAAAAAAAACTAGGCCAAATATCAAAGCAAGACTTAATATCAATAAAGTACTTTGTGGCTCAAAAAAGAGTAAAATTGATATGATGCCGATCGCAACTAAAATTTCTGCAAGTAAACTAATATAACTAAAAAGGCTGTTTCCAAAGGCATCAACTTGATCATTTGTAAAATTGATTAAACTTGA
>CACGGD010000004.1 GCA_902572605.1 uncultured Pelagibacteraceae bacterium | reverse complement strand
ATAACTAGCTAATTACCATTTTTATTAATGAAAAAAATACAAAATAGTTATAAAAAAAGTGGGGTAAATATTTCTATTGCTAATAAATTCGTAAGTCACATTGCGAAAATATCAAAAAAAAATGACCAAAAAACGAATAAGTCATTCAACTCGGGCAATATAGGTGCTTTTGGTTCAGTATTTGACATAAGCAATATTAAAATTAAAGACCCAGTTATAGTCTCTTGCACGGATGGAGTTGGAACAAAACTAGATTTAGCTAACAAATTTAAAAAATTTGATACTATTGGAATTGATTTAGTAGCAATGTGCGTTAATGATCTGATTGTTCAAGGCGCTAAACCATTATTTTTTTTAGATTATATTGCTCTCGGAAAATTAGAACTTAAGAAAACTAAAAATATTTTAAAGGGAATCTTAAAAGGTTGTAAAATTTCAAATTGTAAACTTATTGGAGGTGAAACAGCAGAAATGCCAGGTATATATTCAAAAAACAAATTTGATTTAGCTGGTTTTAGCGTTGGAATAGTTTCAAAAAGAAAAATTTTAGATAAAAGAAATGTTAAGAAAAATGATTTAATTTTTGCCATTCCATCCAGTGGAATTCACTCCAACGGGTATTCGTTAGTAAGATCAATTTTAAAAAATAATAAAATAACGAAAAATTTAAAAAAAGAATTATTAAGACCGACTAAAATTTATACTAAAGAAATATTACAATTGGTAAATAATAATTTAATTAATGCAGCAGCACATATTACTGGTGGCGGTTTAGTAGAAAATATAATTAGATCTGTACCGAATAATTTATCTGTAAATATTGATCTATCCAAGATAAAAACAAAAAAAATTTTTAAATGGCTAAAATCAAAAAATATATCTGATCCTGAAATGCTTAAAACTTTTAATTGTGGAGTTGGTTTCTGTATAATTATCAATAGAAGAAATGCAAATAAAGTCAAAAAATATTTTAGCAAAGAATTCATTCCATATGAAATTGGGTATGTATCCAAAAATACTAAAAAAAAAATAAATTTCTTCAATTCTATTTCATGGTAAAAAAAAGAACTTGTATTTTTATATCAGGATACGGAACAAATTTGAAATATTTAATAAATAATTCTAGGAACCAAAATTTTCCAATTAGAATAAGTCTTGTAATCTCTAACAATAAAAGAGCAAAAGGTATTTTATATGCTAAAAAAAATTCAATCCCATATTTAGTTATTAACACTAATAAAAGAAATTTTGAGAATTTAATTCTTAAAGAGCTTAAGAAATATAAAATATCTTTAATTTGTTTAGCAGGATATATGAAAATCATTTCAAAAAAGTTTCTTAATGCTTACGGAAAAAAGATAATTAATATACACCCGTCTTTACTTCCAAAATTTAAAGGTTTAAATACTTTCAAAAGAATTTTAAAGAATAAAGAAAAAAAAACAGGGTGTACTGTTCATTTTGTAAATGAAAAATTAGACGGTGGAGCTAAAATTATACAGAAAAGTTTTTTTATTAATAAAAATGACAATGAAGAAACGCTAAAAAATAAAACTCAAAAACTAGAACATAGAGCGTTTTCTGAAGCTATTGTAAAAATTTTTAGATATAATTAATTTTTAAAGAAAAATTTAATCTCTTTTTTTGCGTTATCAACAGAATCTGATCCATGTACTGAATTTTTATCGATTGATATTCCGTATAGTTTTCTAATAGTATTTTCTTTTGCTTTTTTTGGATCTGTTGCTCCCATCAATTCTCTGTTGAATAATACAGCATTTTGGCCCTCTAAAATCATTACTACTATTGGACCAGATGATAAATAGGAACATAAATCATCATAAAAAGGTTTAGTTTGGTGAACTTTGTAAAATTCAGCTGCCTCTTCTTTTGTAATATGAATTTTCTTATCTTCTTTAATTACTAAATTATTCTTAGTAAAAATTGACTTAATTTCCTCAATCAAATTTCTCTCTACTGCATCGGGTTTTATTATGGAAAGAGTTTGCTCTAGGTTACTCATAATATTCTTCTACAAGCTGGTTTAATAACCTTACTCCAAACCCAGTAGCTCCACCTGAATTTAAAGCACCTCCATATTTTGAAAAAGCCATACCAGCAATATCTAAATGAGCCCATGGAGTTTTGTTCAAAATAAATCTTTGTAAAAATTGAGCTGCTGTTGTTGATCCCGCCCCACCAACATAATTTATGTTTTGTACATCAGCATTTTTTGAGTTCATAAGTTTATCATAATTTTTATGAAGAGGCATTCTCCATACTTTCTCCTCAACCTTTTCCCCTGAATTAAAAATTTGTTTAGATAATTCATCGTCGTTTGAAAAAAGTCCTGCATATTCAGATCCCAAACAAACTATTATAGCGCCTGTCAAAGTGGCTAAATCAACTATGAATTTAGGTTTAAATTTTTTTTCAGTAAAGGTTAAAGCATCTGCTAAAACTAATCGGCCTTCAGCATCAGTATTTAATATTTCTATAGTTTTACCGCTATAAGATTTGACAATATCTCCAGGTCTTTGAGCGTTTCCACTTACCATATTTTCCACAAGCCCAACTACTCCAACAGCATTAATTTTAGCTTTTCTCAAAGCCAAACTTTTCATTAAACCAACCACCGTAGCAGAGCCTGCCATATCATAGGTCATGTCTTCCATAAATTTTGCTGGTTTTAGTGAATAACCACCTGTATCGAAACAAACTCCTTTACCTACAAAAGCTAGAGGTTTAGAATTGTTTTTTGCTCCATTCCATTCCATTGTTACAAGATAAGATCCTCTGATACTTCCTTGACCTACACCAATTAAAGCATGCATACCTAGTTTTTTTAATTTTTTTTGATCATATACATTTATTTTTAAACCATCTTTTCTGAGAGAAGTTATTCTTTTTGCATATTCATCAGGATGGAGAACATTTCCTGGTTCTGAAACTAGATCTCTTGCATAAAAAGTTCCTTCTTCTAAAGCTCTAAATTTTAATTGTTTTTGATTGGAAGGTTTATTTTTGCTTCCTAATACTTGTACAGAAATAAGTCGTGTCTCTTTTTTGGTTTTATATTTTTTAAATTCATATGATTTTAATTTCAATCCATGAAGAAAATGACCTAAAAAATTATCATGACTACCTACTAAACTATCAGAAATTACAAAATACTCACTGTTCTTTCCATAATTGATACGTCCATAAAATTCAGCACCTAAATTTTCTACATCTGAGGGTTTTAAATTACTTTTGACAGATATCAAAACTATCTTTTTTTTTGAAGTTAATTCAAAAACAAATAATTTTTTTTTCAAATCACTAGTTTTTAATAAATCATTTATGTAAGAAAATTCAGAATTAGAAAGATATTTTTTAAGACCATTAATATTGAATTTCTCATTTGAAAATAAAACTAAATTAGCTGCAGTTTTGCCGTAAGGTTTGTTTGAATAATTAATTTTAATAGACATAAATTTTTTAATAAGTTCCCGTAGAGTTGAGTGCTATATATGTTCAAATATATCAGATTTCAATGGGAAATCGATGATAGTTAAACCATAGATTGAATTTTCTCTAAGGTTGCTTTATTTATATACCTAAAAAGCAATGCTACAAAACAAAATTTATCTAAACTTTATCAAAGAAATACTCAAAACTTTTTTTGTTATATTATTTGGCCTAACAATAATTGCATGGACGGTAAGGGCAGTAAATTTTTTAGATTTAATTGTAGAAAGTGGATATTCGATCACTACATATTTTCAATATTCTACTCTAAACTTATTAGGTATATTAACAAAGTTTATTCCACTATCATTTTTGTTAGCTTTAATAATATTTACTATAAAAAAAGTACAAGATAAAGAATTTACAATACTATGGACATCTGGAATTAAAAAATTAACAATAGTTAATCTTTTCTTTATAGTATCTTTATTCATTTTATTTATATATTTAATTTTTTCTACTTTTATAACTCCAGCAGCATTACAGAAATCTAGAACATTGCTTAACAAAGAAAATTTTGACTCTTTTCTTCCTACAATAAGAATTCAACAATTTAGTGACTCGTTTAAAGGATTTACTTTTTTGGTTGAAAAGAAAAAAAATAATAAAATTCAAAATGTATTTATTCATGACGAATCTAATGTATTAAAAAATTTGACATCTGATCAATCTGATAAAAATTCTACAACAATAGTTGCTGAAAACGGAATTATTCAAGAAAGAAAAAAATTAGTATTGTTTAATGGACAAATTATATCAACTCAGAAAGAAAATTTAAAAAATAGTATAATAAAATTTGAACAACTTAACATTAATTTAGAAAATCTTTCGACGGATACTATTAAGGTACCCAAATTACAAGAAACACCTACATACGATCTTTTAAAGTGTGTGTTCCAATCCTATGAAGAAAAAATTCTAAATTGTAAAAAAAGTGCAGAAAAAGAAATCAAGACAGTGCTGAATAGGAGATTTGTCCTTCCATTTTATATTCCTATTATTGCTCTTTTATGTTCTTTTTTAATGGTAAGAGTTGAAGAAAAAAAAAATTATCTTTTTAATAAATATTCTATTTTTACTTTTAGTTTTTTAATTTTACTCTATGCAGAACTAATTGTTCGATATACTGGAATTTCTAAAATTATAAATATTTTATTTATGATCTCACCATTAATTCTGATACCAATAATTTATTTATCACTAATTTATAAATTCTCAAAAGAATCTATTTTATCAAAATGATTAAAGTTTTATCTCAATATTTGCTTTATGGTTATTTCAAAACAATTTTTAAGGTTGTGCTAATCTTTTATTGTTTTGGCTTAATCTTAAATTTATTTGAGGAAATTGAATTTTTTAAAAATCTAGACGTGCCCATATTAATGCCGATAACTCTCACAGCGCTATTTATTCCAAGTTTAATAATTAAGATGCTACCTTTTATTATTTTTATTTCTAGCTTATGGTTTCTTTTAAATTTAAGAAATAGTAAAGATCTCCTTACCCTAAAAGTATTTGGTTATTCCAATTTTAAAATATTTTTTATATTAGCTATAACATCTTTTATGTTTGGTTGGTTGATTTTATTTACAATTAACCCCTTTACATCAACAATGGTAAAATTTTATGAGCAAACAAAATCTGAATATTCTAAGGACATAGATCATTTAGTTTCAATAAATAAGAATGGTCTTTGGACAAAAGAAAATTTAAATACTGGATACCGAATTATTTCTGCAGATGAAATAAACAAGAATAAGCTTAAAAAAATTACAATTTTTGACTTGAATAAAGATTATAATTTGATTCAAAAGATTTATTCAAAAACTGCAGATATATCAAAAAATAAATGGGACCTTAAAGAAGTTACTATTATCAAATTTAATAAAGGAATGACCCAAGAAAGTTTTGAAAAAAATTTTTCTATAATCTCTAAATATGATCATATTAAAATTAATAGTTTATTCCGTAACTTCGATACGATGTCTTTTTTAGACTTAATTTTAAATTATAAAGATCTTCAGAACAAAGGTTACAATAAAGCCTATTTAGATCAAAACCTAAATTCAATGCTATCTTTACCATTCTTTTTGTTTATGATGACCGCTTTAGCCTCCATATTAACAATGAATACATTAAAACAATCAAATAATTTCACTTTTATAGTAGCAGGTCTTATAGCGTGTGTTGCAGTTTATTATTTTAAAGATTTATCTTTAGCTTTGGGTAAAACTGACAGAGTTTCTTTATCACTAGCAGCCTGGATTCCGGTTGCAGTTATTGGTTTATTCAGTGCAATAGGGATTTTGCAAATTAATGAAAAATAAATTTTTAGCAGTTTTTCTATCAATACTTTTTTTTCAACCATTAATGGGTGAAAATCTAAATATTCAATCATCTGAAATTTCTATCGACAAAAAAAGTCGTTTAACTATTTTTAAGGGTGAAGTTGTAGCTAAAGATAATAAAAATAATATATTTAAAACAAATTATGCTGAATATAAAAAAGATCTTAAATTCTTAAAAAGTAAAGGAGAAACGACAATTCTAACTTCAGAAGGTTACTCTCTTGTTGGTACCAATATAATATTTGACAATAAAAATAGATTTATAAAATCTAATGACAAAGCTACTATTAAAGACTTAGAAAATAATAATATTTATTTAGAAAACTTTGAGTATTCTACAGAAAATAATTTTTTTAAATCAACTGGTAAAATTAAAATTGTAGACTCTAAAAACAATTCATATAATTTTTCTCAAATATATATAGATGAAAAAAGGAGAGAAATAATTGGGGCAGATATAAAAGCTTTTTTAAATCAAGAAAATTTTAAGATCCATAAAGATAACAAACCTCGAGTTTTTGCTAACACTGTAAAAATTGATGATCAAAATAATGAATTTACTAAAAGCATTTTTACACTCTGCGATTATAGAAAGGAAGATAAATGCCCTCCTTGGTCTTTAAATGCTAGCAAAATGACTCATAACAAAAAAAATAAAACTATCTATTATGATAATGCAATAATCAAAGTTTATGACTTACCTATTTTTTATTTACCAAAACTATCACATCCTGACCCTACAGTAGATCGTAGATCAGGATTTTTACCTCCTTCATTTTCAGACACAAAAAACCTTGGTGCTGGTTTAGAAATTCCATATTTTTGGAATTTAGATAAGGATAAAGATTTTACCCTCAAAAGCAGATTATTTGAGTCTGAACATCCTTTATTCTCCGGTGAATACCGTCAAGCATTTAAACAGTCCGACTTGATTATGAATCTTGGTTTTACCGAGGGATACAAAAATACTAGTGATACCAAAAAAAGTGGGAACAAATCTCATTTTTTTTCTCAATTTGTAAAAAAATTTAAAGGCAAAAATGGATCAGATAATGAATTTAAATTATCGTTACAAAAAGTTTCGAACAAAAAATATTTAAAATTGTATAAAATTACAAATGACTTAGTTAATTATGAGAGTGATATATTGGAAAATTCCTTAAATTTTGCGCATGAAAATGAAGATCTTTTTCTAGGTTTTACAGCAAGTGCTTTTGAAGATTTAACAGAAAATAATACTAGTGATGAGTACGAATACATTTTGCCTGATATAATATTAGATAAAAACTTATTTAGTAGTGATAAATATGGATATGCAGATTTTCAGTCTAATTTAATTTTTCACAATTTTGAAACTAATAAATTCACTAAATTTTTTATTAACGATATTGATTGGAGATATAAGCCATTTAATTATTCATCTGGTTTACAAGGACGATTCCTGGGAAAAGTAAAAAATGTTAACTATGAAGCAAAAAATACTTCCGCCTATAAAGCTGAGACAACACATGAATTATTTGGTGCAATTGGTTATTTGAGTGAATTAAATCTTTTCAAAAAAATTGAGGAGAATTCAAAACATTTTTTAACACCGAAAATGTTAATAAGATATGCCCCAGGACATATGAGAGAAGAGACTGGTACTACGAGATTAAATCATTCAAATATATTTACATTAGATCGATTAAATACAAACAAGAATTTTGAGAGCGGGTTAAGCACTACTTTAGGATTTGATTATGAATTAGAGCAATTGGACAAAAAATTGAATTTTTCTATCGCTCAAATAATTAATGAAAAGGAAAATCGGGATATGCCATCTTCATCTAGCTTGGATCAAAGATTTTCAGATGTAGTTGGTCACTCTGAGTTGGAAATAAATGATAATTTGAAATTTAGCTATAATTTTGCTTTAGATCAAAATTACAGCCAACTTAACTACAATGAATTTGGTGCTAATTTAAATTTTAATCCAGTAAAATTTGATTTTAATTATTTACAAGAAAAAGAACATTTAGGGGATCAAGAATACTTCAAAGGTAAAGTAGGTTTTACTCCAAATGAAAATGCCCTTTTTTCTGCTGAGACAAAAAGAAACTTAATTACAAGTTCTGCTGAGTATTATAATTTAAGTTACGAATATACTAACGATTGTCTGAGAGCAGGCCTAGTTTACAGAAGAGAATTTTACAATGACTCAGAATTAGAACCAGAAGACTCTTTAATGTTTAAAATTACATTAACTCCGTTTGGAAATATAAATTCACCTTCTTTTAATTAATGAAGCATTTAATATTTTTTTTTATCATATTCTTGTTAAAAGGAAATGCTTCTCTAGCATCAACTCAAAATAAAATTATAGTAAGTATTGGAAATCAAATTATTACCTCTTATGAATTAAAAAATAGAGTGCAAACTATTTTAGTTCTAAATAATAAAGAATTAACCCAAGAAAATATAAATAAAACTAAAGGACAAGCTTTAAACTTTTTAATAAATCTCAAATTGAAAAAAGAAGAAGTTATAAAATATAAAATTACATCTAATGATAAAGCAGTTTCAAATCATCTAAATAATATAGCCTCGAATTATAATACTGATGAAAATGGATTAAAAACAATATTTAAAAATAATAACTTAAGTTATGAGCTTTTCTTAGATGGAATTAAAACTGAGTTTGCATGGCAACAATTAATTTTCAATTTCTATCAGGATAAAATAAATTTAAATGAAAAAGAAATAGATAAAGAACTTAATGAAATAGTTGCGAAACAACAACAGGCTGAAGAATACAATATTGCAGAAATAGAAATAATATTAGGAAATAATATTGATAATAAAAAAAAAATTGAAGAAATTAAAAGTCAAATAGATGAGATTGGATTTAAAAACACAGCAATAAAATATAGCACATCATTATCAGCACTTGAGGGTGGAAACTTGGGTTGGATTACTTCCCAAGCATTATCAAATATGATTTTAAATACTGTAAAAAAAATGAAACCTGGAGATATATCTGAGCCAATATATCAATCAGAAACAGCGACCTTTATTAAATTATTAGATAAAAGAAAAATAAGTTTTAGTGATATAAATTTAAAAAAAATGAAAAATCAAATAGTCTCTCAAAAGAGAAATGAGCTTTTAAATTTATTTGCAAATAGCTATTTGTCAAAAATCAAAAATACCACACTTATAAAATACAATGAGTAACAAAATTATTATCATCGCTGGAGATCCCAATAGTATTAACTCAGAAATAATATATAAAACTTGGAAAAAAATTGATAATAGAATTAAGAAAAAACTATATTTAATTGCTAATTACAATTTAATTTGTAATCAGTTTAGAAAACTAAAATATAAAACAAATATAATTAAAATTAAAAATTTAGAGGATAATATTATTTCAAATAATTTGAAAATTATAGATATTCCTATTAATTTTAAAAATCCTTTTAAGGTTAGTTTCAAAGCGTCTTCGAAATACGTATTGAAAAGTTTAAATTTAGGTCATTTATTAGCTCAAAAGAAAAAAGTAAAAGGAATTATAAATTGTCCTATAGATAAAAATTTAATAAAAATTTCAAAAAAAATTGGTGTAACAGAATTTCTTGCTTCTAAATGTAATATTAAAGATTCCTCTGAAATCATGTTAATACACAATAAAAAATTTTCTGTAGTTCCACTTACTACACATTTAAACATTAAAGATGTATCTAAGAAAATTAATTCAAAATTAATAATTAAAAAATTAGTTTCTTTAAATAAAGAATTCAAAAAAGTATTCAAAATCAAAGCCAGGATTGGAGTTCTTGGACTTAATCCTCACAACGCTGAATTAAATAAAAAATCAGAAGAAATTAAAGAAATAATACCTGCTATATCAAAGCTAAAAGCAAGAGGTTTGAGTATTTATGGCCCTTTAGTTGCTGACACAACCTTTGTTAACAATTACAAAAAGTACAATGTAATCGTAGGCATGTATCATGATCAAGTATTAACTCCTTTTAAAACATTATTTCATTTTGATGCAATTAATATCACTCTGGGTTTAAATTATTTACGTGTCTCCCCTGATCATGGTCCAGCAGTTGATTTAATCGGAAAAAATAAAGCAAATTACTTAAGTTTACTTAAATGCATCAAATTCATTAATAATACAAAATGATAAAATATGCTAAAAAATCCTTAGGTCAAAATTTTTTAATAGACTCCAATATCATTAGAAAAATAATTAATTTAACTACTATTTTTGATAAAAACATTTTAGAAATAGGCCCAGGCCAAGGTGCTTTAACTGATGAAATATTAAAGTACAAACCAAGATCTTTAACCCTTATTGAAAAAGATAATTCTCTCTCAAATGAATTAAAATTTAAATATAGTCATAATAAAAAAATAATAATTTATAACAAAGATGTTTTAAAATTTAATTTTGAAGAAAAGTTAAAAAAAGATACTATAATTTTTGGTAATCTTCCTTATAATATCGCCTCTCAAATACTTGTTAATATAATTAAATTTAGAAAGTGGCCTCCGAAATATTCTTGTCTAATCTTTATGTTTCAAAAAGAAATGGCGGAAAGAATAGTAGGGAAATATGGTTCATCTAAATATGGAAGACTGTCTATTTTAACTAAATATAGATTGAGAGTTCTCAATAAATTCAAAATCTCCCCTAATTGCTTTTTTCCTAAACCAAAAATAGACTCAACCGTACTTTTTTTAAAACCTAATAATAAAATGAATAACAAAATTAAAAATATAGAAAATTTAGAAAAAATTACACATATTTTTTTTTCAAAAAAAAGAAAAATGATCAATAAAAGCTTTTCTAAATTATTCAAAAATTCACAAGCTTTATCTCAAAAATTAGGTATAAATTTATCATTAAGACCTAATCAATTAAATGAAAACGATTTCTATAGAATTGTAGAATATTATGAAAAATATAAAAATTCTTAAAATTATTTCTTACTTTTTTTTTTGAGGATAATTTTTTCTACTTCTTTGAAACAATTTTCTAGATTGTCATTTATAACAACAAAATCATAGTCTTGTTTATGAGCTGAATCAGCGTCATAAGCCTTTAATCTTTCTTCAACAACTTTTGGTTTGTCTTGATTTCTTTGAATTAATCTTTTTTTTAACTCTTCCTTGCTAGGTGGAAGAATAAAAATTTTTAATAAATTTAACTCTTTATACTTAGATAATTGCTGAGTTCCCTGCCAATCTATATCAAACAAGACATCATTCTTGTTTTTTAACAAATCTAAAACTGATTTTTTAGAAGTACCGTAATAATTACCAAAAATTTTAGCATATTCATAAAATTCCTTCTCTTTAATTTTATCTTCAAAATCATTTTTATCTATAAAATAGTAATCAATTCCCTCTACTTCATTTGATCTGGGTTTTCTAGTTGTATGAGAAACTGATATTTTAAAGTTCTGATATTTTTGTTGAATTTTTTTGCTTATCGTTGTTTTGCCTGCTCCTGATGGAGATGATAAAATTACCATGATGTTTTGTGTATCATGACTCATAATAGTTTGAAGAACGTATTAATTTATTGATTTGTTTTGCTTTCAATAAATTTAATAGCATCTCCAACTGTTAAGATTTTTTCAGCTTCGCTGTCTGATATTTCAGAACCAAATTCTTCTTCAAAAGCCATTACTAATTCAACAGTATCCAAACTATCTGCACCCAAATCATCAATGAAACTAGCTTCTTCTGTAACTTTCTCTTCCTCTATACCTAAGTGGTCAGCAACTATTTTTTTAATTTTTGGTTTTATATCGTTTGACATTAATTACCTTTGTTATGTTAATGATATTTTCTTAATAGATTATTGGATAGAATTGTCAAGCCATATACATTCCACCATTAACGTGAATGGTTTCACCGTTAATATAATTAGCCATATCTGATGCTAAAAAAGCTACACAATTGGAAACATCATCCCCTGTTCCCAAGTCCCCTGCTGGAATTCTACTTATCAACTTTGATTTATACTCTTCGGGAATTTTATCAGTCATTTCTGTTTTTATGAAACCTGGTGAAACACAATTAATATTAATATTCTTTTTTGCATATTCTAAGGCTAAACTTTTGGAAAAGGCAACTATTCCAGCTTTTGATGCAGAGTAATTAGTTTGTCCGAAATTTCCAGTATGTCCAACTATTGAAGTAATATTTATAATTTTTCCAGATTTATTTTTGATCATCTTTTTAATTGCAGATTTACACATTAAAAAGGTTGAAGTTAAATTTATATCTAAAACTTTTTTCCAATTTTCTTCAGTAAGCCTTATTGTTAAGCTATCCAGGTTAATACCAGCATTATTTATTAAAATATCTAAACCACCAAGTTTATTATTTGCTGATTCTATAAAAGACTCAATTTTGGAATGCTCGCCTAAGTTAAATTTTTCAATTTGTAAGTTGCTAAATTTACTTTTTAAATCATTTAATTTTTCTTCTTTTGTTCCTGTTGCCAAAACAATTGATCCACTTTCAACAAATTTTTTTACAAGGCTATTGCCAATTCCTCCAGTGGCTCCGGTAATTATTACTTTTCTATTTTTTAAGTTCATCGATAGTTTTTTTCATATCATCTATTGAATTTAGACTAAAGCAATTAATATTCTTTACAGTCCTTTTAACCATCCCAGATAAAACTTTTCCAGGCCCTATTTCAATAAAATTATTAATATTTTCGTTTGACATGTTAATTATGCTTTCTCTCCATCTTACTGAGGAACAAATTTGTTCAACTAATAATTTTTTTATTTCTTCTGGGTTATTTTCAGGTTTTGAGGTCACATTACAAACAACATCAAATATTGGTTTTTTAAAGTTAATTGAATTTATTTTATCTTTCATTTTAGTAGCTGCGGGACTCATTAAAGAACAGTGAAAAGGAGCACTTACATTTAGAGGTATAAATTTTTTTTTATTCTCTTTTAGAATATCTTTCAATGAATTAATGCTTTCTATATCTCCACTTAAAATTGTTTGCCCTTCCGCGTTGTCATTTGCAATTTCACATACACCTTTTTTTTTAATTTCTTTAATCAAAACGTTTAGTTCCTCAATTTTTGAACCTAATACTGCAATCATACTCCCTTTACCCACTGGAACTGCTTCCTGCATTGATTTACCTCTTTCAAAAAGCAAAAATAAGGCATCATTAAATTCAAGTGAATCAGCACAGACTAATGCGCTATACTCACCTAACGAGTGGCCCGCAAAAAATTTTGTAGACTTAAAATCAAAATTATACTCTTTTTTAAGAACTGAAAAAATTGAATAACTTACTGTTAAAATAGCTGGCTGAGTATTTTGTGTTAATTTTAGTTTATCTTCTGGGCCTTCTAAAATGATTTTTGAAATTTTATAGTTTAGTTTATCGTCTGCTTCTTTAAAGATCTTTTTTACAATTTCAAAATTATTGTAAAACTCAGATCCCATCCCCACAATTTGTGAACCCTGGCCTGGAAAGAGTATAGCATTCATATTTTTAGCATTTTATTACTGATAATTAGTATTGATATAAATATCTATTATAGTATAAAGCTTTTTTTACAATTATGTACTTTAAAGCTAACTAATTAACAATAATCTTTTGATGTCATTTTACGAAAATACTTTAATTGCTAAGCAAGATTTGCCTACATCTGAATTAAAAAAAATTAAAGAAAAATATAATGAACTTATTAACAACAATTCAGGCAAAGTTTTAAAAATTGAAGAATGGGGTCTGTTAAATCTTGCCACAAAAATAAGAAAATATAATAAGGGTTTTTATATTCATTATAAATTTGAAGGAAATAAAGAAACTTTAAATGAGATAGATAAAAAAATAAAAATTGATAACTCAATAATTAGACATCTTTTAGTTAAATATAAAAAATTAGATACCAAAAATGAGTATTTTAAAAAAGAAAAATAAATGAAACGAAAAGGAAAAAAATTTCAAAGAAGCTCTAGTTCGTTAAATAAACTTAGTTTATTTCAAAAATCTGAAGGAAGATTTAATAGATCTTGTCCTTTGTCTGTAAAAAATGCTCCAATAATTGACTATAAGAATATTAGCTTATTAAAAAAATATATTTCAGAAAATAATAAAATTTTATCTTCAAAAATCACATCAGTATCAAGTGGTAAACTAAAGAAATTAAAAAAGCAAAAATTCTAGGACTTATATAATTATGGAATTAATTCTTTTAGAAAACATAATGAATCTAGGTAACATAGGAGACAAAGTCCAGGTAAAGCCTGGATACGGAAGAAACTTCCTTTTAAAAACAGGAAAAGCATTAAGACTTAATAAAGAGAATTTAGAATATGTTTCAAAAAAAAAAGACGAGCTAAACAAAAAAAATATAGAATTAAAGAAAAAATTAAAAAGTACTGCACAAATAATTAATAATAAATCTTTTGTGTTTATTAAAGAAAGTAAAGAAAATGGTGATTTGTACGGCTCAATTAAACCAAAAGAAATCTCTACAGCAATTTTTGAAAAAATGAAGATTGAAGTAAAACCTTCACAAATTGTTTTGAAAAATGATTTAAATAAAATTGGTAATTACAAAGTAGATATTAACTTTCATACAGAAGTTTCAGCTAAAATTTCAATTAAAATAGATAAATCTCAATCTAAATAAATAAAATCAACAAACCTGACTTTTCCACAGGCAAGATAAAAAAGTGTGTAACTTTTAACTTTTATTATACTTTTCTCACTCTATTATTCATAAGTGGAAAAAGTCAAATTAACAGATAACAATTTAAACAAAAAGCAACCTTCAAATCTAGAAGCTGAACAAGCCTTACTTGGATCAATTTTAGTCAATAATGATATTATTGATGAAGTTTCAAATACTATTAATCCTACAAGTTTTTATGATCCTGCACATACTAAAATTTATGAGGTTATTTCAACTTTAAATAATAAAGGAATGATTGCTAACCCTATTACTTTAAAAAATTACTTTGAAAAAGATAATATGTTGAATGAAGTTGGTGGAACAGAATATTTAGTCAAATTAACAAGATTTTCTGGATCAACAAAGCAGGCAATAGATTATGCAAAAATAATTCATGAAATGTATTTAAGAAGAGAATTAGTTTTAATTTCTGATAATTTATCTTCTGAAACATTAGATTCCAAAGAGCAAACTGCAGAAAAAATAATAATAAATACTGAAAAATCTTTATATGACTTAGCAGAAAGAGGTAGTTTTTCTCAATCATATTTAAAGTTTAATCAAGCGTTAGATCAAACAATTGCCTCAGCTACTCAAGCAATGAAAAGTGAAAGAGGAATTGTAGGCGTGCCAACAGGTTTAAAAGATTTAGATGAAAAATTAGGCGGTCTACATAAATCTGATCTAGTTATATTAGCTGGTAGACCTGGAATGGGAAAAACTGCTCTTGCAACTAACATTGCTTTTCATGCTGCTCAAAACATTATGAGTCGTCAAGAAAAGTCTTCTATAGCATTTTTTTCTCTAGAAATGTCATCAGAGCAGTTATCTACTAGAATACTTTCTGAACAAGCAAGAATTAAATCTGATGATATAAGAAAAGGCAAAGTTACTGAGGAAGAAATAAATAGATATATTGAGACATCGAGAAATATATACAATCTTCCACTTTTTATAGACGAAACTCCTGCAATTAATATTGCAACATTAAGTAATAGAGCTAGAAGAATTAAAAGATTATTTGGTTTAAGTTTAATAGTTGTTGACTATATACAATTGATGAGGTCGCCTAGTTTAAACCGAAATGATAATAGAGTTCAGGAAGTTTCAGAGATTACACAAGGTTTAAAAGCATTAGCCAAAGAACTCAAAGTACCAGTATTAGCTCTTTCTCAATTATCTAGGGCTGTAGAACAAAGAGATATGAAAAAACCCCAGCTGTCTGATTTAAGAGAGTCTGGTTCTATTGAACAAGATGCAGATGTAGTAATGTTTGTTTACAGAGAAGCCTATTATTTAGAAAACCAACAACCGAAGTCAGGCTCTATTGAACACGCTGAATGGCAAACTAAAATGAACGAAGTACACGGACTAGCTGACATCATATTAGGTAAACAAAGACATGGTCCTACTGGAGTGGTTAAAGTTGAGTTTGAAGGAATATACACAAAATTCAAAGATTTAAGCAATAATTAGGTCTAAATTTTATCTTTAGTTATCATAAATTTAAGATATATCTGAAATATCTCTATGTTTACTAATATTTATAAAAAATTGGTTATAGATTTTCCTAAAGTAACTCTTGTATTTTTAGCAATATTAATCTGCTTTTCTTTATATCATGCTAAAAATTTTAATTTAGATGCATCGTCAGACGCTCTATTACTTGAAGGAGATCCAGATCTTAAATATCTAAGAGAAGTTAATGAAACATATGGTTCAAAAGACTTCTTAGTTTTAACTTATACCCCAGTTTCAAGTTTTACTGAAAAAGAAACTATTCTTAATCTTCAGTTGTTAAAATCTAAAATAGAAAAATTAACCTGGGTTGATAACGTTATTACGGTTATTGATGTTCCTCTTTTAAAAAGTACCGATGAAGGTTTAATGGAAAGATTAAAAAATTATAAAACTTTAGCCTATCCAGAAATAGACAGAAAAAGAGGTTTTGATGAAATAATAAATAGTCCTATTTATAAAAATTACGTAATTAGTGAGGATGGCAAGACATCAGGGATTGTTGTTTATCTAAAAACAGATGAAAGACTAGCAGAATATATAAAAGTTAAAGATAAATATTTTAATCAATCTATTGAGTCAGGTTTATCAAAAAAAGAAAAAATAAATTATAAAAAATTTCTCAATGAGTATGAAGAATATAAAAATTTATATAATATTAGAAATCATCAAAATATAGCTGAAATAAGAGATGTGATCAGCAAATATGGAGAAAATGCCAAAATTCATTTAGGAGGTATTCCAATGATTGCTGATGATATGATGAGTTATATCAAAAGTGACATAGTTGTTTTTGGCATTGGGGTTTTCATTTTTATTATTTTAACACTTTGGTTTATTTTTAGAAATTTTAAATGGGTCGTAATGCCATTATTAGGATGCGCAACTTCAGTAATTATAATGATTGGTCTCTTAGGATTAATTGGATGGAAAGTAACTGTAATCTCATCAAACTTTATTGCTTTAATGTTGATATTAAATATGGCAATGAATATCCATGTAACTGTTAGATTTTTACAATTAAAAAAAGAATTTCCCCAATTAACTAAAAATGAAGCTGTTTTTGAAGCTAGTAAAAAAATGATGCTTCCAATACTTTATACAGTTCTAACAACTATATGTGCTTTTTTATCTTTAGTATTTAGTGGAATAAAACCAATAATAGATTTTGGATGGATGATGACTTTAGGATTGATAGTTTCTTTATTAGTCACATTTTTATTATTACCTTCTTTATTAAACTTATTTTCATCTAACGATGAGATAGGTGTTAAAGACACAGAAAAATCCTTAATTACTTCTGCTTTAGGCTCTTTTGCTAAAAATAATAAAATTCTAATTTTTGGGTCTACCTTGCTAGTAATCTTATTTAGTATACTTGGAATACTTAAGCTAGAGGTAGAAAATAGTTTTATAAATTATTTTGATAAAGAAACAGAAATTTACAAAGGAATGAAAAAAATTGATGACGATCTAGGTGGCACTACTCCTTTAAATATTATTTTAAAGTTCCCAATAAAAAAGAAAGAAATTAAGAAAGAGAGTGATGAATTTGATGAATGGGAAGAGGAGAAAGAGACCAATGAAGATAAAGCTAAATATTGGTTTACGAGAGACAAAATGAATAAGATAATTAAAGTTCATGACTATTTAGATTCTTTACCAGAAATTGGAAAGGTTTTATCTTTTGGTTCAATTTTAAGAGTAGCTGAAGATTTAAATAATAAAGAATTACAAAGTTTAGAAATAGCAGTTTTATATAGTAAAATTCCTGAGGCAATAAAAAAAGAAATTGTTACACCTTATATCTCTGTTGATAAAGATGAAGCAAGAATTAGCCTAAGAATTAAAGACTCCTTAGAAAATTTAAGAAGAAATGATCTAATCAAAAAAATTGACTCTGATTTAAATACAAAATTAGGTTTAGATAGAGAAGAGTATAAATTAGCAGGTGTTTTAATCTTATTTAATAATTTATTACAGAGTCTTTTTAAATCTCAAATACTCACCTTGGGTATAGTTATGCTAGGAATTTTTTTAATGTTTTTAGTTTTATTCCGAAATATTGTTCTTGCTTCTATAGGTGTTGTTCCAAATTTTATAGCTGCTTTTTTCATTCTTGGTATTATTGGTTTACTTGGCATTCCTTTAGATATGATGACTATAACTATAGCAGCTATTACAATTGGTATAGCTGTAGACAATAGTATTCATTATATTTACAGGTTTAAAGAAGAATTTAAAAAAATAAATAATTACAATAAAACTCTTGATAGATGTCATAGTACTGTTGGTATAGCAATTTTAAATACTTCAATAACTATTGTTTTTGGGTTTTCAATTTTAGTTTTGTCAAATTTTATACCAACAATATATTTTGGTGTCTTCACAGGTATTGCGATGCTGCTAGCTATGATTTCAGTTTTGACTTTACTACCAAAATTACTCTTAGTCTTTAAACCATTTGGAGATGAAAAATTAATTTAAAGATAATGGACGGTTTTCTAGAAATTTTGTCGGATATAAATATATTTGATATTATTTTTTTAATATTAATGTTTTATTTTGTAATTCAATGTTTTTTAAAAGGTTTTGCTCTAAGCTTTATCTCTTTTATGAAATGGGTTTTTGCTTTGGTGATAACTGTTATTTTAGTTCCTAAATTACAACCTTGGGTTAATGATTACGTAGAGTCTGAGTTTATCAATAATTTCGGTATTGGAATTCTTGTGTTTATTTGCACAATATTTTTAACTATTATTGCTGGAAAATCCTTAAGCAGAGTAGTTACGTGGACAGGAGTAGGATCAATAGATAAAACTTTTGGGTTATTATTTGGATTTTTTAAAGGCTATATTGTTTCTATTTGTTTGTTCTCTATATTAAATTGGTTTTATCCATATCAAAATTGGGGTATATCAGCTGAGGATGCAATTTCATTCGATATTATTAAAAAAGGAAGTGAAGTGCTTATAGAAGAATTTCCTTCTAGTGAAGATTTCATAGATACAAAAGATAAAATTGAAAAAATTTAAATCAGATAAATTAAGAGAAGAATGCGGTATATTTGGCATATCTAATCACGAAGATGCTTCGGCTTTAGTAGCTTTAGGTTTACATGCTTTACAGCATAGAGGTCAAGAAGGATGTGGAATAGTATCTTATGATGGAAAAAACTACCATTCTGAAAAAAGACAAGGTCTGGTTGGAGATAATTTTACAAAGAGCAATGTTATAAATAAACTACCTGGTAAATTTGCTATTGGTCATAATCGATATTCAACAACTGGTGAAACTTCTTTAAGAAATATACAGCCATTTTTTGCAGATCTACATGTTGGTGGATTGAGTATTGCTCATAACGGAAACCTAACTAATGCATTAACCTTGAGAGAGTCTTTGGTCAAAGATGGTGCAATTTTTAGAACTACAAGTGATACAGAGACAATCGTACAATTAATTGCTAAATCTAAAAGAGATAAAATAGTAGATAAATTAATAGATGCTCTTTTTCAAATACAAGGAGGTTATTCTCTTGTCATAATGACAAATAAAAAATTGATAGGAGTAAGAGATCCCTTTGGTATAAGACCTTTGGTAATTGGTAAGTTAAAAGATTCATATATTTTATCATCAGAAACTTGTGCATTAGATATCATTGGAGCGAAATTTGTCAGAGAGGTAGAAAATGGTGAAATAATTGTTATAGAAAATAATGAAATGTCTAATATTAAACCTTTCCCAAAACAAAAAGCACGACCTTGTATATTTGAATACATTTATTTTGCAAGGCCAGATAGTATTATTGGAGGAAAATGTGCGTATGAATATCGTAAAAATTTTGGAGTCCAATTGGCAAAAGAAACTGATATAAAAGCAGATATTGTTATACCAGTTCCTGACTCTGGTGTGCCTGCAGCTTTAGGCTACGCTGAACACTCAAAGAAAAAATTTGAACTTGGGTTAATAAGAAATCATTATGTAGGTAGAACTTTTATTGAACCTACTCAAAACATTAGAAGTTTAGGAGTAAAGCTAAAATTAAGTTCTACAAAAAGTATTGTAAAAAACAAATCTATAATATTGATAGATGACTCATTGGTAAGAGGGACAACATGCTATAAAATTGTCAAAATGCTTTATGAATCTGGAGCCAAAGAAGTTCATGTAAGAATTGCAAGTCCTGAAATTAAATTTCCTGATTTCTATGGAGTAGATATGCCTACAAAAGAAGAGCTATTAGCACATCAAAAAACGAATTCAGAAATGTGCGAGCATATAAAAGCTAAATCACTAAAATTTTTAAGTCTTAATGGACTTTATGAAGCTTTAGAAAAAGGTAAAAGAAATAATTCGTACCCACAATTCAGTGATCATTATTTTACTGGAGAATATCCGATCAAACCATCAGATAATTTAGGTGAACTGAAAATAACTCAATTATCTCTGTTAAGTGGAAAATCTAACAACTAATTTAAAACTACTAATTTATTTTTTTTATTTAAAAATAAAATCATTTTATTTATGAATATTGGAAAAGTTCCTAGTTGACTTTTAAGTTTTTGAATTTTTTCTATTTTTCCATCTTTATTGAAGGCTACTAAAAATGAATTATTTAAAAATACGAGTAAATTATTATTAGCCAATGATAAAGATTTTATAGAGATAGATTTGTTTTTTGTGTCTAAAAAATCAGCAATTTCATTTGCTATATTTAAAGAGTAAGTTATTTTGCCTGTATCTATATCTATATTTACTAACAAATTATCTTTAGTAATAATAAATAAATTTTTTCCAGAAACTATAGGTTTGACAATTGAAGTAATAGCTAATCTAAAAATTATTGATCCATTTTTTATATTTAGTAAATATAAATATGGGTCAGTAGAGACTATAATTTTATCTTCATATATTACAGTAGGATTCGAGTAAAATAGATTAGTTGTATTTAAATCTAGCGATTGTTTAAAGTTTGCAAACCAATTAATCTTTAAGTTTTGGGTGTTAATAGAATAAAGAGATCCAAAAGTATTTAAATAAACTAATGTATCACTATTTACAGCTAAAGAATTAATAAAGTGACTTTTTACGGTTGTTTCTTCAGTAGGTATAAATTTTAATTGAGCACCATTAAGTTTGTCAAGAATATAAAGTGTATTATTTTGATCTGCAGTGATAATTTTATTTCCTGATATTTTAATGTTCGATCTAAATGGTATTTTGAAATTTTTTGCCCATAACAATTTTTTATTCTTGTAATCTAAAGCATAAAAGTAACCTAAGTTATCTGAAATATAAATAACATTATTTTCTGTAATTATATTTAAAATTTTTTTTATTTTTTTAAATTTTTTTTTATAAAAATTGTATTTATAAATAATTTCTTTTCTCTCTACTGAGTAGATCACTATGTTGCCTTTAATATCAGTAGCTATAATATTTTCTTCGTCAAATAATATTCTGTCTTTTAAGGAATATCTGCTTATTTTTTTACTTTTAAAGATAATATCATTTACATTATCATACTCAAAGTTATCTGAATTATTTGAGTCTCGATAAAATTCATCAGACCATTGATTTGTTCTTTTAATTGGGTCCAATATAATATCTAAATTTTTATTAGGTGAAATAACTTCATTAAAAGATTTTTCTTTTGTATAAAGTGTTTCAAAATCTTTGAATCTATCTATTTTTTTTAAATCTACTTTATTTGTATCTTTCCAAATACCTGATTTGTTATCAAAAGAACAATGAGAAAATATAAGTACGGATATTACTAATATTAACTTTTTCATATATTTTTTGTTTTGAGAAAATTAATATTTATTATTTTAGAATTTTGAAATTTCAGATGCAGTTTCCTTCCATATTGAATCATCAGAAATAATTTCATCGAGCATTTTTTTTCCTTCATTATCTCTAGATATATTTATTAAATATAGAGCCTTTTTTAATTTAACTAAGTTTTTTTGCTCTTTTTCTACTCTCGCATTTTCAACAACATTAAAAAGTTCTAAAACTTTTTCATGATTTTTTTCAAGATTATTATCTATAATAGTATTTAAGGCTAATAAGGAATAAAATTTATTTTTACTATTTATAATTTCCTCATAAATTTTTTTTGACTCTGCTTGTTTATCAAGAGAAAGATATATGCCTGCTTGAACAAATTTTTCAGAAATTTTTTCATTCTTAGACTTTTGGTAATAATTTAAATAACTTATTCCAATTAAAACGAAAATTATTAGAGTTAAAACTGTTAGTAGGATATTTTTATTTTCTTTTACAAAGTTTTCTGTTTTCTCAAGAAAGTTTGTATTTTGTTCATTTTCCATATAAAAAGTTTTTGTTGTTGGGAAATATTTTGGTTTTTACCTCTTTACTATATTTTTTTACAGCTTTTTCAATTATTGAATTTAGGCTTACATATCTTTTTACAAACTTTGGATAAAAACCGCTTAAACCTATAATGTCATCAGTTACTAAAATTTGTCCATCACAATTTGATGATGATCCAATCCCGATGGTAGGTATTTTTAATGTATTAGTAATTATTTTAGCTGTGTTTGGTGTAATACACTCTAAAACAATCGAAAAAGCACCAGCCTTTTGAATTAAAATTGATTCTTTAATTAATTTTTTAACCTCCTGATTCTTTTTTCCCTCGACTTTAAATTTATTTTTAAACTGAGGCGTATATCCTATGTGGCCCATTACAGGTATTTTTGCTTTAGTTATTTCTCTGATAATTTTAAAATTTTTATTATTACTTTCTATTTTTACAGCATCACATTTTGTTTTTTTAAAAATTAATTTTGCATTTTTTTTTGCCTGTGAGGGATTTTTATATGTACCTTTTGGCATATCAACAACTAATAAAGATTTTTTAGTTCCTTTCCGAACACTAATGCTGTGCTGAATGATTGTATTTAATGTAATTTTATGAGTATTTTTCATTCCGTATAAAACGTTAGCCATAGAATCTCCTACTAAAATTATATCGCAATGTTTATCTAAAATTTGGGCAATACTTTTTGAATATGCTGTTAAACTTACAATTTTTTTTTTATTTTTTTTTGCTAATATCTTTTTTATTTTTTGAGACATTATTCCAACTCAATAGTGCTAGGTGGTTTAGAAGTTATATCATACACTACTCTATTTATACCAGGTACTCCATTAACTATTTTATTTGAAATTTTATCCAAAAAATCCTTTGGAAAATTAAAGTAATCTGCGGTCATTCCATCCTCCGAAACAACCGCCCTTAACAAACAAGTATATTCATAAGTTCTTGAATCTCCCATTACACCAACTGTTTTCATAGGTAATAAAGCTGCATAAGCTTGCCAAATCTTATTATAAAGTCTGTGTTTAATTAGTTCATTAATATAAATATAGTCAGCTTCTTGAAGTATCTTTATTTTCTCAGATGTAATATTACCTATGATTCTTATTCCTAGTCCCGGGCCAGGAAAAGGATGTTTGTTCCTTATGCTATCTTTTAATCCTAGAGATTTTCCTAAAACTCTAACTTCATCTTTAAAAAACTCTTTAAGAGGTTCAATTAATTTCAAATTCATCTTTTTTGGTAATCCACCCACATTATGATGAGATTTAATTTTAGATGATTGGCTTCCTGTTGCAGATCTACTCTCTATAATATCTGGATAAAGAGTTCCTTGCGCAAGATATTTTATAGATTTATATTTTTTAGACTCCTTTTCAAAAATTTTGATAAATAAGTTTCCTATTATTTTTCTTTTCTTTTCTGGATTATGAATATCTTTAAGTTTTTTTAAGTATAATTTAGAAGCATTGATTAATTTTACATTTAATTTATATTTTTTTCTAAATATATTGTAAGAGTCTTTAAATTCATTCTTTCTCATTAATCCTGTATCAACCATTATACAAATTAGATTTTTTTTAATAGCTTTATTAACTAATAAAGCAACCACGCTACTATCAACACCTCCTGATAATGCACAAATTACTTTATCTTTTTTGACAGTTTTTCTTATATTATTAATAAGTCTATTTGCTTCAGATGCTACCCTCCATTTTTTTTTAATCTTACAGATAGAAAATAAAAAATTTTTAAAGATTATTGTTCCATTTTCAGTATGTGTTACCTCTGGATGAAATTGTACTCCATATATCTTATCTTTAGTTTTTTCTATAATTGTTAATTTTGAATCTTTAGTCGATGCAACAACTTTAAAACCTTTAGGTAATTTAGTAACAGCATCCTGATGACTCATCCAAACAGAATTATTCTTGTTATTAAAAAAATTTTTAATAAGCAAAGATCTTTTTTTTTTATAGAGAATCGCTCTCCCAAATTCTCTTTTTCTTCGTAAAGATTTAATTGAACCACCAAATAACTTTGTTATTAACTGTAACCCATAACAAATTCCCAGAATAGGGATCTTTTTTAGAAATATCTCTTTTGGAATACTTAAATATTTTTTCTTTGTTACAGTTGAAGGACCTCCAGATAAAACTATTCCTTTTATTCCTTTGTAGTTATTAACTTTATGCAGATCATTAATTGTTATAATTTCAGAAAAAACTCCGAAATCTCTAATTCTCCTAGCTATAAGTTTTGTAACTTGTGATCCAAAATCAATGATTATAATTTTTTCCTTCTGACTTTGAACTCCCATTTATTTTTTTAGAGATTTTTCTATTTCAATTTTAAGATTTTGGCTTTTTTTACAATAATCTTTACAAAAAGTAAGTAATGTTTCTATCAATTTTTTGCTTCCTTCAAAGTCTGACTTTTTTAATTTTAGTTGAGCCAAATTGTATGTGGCTTCCTCATTTTTTGGATTAAGTAGTATAACTGTGTTTAAATTTTTTTCCTCTAATTCTTTTTTTTCTTGTTCCTTAAATATTTTTGAAAGATAAAGATAAGACTTTTCATTTTTTGGATTAAAAACTATATCTTGTTCAAATTTAAACTTTGCCTTATTAAATTGTTTATTTTGGTAAAATGTTAATCCCTCATTAAAGTAATTGGTTCCAGCAAGAACATTGCTATATATTAAAATTAAAAAAAAATTAATTTTTAATAACCTCATTGTTATAATTTAAAATTTAAAGTTGGTTCCATCATTTCTACACTGTGTACCATGCTTTCATAGAATCCAGCTTTTGTAATTTTAATAAATTTTGCATTTTTTTGTATATCTTCTAATTTTTTTGCTCCAACATACCCCATAGATGATCTTAGGCCTCCTTTTAATTGATATATGATCTTAGAAACGTTTCCTTTATATTCTACTCTTCCTTCAACTCCTTCAGGTACAAATTTTGACTTATCCTTATAATTTTTTTGGAAATATCTATCAGAGGACCCTTCGGACATAGCTCCAATAGATCCCATTCCTCTGTATTGTTTATAAAATTTATTTTTAATCTTAAATTTTTTTCCTGGACTTTCCTGAGTTCCAGCAAATATTGAGCCCATCATGATGGCGTCCGCACCCGCAGCTATTGCTTTTGCAATATCTCCTGAAAACTTAATTCCTCCATCAGAAATTATTTTTATTTTTTTTCCTTTCAAGGCATCGTGAACTTCCATTATTGCCGATATCTGGGGAACTCCTATCCCAGCTACCATTCGGGTAGTACAAATAGATCCTGGCCCGATACCAACCTTAATTACTTCAGCTCCAGAATTATATAATCTTTTTGCTGCCTCTGCCGTAGCAATATTACCTACACAAATAGGTATTTTATTATTTTTTTTAACTTTAGATAAAGTTTTTAAAACTTTTTCACTATGACCATGAGCCGTATCAATTACAATTAAATCCACACCACTATCTACTAGCAATTTGGCTCTTTTGAAATCATCTGCATTTGTTCCAATAGCAGCTCCAACAAATAATTTTTTTCTTTTAACTTTTTCAACTTCTTTACTTTGTTTTTTTATATCTAAATTTCTATGTATAATTCCTATTCCACCCGATTTTGCCATCGCAATAGCCATGGATGACTCTGTAACTGTGTCCATAGCAGAAGACAAGAAGGGTGTTTTTAATTTTATATTCTTAGTTAAATTTAAAGAGATGTCAGTTTCTGATGGTAAAATATTTGAAAAACGCGGCAGCAACAATACATCATCAAAAGTTAGTGCTTCTTTTATTGCTTCCATATACACTTATATACAATTTTTAAAAATTATAAAGTCTTTAATGTCACACAGTGTAAATAAGTTTCTTTTGATTCGTTTCTGCTTGCCTCAGGTTTAAAAAAATCTACTTTTTTAAACCTAGATTTTGCTAATTCTTTAACTTCTAGAAAGTCATCACCCATAAATAGTTTTGATACTAATACCCCATTTGGCTTGAGGATTTTTGAGGAAAATTCAACAACTTCTGCACATAAATGATTAGTTCGAATACAATCTAGGGATTTATTTCCGGTTGTATTTGCAGCCATATCAGAGATGACTACATCTAATTTATCCTTAAAAAAATGAAATATTTTTTCTTTTGTATGTTCTTCAAGAAAATCACATTGTAAAAACGTAACATTTTTTACTTCATCCATCTTTTTCATATCCAAAGATAATATTTTTCCATTTGTAATGATTTTACTTGCAACTTGGGTCCATCCACCTGGATAAGCTCCTATATCTAATAATTTACTATTTGCTTTAATAAATTTATATTTTTTATTTAATTCAATTAATTTAAATGCTGAACGTGAACGAAAGCCTAAAGTTTTAGATTTCTTAAAAAATTGATCTCTATGTTGTTTTATTTTCCAAGTATTGCTTTTTTTTCTTTTTTTTGATTTTTTCATTATAAAACATCTTCATGCTCATCTTCTGATGTTTCTAAAGTTTCTTTTCTATCTTTATTTTTATACATAATATAACTAATAGGTATTGAAATTAGATAAACTATACTAAGAGCTAAAAGTGTTTCGAATGTATAATATAATAAAGAAATAAAAATTATACCAATGCCTAATAAGATAAAAACCGTCGCTTTTGGTGAAATTGATATTTTTTTTAAAGATAAAGTTGGAATTTTGCTTACCAATAAAATGGCAATCAAAACTGTAAAATAGGGTGTTAAGTTTTTTATATTAAAACCTAAATTTAGATTTGACAGTTCAAAAAATAAAGGCATTAAAATGAGAATTCCACCAGCTGGTGCTGGAACACCTTCAAAGTAATTGCTTTTCCAAAGTTGTTTATTGTTAATTTTAGTTAGATTAAATCTTGCTAGCCTTAAAACACAACAAACTGAGTAAATTAATGTAATTGCCCAACCCAATTTTCCATAATTATTTAATCCCCAAAAATATAAAATAAAAACAGGAGCTATACCAAAACTAACAAAATCTGTAAGTGAATCTAGTTCTTTTCCAAATTCAGATGTTCCTTTTATTAACCGTGCAATTCTACCATCTAAAGCATCCAGTATAGCCGCTAACAAAATAAAAATCGCAGCCAAACTATAATTTCCATCTATTGAAAATTTAATTGAACTAATACCAAGGCATACTCCACCCAAAGTTAATATATTTGGTAGTAAGTATCTTGTTTTTTTAGATGGTACTAGTTTAAATTTTTTATTCTCTTGCATTATTCAGAAGCTATTAGGCTTTCTCCTGCTACTACATTTTGTCCAATCTTAGCTAAAACTTTTTTATTTTTAAAATAAATATCTACTCTACTTCCAAAACGTATCATTCCTATTCTATCTCCTTGCTTTAAATTTTGTCCTTGCTCAACTTCACAAACTATTCTTCTTGCAATTAAGCCTGCAATTTGAACGACAATTATTTCTTCGTCAGATTTACTGCATTTAATTTTGTAGTAATTTCTTTCATTTTCCTCACTTGCCTTATCTAGTGAAGCATTTAAAAATTTTCCAGGCTTATAATTAATCTCTTCTACTGTTCCTGTTAATGGAGTTCTATTAACATGACAGTTAAAAACGTTCATAAAAATACTTACCTTAGTAAAAGTCTTATTTTCTAATTGTAGTTCAACGGGCCCTGTTCTTTCTGAAATAGCGGTGATTAAACCATCAGCTGGACTGACTAAGAAAGAGTCGTCATTTATTGGATGTCTTTCTGGATCTCTAAAAAAGTAATAAACCCAAATAGTTAATAAAATCAAAATTGAGCCAAGAAACTTTGAAAAGAGCAAAACTATAAATGTTGCTATTATAGAAATAGCTAAAAATTTGTACCCTTCTTTGTGAATACTTGGAAAAATTGTATTAAACATAATTTTAAGTTTGCTAATTTTTTTCTAATATGTATAAAAATCGTGCTTAATCAATCTATATTTATTTTATGGCAAAAATTAAAGTCAAAAACCCAGTAGTAGAGCTAGACGGAGACGAAATGACTAGAATTATATGGTCATTTATTAAAGAAAAGCTGATTAAGCCTTACTTGGAAATTGATCTTAAATACTACGATCTGGGTATGGAAAATAGAGATAAAACGAACGATCAAATAACAATAGACTGTGCTAAAGCCATTCAAAAATATGGAGCTGGGGTTAAGTGTGCAACTATAACTCCTGATGAGGCTCGTGTAAAAGAATTCAATTTAAAGAAAATGTGGAGATCGCCCAATGGAACAATAAGAAATATTGTTGGAGGAACAATTTTTAGAGAACCAATAATTTGTAAAAATGTTCCAAGATTAGTTCCTCATTGGACTGATAGCGTTATAGTCGGAAGACATGCTTTTGGGGATCAATATAAGGCTACAGATTTTAAGGTTCCAGGAAAAGGAAAAATGACTGTTAAATGGGAATCAGAAGATGGAAAAAATAAAATTGAACATGAAGTTTTCAATTTTGATGGTCCAGGTATAGCTCTCTCTATGTATAACTTAGATAATTCAATTAAAGATTTCGCTAGAGCGTGCATGAATTACGGTCTGGTAAGAAAATGGCCTGTTTACTTTTCATCCAAAAATACAATTTTAAAAGCTTATGATGGAAGATTTAAAGATATTTTTGAAGAGGTTTTTCAAAAAGAATTTAAAGATAAATTTGATAAAGCAAGTATAACTTATGAACATAGATTAATTGATGACATGGTTGCTTGTGCAATGAAATGGAATGGAAAATATATTTGGGCTTGTAAAAACTATGATGGAGATGTCCAATCAGATACTGTTGCACAAGGATATGGCTCACTAGGTTTAATGACAAGTGTTCTTAGAACGCCAGACGGAAAAATTGCTGAAGCTGAAGCAGCTCATGGAACTGTAACGAGGCATTATAGACAACACCAGGCTGGCAAAGAAACATCTACAAATCCTATAGCTTCTATTTTTGCTTGGACAAGAGGATTGTCCCATAGAGGCAACCTTGATGGAAATCAGGAACTAATCAAATTTGCAGAATCTCTTGAAAAAGTTTGTATAGAAACTGTTGAAAGTGGTTCAATGACTAAGGATTTAGCAATATTAGTTAGTAAAGATCAAAAATTTTTAACAACTAATCAATTTTTAGAAGCAATAGATTCGAATCTTAAAAAAAAACTTAATTAATTTTATCAGTTATAGCCTTAAAAGCTTCCTCAATTTTATTTATATTTGTTCCTCCTGCTTGCGCAAAATCTTTTCTACCACCGCCACCTTTTCCTCCAAGTATTTCTGACGCAATTTTAACAAATTTAACCGCATCATATTTTGAAATAAGATCATTTGTAACACCAACAGCAACTCCAATTTTTTCTTCAAAGGTAGAAATGCTTATTATTATACCTTTTTTAATATCTTTTTTTCCTTGATCAATTATACTTCTTAATTCTTTTGGTGGAAAATCCCTTATAACTTGTTCTCTAATTATAAAATTGCTAATCTTTTTGTCTTTAATTTTATTTTTGTTTTTATCTTTAATTACTTTTTGAATTTTTATTTTTTCAAGTTGTTTATTTAAATTTTTTAAATTCTCTACTAAATCTTTATTTTCATTTAAATCTGGTTGAACTTTATAATTTAAAAGTTCTTTTTTAATTTTTTCTAACTGTTCTTTAGTTATTTTTTCTTTCAATGTTTTATCTGTTTCTTGAGACTTTTCAAACTGATTAAGTTGTTTATCTCTAAGAGCCTCTACTCTTCTTACTCCAGATGCAATTGAAGATTGGCTAATAACTCTAAATTTTCCAACTTCTTTTGTGTTTTTAACATGTGTTCCCCCACATAACTCCGTTGAAAAGAAACCATTAGCCTCTTTTCCCATAAAGACTACTCTTACTTCTTCACCATATTTTTCTCCAAAGAGAGCTAAAGCCCCCATTTTTATAGCCTCTTTAGGTGTCATTATTCTTGTTTGTACATCTGTTGAACCTTCTATGATTTCGTTAACAACTTTATTTATTTTTTGCATCTCATCTTTTTCTATGGGTTTGTTATGACTAAAATCAAACCTAAGTCTTTCGGGAGATACTAACGATCCTTTTTGAGTTACATGTTTACCTAAAGTCCTTCTTAAAGACTCGTGCAATAAATGAGTTGCGGAATGATTGGCTTTAGAATTATTTCTTTTTTCTACGTCTATTTCTAGATTAACGCTTTGACCTATTTTTATCGAACCTTTTTTAATTTTACCTGTATGAACGAAAAGATCTCCCATTTTTTTTTGGGTATCAATAATATTTATTTTACAATCAGAGTTAAACATTATCCCTTGATCACCAACTTGACCTCCGGACTCTCCATAAAAAGGAGTTTGATTTGTAATAATTTCTATCTGCTCTCCATCTACTGCTTTATCAACAAATTTATTGTCTTTAGATATTTTTAGTACAACGCCTTCCGCCTTATCAAATTCATAACCTAAAAATTCTGTGGGTTTTAATTCCTCTCTAACTTTAAACCATTTTTCTTCAACTGACTTGTCTCCAGAGCCCTTCCAATTAGCTCTAGCTACAGCTTTACTTTTTTCCATTTCTTTTTCAAATGCAACATGATCAACTTGAATTTTTTTAGTTCTTAGAATATCTGCTGTTAAATCTATGGGAAAACCAAAAGTATCATACAATTTAAAAGCGACTGAACCAGGCAATGTATTGTTTTGAACTTTATTTAAATTTTCATCTAAAATTTTCATACCTCTTTCAAGCAGAGATGAAAATTTCTCTTCTTCATTTTTTAAAGTTTCAACTATAAGATCTTTACCTGTTTTTAATTCTGGGTAACTATTTTGCATTTCATTTAGCAAAACGTCAAAAAGTTTATAAAAAACTGGAGACTTACTTCCTAACGAATGGGCATGCCTCATTCCTCTTCTCATTATTCTTCTTAGGACATATCCTCTACCTTCGTTGGAAGGTAATATTCCCTCTGCTATTAAAAAGCTACTAGCTCTTAAATGATCAGCAATTACTCTATGGCTTGCAATAGTCTTGTTATTAATTGGTGTTTTAATAATATCTGATGAAGCTTTAATAATTTTTTTAAAGTGATCAATATTATAATTGTCATGAGTTCCTTGAAGAACAGCAGTCATTCTTTCAAGGCCCATTCCAGTGTCCACAGAAGGTTTGGGTAAATTTATACGTTTTTGTTTTGAAATTTGTTCGTATTGCATAAAAACAAGATTCCATATTTCTATAAATCTATCTCCATCTTGGGTGGAGCTACCAGGTGGCCCTCCTTTAAGTTTATCTCCATGATCATAGAATATTTCAGAGCATGGTCCACAAGGACCAGTGTCTCCCATAGACCAAAAGTTATCAGATGTAGAAATTTTAATTATTTTGTCTTCGCTTAAACCAGCAATCTTTTTCCATAATTTGAAAGAATCTTCATCCTCATTGAATACTGTTACTGAAAGTTTTTCTTTCGGTAGCTGAAAGTCTTTTGTTAATAATTTCCAAGCATGCTCTATTGCTTGCTCTTTGAAGTAATCGCCAAAAGAAAAATTTCCTAACATTTCAAAAAATGTATGATGGCGTGGGGTGTAACCTACATTTTCTAAATCATTATGTTTTCCCCCCGCCCTTACACATTTTTGGGATGTAGTGGCTCTTTTATATTGTCTTTTTTCTAAACCAGTGAATACATTTTTAAACTGTACCATTCCAGAATTTGTAAACATGAGGGTAGGATCGTTATTGGGCACTAGGTTACTAGAGTCCACGATTACGTGGTTGTTTTTCTTAAAATAATTAAGAAACTTCTCTCTTATATCAGACAATAAAAATTGGCTCATATAATATTAAATACAGATATTTATAGGGTTGTCTATAAAGAGATTAGCCTGTTTTCTTCTTTTCGTTATCAACTACTAAGCAAATTTCTGATTTTGTTAAAAATCTTTCTCCAGTTCCGTTATCTAATGAAAACATTCCACCTATACCTTTAACAGCATCAATTGTTAGATCGGTGTGTTTCCATTTTTCATATTGGTCACCATTCATATAAAAAGGAACTCCTCCTATTTCACCTAACTTAACGTCATTATCTCCCAGAGGAAACTCACCTTCTTTAAAACACATAGGTGCGCTTCCATCACAACATCCCCCTGACTGATGAAACATTAATTTTTCACCATATTTTTCTTGAAGTTTGGATAATAAGCTTAAAGCTGAGTGAGTAGCAGATACTTTCATTTTTAATGTACGGCCCATGATTTAGAATCATGGGCCAGTATATATTATTGATTAAAAGAATCCCAATTTCTTCTCAGCGTAAGAAACGTGTAAGTTCTTATTTTGTCTGTAATGATTAAGCATCATTTTGTGAGTTTCTCTTCCCACGCCAGACTGTTTATAACCCCCAAATGGTGAGTGCGCTGGATAAGCGTGATAACAATTTGTCCACACTATTCCGGCTTGTATCGCTCTACCCATTCTGTGGGCTGTATTACCGTCTCTAGTCCATACTGCTGCTCCTAAACCATAAAGAGTATCATTAGCAATTTTTAATGCCTCTGCTTCATCTTTAAATTTAATCACAGATACAACAGGTCCGAAGATCTCTTCTTGGGAGATACGCATATCGTTTTTAGCTTCAAAAATAGTTGGTTGAATATAGTTTCCTTTTTCCAATCCACTATTAAGTTTAGCAACACTACCTCCTGTTAGGACTTTAGCGCCCTCTTTTTTACCGAGTTCAAGATAAGATTTAATCTTTTCCATCTGCTCTACAGACGCCTGGGCTCCAATCATTGTTTCCATTTTTAAAGGATTGTCTTGTTTTACAGCTTTAGTTCTTGCAATAGCTCTTTCCATGAATTTATCATAGATTGACTCTTGAATTAAAGCTCTGCTTGGACAAGTACAAACTTCACCTTGGTTAAGATTGAACATAACAAAACCTTCAATACACTTATCAAAGAAGTCATCATCCTTTTCCATGACATCTTCAAAGAAAATATTTGGAGATTTTCCACCTAATTCCAAAGTAATTGGAATTATGTTTTGTGCAGCATACTGCATAATCAATCTTCCAGTAGTTGTTTCACCAGTAAATGCAACTTTCGCAACTCTTTTAGACGATGCTAAAGGTTTACCTGCTTCCAATCCATAACCACTAACAATATTAACAACACCTGGAGGTAATAAATCTCCAATAAGTTCCATTAAAACATTAATAGATGCTGGTGTTTGTTCAGCTGGTTTTAATACAACACAGTTTCCTGCTGCAAGAGCTGGAGCTAATTTCCATGTTGCCATTAATAACGGAAAATTCCATGGAATAATCTGACCTACAACTCCTAGAGGTTCGTGAAAGTTATAAGAGTATTGATTATTGCTTATTTCTGCAATTGATCCTTCTTCTGCTCTTATTACTCCAGCAAAGTATCTCCAATGATCAACGACTAATGGCAAGTCTGCTGCCATACACTCCCTGATTGGCTTTCCATTATCTAAACATTCAGCTGTTGCTAATAAGTTTAGATTTTTTTCAATAACATCAGCTATTTTATTCAAAATATTTGATCTAGTAGTGATGTCTGTCTTTCCCCATTCAGGAAAAGCTGCGTGAGCTGCGTCTAATGCAGCATCTACGTCTTTTTCATTCGATCGTGCAACTGAACAGATCTTCTCATTATTTATCGGGCTAACATTATCAAAATATTTTCCAGATTTAGGTTCTACAAATTTACCATTTATATAATTGCCGTACTTAGCTTTAAATGGAAATTTTACCTTTAAATGAGAGGTATCTAGAGCAGAAGACACTTTCGAGCTTTTAGCTTGTTGTGTGCTCATTTTCCCTCCTTGTTAACGAACATTCCTATTGAACTAAATATAGATGAGATTGTACACTAATTATTTTTCAACCAGAGGTATTACATACTAAATATTGAATGAGTCAATTATAAGTTGTTGTTTCATGGGAAACGGGAGAAAAATTTCTCCCGTTTTAATTTTAAGATGACTGAAGATTTATTTATCTTCTTTTTCTTCGCTAATTTTTTCGTTTGGTGAAGGATTCCCTTCTAATTCTTTAGAAATTGCTGACGCTTGATCACGGATTACTTTTTCAATTTCATTCGCAACATTAGGGTTTTTCTCCAAATAGATTTTTGCGTTTTCTCTACCTTGTCCTATTTTTTCACCCTTGTATGCATACCAAGCGCCTGATTTTTCAACAACGCCTGCTTTTGCACCTAGATCAACTAATTCACCAACTTTGCTTATACCTTTTCCATACATCAAATCAAACTCAACAACCTTAAACGGTGGAGCTACTTTATTTTTAATAACCTTAACTCTCGTTGAATTTCCAATTATCTGATCTTTATCTTTAATCGCACCTATTCTTCTTATGTCCATTCTTACAGATGAATAGAATTTTAATGCATTTCCACCTGATGTTGTTTCTGGATTTCCAAACATCACACCAATTTTCATTCTAATCTGATTTATAAATATAACCATTGTGTTTGATTTAGAAACTGAGCCGGTTAACTTTCTTAAAGCTTGGCTCATAAGTCTAGATTGAAGACCAACATGATGATCTCCCATTTCTCCTTCTAATTCAGCTTTTGGTGTTAGTGCAGCAACAGAATCAACAACTAATACAGAAACAGAACCTGATTTAATTAATGTGTCAGTTATTTCTAAAGCTTGTTCTCCTGTATCCGGTTGTGAGATTAAAAGTTCTTCTGTTTTTACTCCAAGTTTTTTTGCATAAACGGGATCCATTGCATGTTCAGCATCGACAAAAGCACATATTCCGCCTGCTTTTTGTGCTTCTGCAACGACTTGTAATGCTAGGGTTGTTTTGCCCGATGACTCGGGTCCATATATCTCTATAATTCTCCCCTTTGGCAAACCACCTATTCCTAAAGCTAAATCTAAACTTAGGGATCCTGTAGAAATAGCCTCAACATCTAAAGCTTGTTGTTGGCCAAGTCTCATTACTGAGCCTTTTCCGAAATTTTGATCTATTTGGCTAATAGCAGCTTCTAAAGATTTCTTTTTTTCCTTTAATTCTTGATCTTTTTTATTATCTGTTTTTACAACTTTTAAATTATTTTTAGTCATTTTTATCCTTTTTTTTGTTTCGAATCGTTGTAATAAATGTACACATTTTGTTCTTTTTTGCAAGAAGTATTAAAAAAAGCCTTTAAAACAGCTATTTATAGAGACTTAATTGAATTTAGAGATAAAGTCCCTAGCTGAAAGGCTAGTTCAAATTTAGAAATCATAAAATCTCTCTCTGCTTTAGCAAATGCTATTCTTGCATCTAAAAGCAAACTTCTAGATTGAATGACTTCAAGGGTAGTTCTCGTATTGCCGGAGTCATATTCTAAGGTAATTCCCTCGTTAGCTATTTCAGCTGCTTTTAATTGAGCTTCAGTAGCTATTAATATGCTTTCTGACGATTGATACTTAGACCATATATTAGTCGTTTCAGTTATAACTCTATTTTCAGCATCTTCTGATAACAGTAAAGATCTCTGTTTTTTTAAAGATGCCTTTTTTATAGAAGAAATATTTTCCCCTCCCTTAATTATTGGCCAGGTTATAGTTGCCTTCACAGTTTCCTGATCAACTTCATCTACTGTTGAACTGTAATCTTTATTTTCCGATTTAGAATAATTGATTGAAGCAGATGGAGATAATTTAGCTTTTTCTATATTAAAGTCTTTTTCTGCTATCTGATAATCCAACTTAGCAATTAATAAATCTGCATTATTTAATTTTGCAATCTCAATAGCTTCCTTTAAGGTACTAGGCAAATCAATCCCTACGCTTTCAGTTGTATTAATTGAACTTGGTGCTTTTTCTCTAATTATTCTCTCAAAGTTCATTTTTGAAGCTAACAATTCTGTTTTGGCTTTTATTAAGTTTGCTTTAGAACCAGAAAGAGAAGACTCGGACTGAGCTAGATCGGTTAAAGTAATTTCACCTTTTTGCAATCTGGCGCTATCAGACTCCACTTGTCTTTGAAATAAATTAACATTGGATAAATTAAATTCTTCATTTTTAGTTTTAAAAATGAAATCAAAATATGCAGATATAGTATCTAAGATTGTTTGTTGTTCAGTTTGCTTTAGAGCAAAATCAGCTTGTTTAAACTCTAATTCAGATTTTTTCAAAGAATTGTAGCCCTTAAATCCTTGAAATATTTTTTGATCTATAGATACTGTTTTTGTTTCTGTATCGAGATTTGTATCAGACAAATTTGAACCACTCTGATTAGTTCTATTTGTCGATTGTGAACTACTTTGATCCCCAGATAATGAAATGCTTGGTAAAAATTCACTTCTAGAAATATTGATATTTTCTTTGATGGACTTCTGATTTTTTCTTTCCGCATTTAATTTCAGATTGTTTTTTAATGCAGCATCTATAAAAAATTGAAGATGGTTTTCAGCTGATACTGAGTTAAAAAATAAGAGTATAAGCAATATGTTAAAGAAAAATTTCATTTATTTGTAATAATTCATCTTTATTGATCTATGTTTTTTATCTAAAAAAATAGTTAAGTCAGATATATTTGTAAAATCTTTCATCATATGTCTAGTTATTCTCTCATAAAACATTATAAATTTTCTTATTTTAGATTTTGACATAGTCTTTTTGTTTTTTTTTGTCAATTTTAATTTTTGTTCCTGATGTAAGCGCCATTGAAATATATGATTAAAGCTTGGAGCCTTTAAATAAACTAAATTATCCATTTTATTAAAAAGTTTTTTATAATTGTTTTTCAAATCATTATTTACTTTTTTTCTCCATTTAAGACTTGTATCATACTTTCTTTCAATAAAGTTTAGAGGTTTTTTAAGATCTCCATCTTTCTGGTGTCTAGCCCCTATGCACCATCCTTCAAAAATAATAATATTTGGAGCTTTTTGTACTTTTAACCATTTAGATCTTTTAAACCTATCATCTGTGGATTTGTCAAATTTTGGAATGAGTAGCTGTTTAAAAGGTTTTTTTTTAAGATTTTTTAGAGTTTTGTTTATTAAATTAACATCATGGGTTCCAGGCACACCTCTAGTTAAAAATAAAGGATGAATTCTTTGGGACATTTTTTTTCGTTCAGCTTTGGTTTTGTAAAAATCATCTATTGAAAATACACATAGCTCTAAACCATATTTTGTTTTTAAAATTAATTTTAAAATTCCTGTTATAGTGCTTTTTCCAGCTCCCTGTCCTCCAGATAGACCAATGATTTTGGTTTTATTATCCTTTTTATATTTAGAATAGATCCATTCTGAAAGAGGTAAATAAAATGTATTTAATTTACCAATTTTATCAACTAAAGGTTTGCCAGCTACTTCCTTTTTTTTTAAAAATTTTAGATATATTTCTTTAATTTTAGAGTATTGAGAACTTTTAAAACTCATTATAATTATTTCTTATCTAAAGGATGATTTTGACCATCAGCCAAACCCACATCCTCTAATTTAAAAGTGTCAATATTTTCTAAGCATCCAACGTTAAAACCTGTTAATGCTGGATTAATTCTTGGATGGTGATGGGTATAAATTCCACATACAGAACAGAAATAATGCTTAGCAACTTTAGTATAAAATTGGTAAAGAGACAATTTATCCTCGCCTTTAGTAATTTTAAAATCCTCATTTTTCACAATAGACATTATCGAACCTTTTCTCTTACAAATTGAACAGTTGCATCTAAGGACTTTTTCTAATTTATTTGAAATATTTATTTCTGCCTCTACTGCTCCACAGTGACAAGTTAGTTTTTTCATCAATATCTCCCCCTAGTTATAATGAAAGTAATGCTTAATTACTCCCTTCAATAGTGTCCATTTTTTAAGAAAATAAAACGGATGTTCTCCTTTTGATTCACTTTTGATTCCTGTTGAGACTCTAAATACAACCTTTTAGTGTATAATCTCATTCTCATTTAAAATATTCTCATTACTTTTAAATAGCGCTTTCTCGTTTTCTCTCATAGAAACAACAAAAATTAATAAATTGAAAAATACTATAAGGATTTGAATTACAATTACTATTGATCCTAGATAATTAATTAAAAAAGACAAAATTATAATCATAAAAGTTGATCTCAAAAAAACTGTGTATTTAAAAACTGCAATTATAGAAAATGAATGTATGATAAGATTAAAAAGAGACATCTTTGAAGGGCCAAAATATCTTAATCCTCTAATGGAGTCTGTTTCGTTAAGATTTATTAGATTTTTTTTTATGGACCCTGAGAAACTGCTCCACAAACTAGCTTTATCAGACAAAATTTTGATATCTCTTTTTGTCAAACAACTGTAATTTCCAAAATTAACTTTTCTTCCTGTAAAAATAAAAGTAATTAATTTATGGATTTGATATAACATTTGAAATATTAATCCTTCTGCTCTTTTAACTCTCTTAGCAACTACAGAATTTTCAGGTTTCTCATTAATTTTATTAATTAAATCTTTTATTTCTATTGGCCTATCTTCTCCATCGCTATCCATGACAATCACATAATCATATTCTTCATTTGAATTAATATATCTTAGCCCAAAAGCATTACATCTTGCATGACCTCTATTTTCTTTCATATTGATAATTTTTAATGATTTAAAATTTTTTGGTTTAACAATCTCAGGCTTTTTAATTGTTGAACTATCATTAACAATAATACATTCAAATTCATATCGTTGTATATCTTTAATTACAGAATTTGTTTCATCTAAAACTTTGAGTAAAGATTCCCAATCATTATAAACAGGTAATAAGATAATGATTTTTTTCATTTCTGCCCTATCATACAATATCCTACTGGTTGGATAGATCCGTAAACACCTGGACAGATTTCTTTTAATATTTTTGGGTTTCCTGTATAAATTACTCCCTCAGAGCTATTGATCTGAGAAGTTTTATCTTTTAATTCATTTGTCCATACTGGTCTTGAAACCAAATGATAAGAAAGATTTCCAGCGTACCATTCATCTCCTATGACAATTTTAATTTCATTTACAAAATTTTCATCCCATTTATTTTGAACTAAACGAGCTATTTCTTTTCCAGGATAATCTGTTCTTTTGTTATCATTAGCAAATGAAATCCCAAGATATACTATTGGAGATAGTAAAAATAAGAAGCTAAATAGCGAAAAGAATTTTTTTAAATTATTTAATACAATATTTTTTTGAAAAATATAGATTGATAAAACCCCAAAAAATAAATAGAAAGGCGTCATCCACATAGTTCTAATTTTAATACCAACAATCATAGAAGTTAAAAACATTGTCAATATAGGAATGATTGTTGTAAAAATTAAAAATATTAATTTTTCATCACTTAAACTAAATTTAAACTTTAGTTTTTTTACGAGAAAGAAGATCATAAAAAAAAAGGGTGTTAATATCCCAATCTGTTTCACTAAAAAGATTATGGGATAAATCAAATGATCAAAAAAATCTCCTGCTCCTCCGGTACGTTGTAATCCATAAGTAATAGTTGTGAAATCGTTTTCACTGAGCCATATTATATGAGGTAATAAAACAAGTATAACTATAGGTCCAGAAATAAAATAGTTTCTAAAATTAATTTTTTTTCTTTTTTTAATTAAAAAAATGAAAAAAAGTTTTATTCCTATAATCAAATATAAAAAAAGGTATTTAGATAAAATACCTAAACCCATTAGTAGACCTAGATATACATAATCTAATGTTTTATCATTTTTGAAACATCTCCAGGCAAAAAATATACTTAACGACCACAAAGGTAATTGACAAACATTCACGTTAAATTCAGGTGTTGTAAAATTATAAAAATAAATACCCTCTAATAAGAGCACAGATAAAATTGCGTAATATTTATTGTTAAAAAATTCTTCTGAAAATTTGAAAACACCAAAGAAAGCGATGATAACAAAAATCTGACTTAAAAAATAATATGCCCAATCTTGATTTCCAAAAATTTGATAAAAAACTTCAACTGCAAAAGCGCTAAGCGGAGGATGTTTATTAAAACCCCAATTTAAATCACTGCCCCACGCCAAAGCTTCTATTGTATCCAATGGCAAATTTTCATTTGATAAAGTTGGAACTAAAGTCCAAATTAGTAAATGAAATAGCAAAAATAATTTAAAAATATAAGGTATATTTTTTTTGGCAATCATATCTACAAATTAATACAATTTATAAGGTATTGACATGATTAAATTCAACCATATACTCCCTCGAATTCAAAAATGCTTAAAAAGAAAACAGTTAAAAAAAAGTATATTCCTAATTCTAAAGAAAAGTACATGTGCTCAAAGCATAAAAAATATTTTACTGAGGAATTGATCAAGTGGAAAAAAGAAATAATTAAATCAAATAATTTAGGAAATTTATTAAATTCTGGTGATGATAATGTTTCCTCTGCTGATATAGTGGATCAAGCTTCTTCTTACACGGATAAATCTGTTGAAATGAAAGCTCTTAATAGAAGTAGAAAATTAATTTCAAAAATAAATGCTGCATTACAAAGATTAAAAAATGGAACTTACGGTTACTGTGAAGAAACAAGTGAACCAATTGGTTTAAAAAGATTAATTGCTAGGCCAGTCGCTACTCTTTCCATCGAAGCTCAAGAAAAACATGAAAGAGATGAAAAAATTTTTGTTGAAGATTAAGCTTTAGGAATAATTTCTCCTTTTTTAAGAAGGTCATATCCTTTTTTAACCGCTTCTCGTTTTGAGATTTCATCGTACCATCGATTAAGATTAATAAATTTTTTTAATCCTATGTCGTGCCATTCATGTCTTGCTATCCAAGGAAAAGTGGCTATATCTGCTATAGTATAGTCATTTCCAGCTAAATATTTTGAAATGGAAAGTCTTTCATCTAATTCTTTATAAATCTTTTTCGCCATTTCAAAATATCTCCTCTCACCAAATTCACTTTTTCCAGGATTATAATGATGAAACTGATGATGTTGTCCTAAAAGAGGTCCAACATAAGCCATTTGTCCCATTAGCCATTGATTAATAGTTGTTCTTTTATCCTTGTCATAAAACTTTCCACTTTTCTCACCAAGATAAATTAAAATAGCCCCTGACTCAAAAAGACTTTTATTAGAATCGTGGTCTATGATTACAGGAATTTTTCTAAATGGGCTTAATTTGATAAAATCTGGTTTAAATTGTTCGTCTTTATTAATATTTATTTTTGTAACTTTGTATTCAAAATTAATTTCTTCAAGCATGATTGATATTTTTTTGCCATTTGGTGTATT
The DNA here is from genome assembly GCA_902572605.1 of uncultured Pelagibacteraceae bacterium. GTDB lineage: Bacteria > Pseudomonadota > Alphaproteobacteria > Pelagibacterales > Pelagibacteraceae > Pelagilacustribacter. Next base: position 34,886 of record CACGGD010000004.1, on the reverse strand, counting down.
GGCAGTTAAAAGCTCAATCATTTTTTTCCAAGTCTCTCCTTTATAACTTTTGATGAAGTAGTAAATTCAAACCTATACTTCTCATTTGGTCTGGCTCTTTTAAAACATTCTACAGAAGCCAACGCTGCTTCATGAAATCCTGATAATATAAGTTTTAATTTACCTGGATAAGTACAGATATCTCCAATCGCAAATATGCCCTTTTTATTTGTTTCAAAATTATTCTGATTAACTGAAATATGTTTCTTATCCATACCCAACCCCCATTCAATTATTGGACCTAATTTCATAATTAATCCAAAAAAACTTAAAATGTTATCAGTTTTTATCTGCTCAGTTTTTCCATCATCATGTTTTATCTTTATTTCAGATATATTTTTATCTCCTTCTATAGATACTAGTTGATAGGGAGTTTTAATTGATATCTTTCCTTGTTCAGATAATTTTTTTATTTCAGTTAAAGTATGAGACGCTCCCCTGAATTCATTTCTTCTATGAATTAAAGTAACCTTAGAAATTTTTGATAATTCTAATGCCCAATCTAAAGCTGAGTCTCCTCCACCAAAAATAGAAATATTTTTTCCTTTTAATTCGTCTTTGTTTTTTACAGAATAAAATAAAGATTTACCTTCAAATTTTTCAGCTTCTTTTAAAGTTATTCTTCTTGGTTCAAATGAACCCACTCCACCAGCAATGATAATATTAGGAGCTTCAAATTTATTACCCTTGCTAGTTTGAACTATCCAGCTCTCTTTATTTTGAGTTACTTCGTTTACTCTTTCGTTAAAAAAGAAATCGGTTTTAAAAGGCTTGATTTGTTCTAGCAATTTACTTGTCAACTCTTCGCCAGTGCATTCTGGAACTGCTGGAATATCATAAATAGGTTTATCAGGATATAATTCTATACATTGTCCGCCAGCTTTATCTAAATTATCAATTACAACAGCTCTTAGACCTTTTATTCCTAATTGATGAACTGCAAACAATCCAACTGGACCTGCACCAATAATTATTACATCTGTATTTACCATTATGATTGCTTTGCTGGTGTTGTTACTTCAAGACCATCCATTTCATCTGAAACTATTAATTGACAACTAAGTCTACTATTTTTTTTTGGTTCAAAAGCCATATCGATCATGTCTACTTCTCCTTCTTCTGCTTTAGGTAGTTTATTTAACCATTTTTCTTCGACATAAACATGGCAAGTGGCACATGCCATTGATCCTCCACAATCAGCGTCAATTCCTGGAATATTGTTTTGTATAGCTCCTTCCATAACTGAAAGGCCGTTCTCAACTTCTATTGTTTTAGAATTTCCCTCTTGATCCTTGTATGTGATTTTAGCCATCGTAATATATATATGTATATAAAGAAAAAGGGCAAGTATGCAAAACATACTCGCCCTTTTTAAAGTTTATAATCTATTATCTAGATGATAATCTTGTGTTTTGCATTGCTGCTGCCCAGATAACTAGACCGAATGCGATCTTGTTAATAAAGTCAGCTAAGTTGTAAATAATGTTCAATGCATTTGCATCTACGCCACCAGTTAGGTAACCGAATACATATCCTAAAGGATATATCGCCCAACCAATAGTTACGATTATTCTCATTGCACTGAAAGCAGTAGTCATTGCTCTGTTTCCAGTTTTTGCAGCCATTGTGCCTGCTTCACCTGAGAATATTTCAAACAAGATATAAATCCATCCCGCCATTCCGATTACGAAACCTACGAATGGTTGAATGTAACCAGCTTCACCTAAGTATCCACCGATTAACATTACTAATGAACCAATCAATAGTTTCCAGAATATTGAGCTTGGCACTTTTCTTACAGCTGCCAAGATTAGATAGAATTCTACCATTTGAAGTGGAACAGTAATTAACCAGTCAATATATCTGTATACTGTTGGTGTATCACCTGTTGTCACCCAAACTTCTCTCATATACATGTAGTGAACAAAAGCAACACCAGTAACTAGTCCAGCTACTGAGATTGATGTTCTCCATGATGCAGCTACTGTATTTCTTTCAGCAAAAAAGAATACTGTTGTTGCAATCATACCCATAGATACGAGCCAAAACGATATACCAACGAAATCATCCGTTGCTAACATCGCAGTCGCTGCATTAGCTGAGCTAGTAATACCTAAAAAGGCAACTGCCGCTAAAGCAAATAGACTTAATTTTCTCATGAAAACCTCCCTCGTTAGTTAGTTTTCTTTATTAGTTTAATATTAAACTATTCAATAAATGATTAACTCTTCATTTACGAATTAGCTGGCCGAACCTTAATAAAAATTGAAGTTACAGTGAAGCGTTTTTTTGCTTAAAAAACCCCGTTTTTATTGGATTTTTTGTTTTTTTTTGGGGATATTTATGAAATACTGCTAAATAAATTAACTTTTTTGGGAGAGCGTATTGAGTCGAAAATATCAAGAAATTTACGATAATTCTATAAATAACAGAGAGCAATTTTGGCAAAATATCTCCGAAGACATATTTTGGTATAAAAAACCTACTAAAATACTAAATTCCAGTAATCCCCCTTTTTATAAATGGTTTGAAGATGGAGTAACTAACACATGTTACAATGCTTTGGATCACCATATTGATCAAGGTAGAGGGGAAAAGTTAGCTATAATTTACGATAGTCCTATTACTGGGGCAAAAAAGAAAATTTCTTATAAAGAATTAAGAGACAAAGTTGCTTTATTTGCAGGGGCATTAAAAAAACAAGGTATTAACAAAGGTGATAGAGTAATTATTTATATGCCCATGATTCCTGAAGCTGCTATTGCAATGTTAGCTTGTGGAAGAATAGGAGCAGTGCATTCTGTAGTTTTTGGTGGTTTTGCAGCTAATGAACTTGCTAGCAGAATTGATGACTCTAAAGCAAAATTAATTGTTTCAGCATCTTGTGGTTATGAACCGGGTAGAACAGTTCATTATAAACCTTTGGTAAACAAAGCGTTAGAACTTGCTAATCATAAACCTAATAAATGCATAATTTTTCAGAGAGAAAAAGATAAAGCGGAACTAAATCTATCTATCGATATCACATGGGATCAAGCACTCAAAGATTGCAAACCAGCGGAGTGTGAAAAAATGAATGCTAATGATTATGCTTACATACTTTATACCTCTGGTACAACTGGATTGCCTAAAGGTATAGTGAGGGACATTGGTGGACACATCGTTGCACTTAAATGGACCATGAAAAATATTTATAACATCAATCAAGATGATGTTTGGTGGTCAGCGAGTGATATCGGGTGGATTGTAGGTCATTCATATATTGTCTATGCACCACTATTTTACGGATGTACAACAATTTTATTTGAAGGAAAACCCGTAGGAACACCAGACGCAGGTGTGTTTTGGAGAGTCATCTCTGAACATAAAGTTAAGTCTCTTTTTACAGCTCCTACAGCTATAAGAGCAATAAAAAAAGAAGATCCTAATGGAGAATTTTTTAAAAAATATGATCTAAGCAAATTCGAAAAGCTATTTCTCGCTGGTGAAAGAGCTGATCCAGATACTATAAAATGGTTTGAAAAACTCTCAAATTCACCTGTAATAGATCATTGGTGGCAAACTGAAACGAGTTGGGCAATTACATCAGATTGTACTGGTATAGAGTCCTTCCCAGTTAAATACGGCTCAGCTTTTAAACCTGTGCCAGGATATGATCTAAAAGTTTTAAATTCAGAAGGTAAAGAAGTAGGACCAGGGAAAATGGGAGATATAGTTGTAAAACTTCCTTTGCCTCCGGGTACTTTTCCAACACTTTGGGGTGCAGATAAAAGGTATAAAGAAAATTATATGACTACTTACCCAGGATACTATCTCACATACGATGCAGGACACATTGATGAAGATGGATATGTTTGGATAATGTCAAGAACAGATGATATTATTAACGTAGCTGGTCACAGACTTTCAACTGGAGCAATCGAAGAAGTTTTAGCTGAACATAAGGATGTCGCTGAATGCGCGGTTCTCGGAATTGCAGATAAACTAAAAGGTCAAATACCAATAGGATTACTAGCTTTAAAAGCCGGAGTAACTAAAGATAAAAAAGAAATAATTTCTGAATGCGTAAAAATGGTTAGAGATAAAGTTGGTCCTGTTGCTGCTTTTAAAATTGCTATTGTTGTAAAAAGATTGCCTAAAACTAGATCTGGAAAAATATTAAGAGGAACTGTAAGAAAAATTGCAGATAATGAGCCTTATAAGATGCCTGCTACTATTGATGATCCTGCAATTTTGGATGAAATAAAAAAAGACCTTAAAGATAACAATATTTTAAAAAGTTAAATTATAAATTATCAATTTTAGCTATCATACCCGCTTCGTAGTGACCTGGAACATTGCATGCAGCTTCAATAACTATAGAATTACTAAATTTCCAAATGAGTTCAGCGCTTTCTCCGGGTGCAAGCAGAACGCTATTAGAATGACTGTGTGCCATTGATGGATTTTTTTTGCTAACCTCGTGCATTTTTTTTTTATCAATTTTATTAACCATAAGTATTTCATTTTCTACCATCATCATCATTTCTGGTTGATGTTTTAAATGCATTTCTTTAGAGGCAATGTTAAATTCATGGACTAATTGACCTTTATTTTTTACTACAAATTTAATTGTCTCATTCATTTTAACTTTAAACTTATTTGGTTGATAATAATTGTCATACATAGAAACTTGAATAACTCTATCAACTTTTTCTTCCTTTCCTTTTATACCTATTGCTTTCATTGATCCGGCAAAGAGAGTGTTTGAAATAGAAATAAAAATAAAAATAAATGTCAGTTTTTTCATAGTTTAAAATTAAGCGGGGTTCCAACTTGTTTAGAAACTATCTTACTATTTTTCATTACAATCATACCGTTAATAATTGTCGCAATAGGAAATCCTTTAACTTTATGATTATTAAAAGGTGTCCATCCACATTTACTTGCAATCATTTCGTCTTTAATGATTTGTTCTTTTTTCATATCTACAATTGTCAAATCAGCATCGAAATCTTCTTTAATAAATCCCTTATCTTTAATTCCAAATATCTTACAGGGATTTTCACACATTAATTTTATTAATTGTTCTAAAGAAAGTTTATTATTATTTACATGATCTAACATCACTGGAAAAATAGTTTGCACTCCTGGCATTCCGGAAGGAGAATTTGGGTATTCTTTTTGTTTGTTTTCTTTAGTATGAGGAGCATGATCTGAGCCTAACACGTCTACAATATTATTCTTAATAGCCGTCCATAATCTATCATAATGGTCCTTTGTTCTTAAAGGAGGGTTCATCTGAGCGTATGTTCCTAATTTGTCATAACAATCAGGTGCATATAAAGTTAAGTGTTGGGGTGTAGTTTCAAAAGTAACATTTTTTTTATGCATTGCTAAAAAATCTACCTCTTCTTTTGTCGTAACATGTAAAACATGAATTTTTTTGTTATATCGTTCTGCAATTTTTACGACTCTTCGAGTTGAAGACATTGCGGTTTCTGTATTTCTCCATTCTGGATGTGAGTGAACATCACCTTTTTTTATAAATTTTTTTCTTAAATTTAAGATCTCTTCATCTTCAGAATGAATTGAAACTATTCTATCAGCGTTGGAAATTACTTTTTCGATATCTGCTTCCTTATCAACTAATAAATTACCTGTTGATGATCCAGCAAACAACTTAATACCACAACATCCTTTTAAATTTTTTAAATGTGATAGTTGGTCCGTGTTTTCAGGTGTTGCTCCAAAATAAAAAGCATAATTACTATGCATTCTACCTTTTGCTAATTGAAGTTTTTTTTCAAACTCAACTAAGTTAGATGTTGGTGGATTAGTGTTTGGCATCTCAAATAGAGATGTAACTCCTCCCAAAACAGCAGCTCTACTCCCGCTCTCTAAATCTTCAGCATCAGTGGATCCTGGTTCTCTAAAATGAACTTGAGTATCTATTATTCCAGGTAAAACTACTTTATTTGTAGCATCAAAAACTTTTGAGCTATTTAATTCAATTTTACCAATTTTCTTAATTTTAGTGCCTGATAAACCTAGGTCTACTTTAGTTAATTTGCCATCTATATAGCAAGATCCATTTTTTATAACAAGGCTAAAATTATCAGACATGATTTATAAAATATATTATACAATATAATTTATTCATATGGAAAAAGATCATATTGTTGTATTAGAAGATAGAGGATTAATATCTATATCTGGTAAAGATGCCAAGGAATATCTGCAAAATATAATTACAAATGACATTAATAAAGTTACACCAGCTAGCTCTATCTTTTCAGCATTATTAAGTCCACAAGGAAAATATCTTTTTGAGTTTTTTATCATCAAATCGACTGATGGATACTTTTTAGATTGTGATAACAAAATCATAGTAGAACTAATAGAGAATCTTAATAAATATAAACTAAGATCGGAGATTGAAATAAAAGATTTATCTAATGAGTTTGTTGTTGGTGTAATTAATTTAGAAAAATTTAAGGACATACAAAATTTGGAAAAAAATAAAAATGATACTATTTTGTATAGAGAAAGCTGGATATATATAGACTCGAGGAAAAAAAAACTTGGCGCAAGAATTCTTTCCAGTCTAGAAAAGCTTTATCTTACAATAAAAAAATTAAATCTAAAGATAGTAGATATTAAGATTTATCTTAATCATGCATACCATCAAGGAATTCCTGTAAAAGGAATAGAAAATTTAAAAGAACAATTATTTGGTCTTGAAGCAAATTTTGAGGAACTAAATGGAATAGATTTTAAAAAAGGTTGTTATGTTGGGCAGGAAAATACAGCAAGAATGAAACTAAAAAATAAACTTAGAAGAAGATTGTTGCCTGTTAAAGTGGAAGGTAAAATTAATATTGGAAGTGAAATAATGTTTAATGATATTAAAATTGGTAAAATCTTAATTGGTGATCCTTATCCTTTTGGATTAATAAAATTAAATGATCCAGATTTTTCAAATTTTAAAAATCGACTTTTAACTATTAATGGAATACAAGCAAAGTTAGTACTTATATGAAATTGTTTTCAAATAATCTTGATAATATTTTTAAAACAGAGAATATTTTAAATCTTGCAGCATTTGTATTAATTATTTTTGTTTTCATAAATTTCACTCATAATTCATCTGATCCCCATCGGTACAAATTAATTGAAAAAAATACCTATCTAAAAGTGGATGGCTATCAATTTAAAAAAAATATGAACGATTATTTAGTTGCAGATAGTACTTATGCTCATGCTCTAGATAGGAAATGTGAAATCACTGGAAATATGCATGACAGACATAAAGTTAGATGGGTTAAAGAATTGTTTTTAAAAAATCTTTTTAAGGCTTCTTATTCGATTAATTCCTTTTTACCATACTATGTAAATATATTATTACACTCTTTTTTAATTTTTCTAACTTTGATATTTTTAAACAAGGCATTTAAATTAGAAAAAATATTTACTCTATTTTTCTTGTTATATATTACCTTTATCTTTCAACAAGATCATGGAGAACATTCTTACTCAATTTTTGAAATGTTTTTTTTGAGTATAGCTCTGTATGCAAGTAAAAATAAAAATATATTTTTACTAACTTTAGTCTCGATTTTTGCAGTTCTTAATAGAGAAAGTGGTTTCTTAATTCCACTCACATGGTTAATTTTCAATTCTGATTATAAAAAACTAATTGTTTCTTTTGGAGTAGTTTTTGCAGCTTTTCTTTCGGTTAATTTGAGCTTGGTAGAATGTATATTTAAACTAAAATTTTTTATACCGTTGGAGCCTCAAGAAGGTCAGATTAATGTTTCTGATTTGAAATATCTAAATATTTTTTCTATTGGAAAACTCTTAATGATTAATTATATTTTTCCTTTTGGAATAATTGTTTTTAATTATATTAAATCAAATATCAAAAATAATTATTTAATTTTAATTGTATCTTTGTATTTTGTAATGTTTTTACTTGCTATTCCCATACATCATGTAGCAGTAAGAATGATAATTCTTCCATTGATTTTTACATCATTTTATTTAGCAAAACAAAAATAAAATTTATTTTAATTTGTATCCACAAGCAGAATAATATTTTTTTAAAGTATCTGAAACAAATAATAAGTTTATAATTTCAAAATTAGATAAATTAGTATTTTTATATAAATTAAAATTTATTTTAAATTTTTTGGATATCAAATACTTCGATAAGTCTTTAGTGTTAATCTTATTAATATTTTGTTTTAATATTTTTATAGATCTAACTATTTTTTTATTATTTAAATAATACCTCATGCGATCTAATTTACTGTTTAAAATTAATTTTTTTTTCAATTTAATATTCTTTGCTTTGTAATATTCTTTCCAATATCTATTATTATTAAGCATTACATTTAGTATTTGATTTTCAAAATTTGATTTTTTTTTCTTGATTAATTTTTCTTCCATTTTTTTCATATACATCAGAGATCTAGAGTACTGAAAAGTTAGTTCAGGTCCAACTTTTAAAAACTTAAAATTATTTTTTGTAAGGTTCTTTAAAACTTTGAAATTTTGATAATCGGTTGAGTGAGCCTCATAAACAAAATCATTTTTTATACTAAAATTTTTTTTATCTAAAAAATTAGTAAGTTTTGGTTTTGAGATCGAGTAATCTAAGTATCTCATGCCCGGTTCAACAACTAGTCCAAAACTTAGTCTCTTCTTAAACAATGTCTTTGAAAGCAGTCTGAATTTTTCAACCTCTTTTTTAATTCTTGAATTCGTTGTAATAGTAATAGGTCCTCTATCATTGCTACCTGATAAAGGAACCTCTGACCCAATTACTAAAAATATTTTATTAATTTTTTTTTTTATTTTTGTATTTTGAAGAATATGCTTTGTTCTATCAAAAATTTTATCATGATTTATGAATTTATCATCTAGGCATTTAACTGATGTATCTATATGAACTTTACAATAATTAGAGTCTAAAAAATTATTTATCAACTTTATAGAATTTTTTAAAGAGGTTTTAAGGTTTTTTTTCACCCATGGTAAAGGTCCTAAATGATCTCCTCCCAATAAAAGATTTTTTTTTCCTAATCTAATTTTTTGGGCAAGGCTTATTATTTCTTTTGAAAATTGTTTTGGAGTTTTATTTGTGTAACCACCAAATTGGTTTACTTGATTAGATGTGCATTCTATCAGGCAAGGAAGGTTATTTTTTTTTGAATAAAAAAGAATTATTTTTAATACGTCTAAATTAGATGTACAAAAGGAAGGTAGGGCTTTCTTTTTGATCAATTTTTTAATTTTCATTTTTAAAATAATTTTCCCAATATTTTAATTCGTTATATTCATTTAATGATCCAATATGAACATAATTTTCAAGTATAAAGCATCTAATCTTAAATTTTTTTAAATCAAATAGATATTTAAAATAATCATCTAAAATCATTTCCCTATTAATCGTCTTTTTTAATTTAAATTGATTTATCAAATTAAACACATTTGAGTTGTTTACCCAGAAGAAACCAGCGTGACCAAGTTTATTTTGGCTTGATCTTTTTTTAACATCAATTGAAACTATCTTATTATTTTTCATTTCTATGGAAGAATGTGAGTCCTGTATCTTTTTTTGCAAGTTTGTAAATTGAAAAGCAAATAAAACTACATCTGGTTTTATATTTCTAATAAATCGTTTAAATTTATCAGAACTAAATAAGCCAAAACAGTCACAAGAAGTAATAAAATAATTCTTTTTGTCCTTTAAAAATTCAAGAGATTTATCAAGCGTTTGTAGCATTGAGGTTGAATTTTTTATTTTGAAAATCTTATATTTTTTGTTCAAACCATTATAATAATTATTATTAGTTATAATTGAATTATTTTTTGTTCCATATTTTTTAAAAATATAATCGTATATTTGTTGATTTTGTATTTTTAAAAAAGGTTTTTTCTGTTTAAGTTTTTTTACTCTTCTTCCCTTACCTGCCATAAGCATTATGTTTGAAAAATTTAAGTTTAGATTTTTTTTGAAGTCATAAACCAATACTTTTTTCCAATTTATGTAATTTTCATACTGGGAAGGAACTCCAAGATGTACGAAATTTTTCAAATTATAAAAATTGACTTGAATTTTATTTTTGATCAAAAAATTTATCAAAGTAACTAAGTAATATTCTTTGGTTTTTTTTCTTAAAAAAATTTTACTTTTTTCAAAAAAATATTCTAGAAATCCATAATTACAAAAATAATAACATCCAACTGCAAGAAGGTTTTTTTTATAATCTTTAAAAATTAATTTTTTTTCAGTGATTTTGTTTATATAATTCTTTTTATTGGTGGAACAGAAGTCAGATTTCGTATTAATTTCTAAGTCTGGATGATAACCTTTGTGTGTGAAAACTACTGTCTTTTTTCCCTTAATAAATTTATTAATTTTCTGAAATTTCCAATTCCAGTTTATATCTGAATAAACAATAAAAAATGGGTTATCTTTAATTATTCTTTTCAAAACTTTGTTAGCGAGAAAAATCGAATATAAAGGTCCATACTTATGATTTTTAATTTTGATAAATAAAGTATTTTTTTTTAAATTTGATTTTATCAACCCAAATTTTTTCTCATTTCCAATTACAATAATTTTTGTTTTTTTTTTAGGAAAATTACTGACAATTTTATCTATTATTGTATTGCTTTTTGAAACTTTTAGAAATGGTTTGTAAGTTTTATATCCTGCATCAATAAATCTTTGACCTACTCCTCCTAGTGGTAAAATTACAAATTGAGTCATTTAATGTTCTTTATAAAATCAGCATTTATGATAGTTATTTGATATGTCTATCAATTTTAGTTTAGTTTTACCATGCTATAACGAAGAAGAAAATATACCTCTACTATATAAAGAATTTTCTGAAATTCCTTTAGATCAATATAGAGCTGAATTGATATTAGTTAACAACGGATCAACTGATGGAACACAAAAAGAAATTGAAAATGTAATTAAGAATAATAATAAAAACAATATTGATGTAATAATTTTAAATTTAAAGGAAAATCAAGGTTATGGCGGTGGAATTGCCGAAGGTCTGAAAATTGCTAAGGGAGACTACATTGGATGGGCACATGCAGATCTACAAACCCCTTTAATTGATTTTTTTGGGTTATTTAATCTAATTAAAAATAAAAAAGAAATTTTAGGAAAAGGATTTAGAACAAATAATAGAGGATTTGATGGGATAGTAAGCAGATGTCATGAGAGTCTAGCATCATTAATCTTAGGTTTTAAAATGCGGGAAATTAATGCACAGCCAAAAATTTTTAGCAAAGATTTAATGAAATATTTTACTCAAATGCCCCGTAATTGGACTGTTTTAGATACTTACGTTACTTATGTTTGCTTAAAAAGAAAAATAAAGATTGAAACAATAGATGTTGTGTTCAAGACAAGAATTTATGGACACTCTAAATGGAAAAATAATCTTTTTAATTTCTTAAATCATATAATATTTAATTTACTTTACTTATTTAAGTTAAGATTCACAAAAATCTAAGAATGACTCAAGGTAATTTAATTCTCAATTTCTTAGAAAAGGTTTGTAGATCAAATATTTATCTTTTTTTGACTTCTAGATATTTAATTGGGAAATATTTTTCTAAGTTAGTATTTGATATTGATTTTAATATAATAAAAATTTTGGAAAGACAGAATTATTTCCAAAATGATAAAGTTATTGTCGATATAGGTGCTAATGATGGAATGAGCTATCAAATCATGAGAAAATTTTCTAAAAGTACTCAAATTATATCTTTTGAACCGATAGTAGAAAATTTTAATGTTCTAAAAAAAATTAAAAATAAAGACACGTTATTTAATTGTTACAATATAGCTTTAAGTAACAAAAATTTAAAAAAAAAATTTTTTACCCCCTTTTTTAAAAAATATCCTATTACTCAGATGGCGGGCATAGATAAAAAAGGTGTTTTAAACAGATTAAAGAAATCATTATATATAAAAAATATCGAGAAAAAAATTCATATAAAAGAAAATTTTATTAGAACTAAAAAATTAGATAATTTTAAATTAAAACCCTCTTTTATAAAGATAGATATTGAAGGTCATGAGTATGAATGCGTACTTGGATCCTTAAATACTATAAAAAGATACAAGCCTATAATAATGGTGGAGTATGATAAAAAGATTTGTGATAAGATTTTTAATACCTTAAAAAAATATAAATATGAAAAATTCTTTTATAACAAGTTTACACAAGAAGTTGAAAAATATAAAAATCAAGAAATATTCAATATTTTTTTTATTAATAAAAACTTAATAATTTAAATTATTATGATTATTATAAAGCATCGAGTAAATTCAATTAAAGAATTAAAAAAGACTGACAAAAATTTAGGTGTAGAAATAGATCTACGTTCTAGTCCATCAAGTGTTTACTTACATCATGACCCATTTAAAAAAGGAGAATTATTTAGCAAATGGATAAAATATTATAACCATAAACTTTTAGTTTTAAACGTAAAAGAAGAAGGACTAGAAAGTCGAATTCTTAAGATATTAAGAGAGAATAAAATAAAAAAATTTTTTTTTCATGATCAAACTTTTTCAAGTTTGTTGAAGAGTATGGGTAAAACCAGTGTCTCCATAAGATATTCAGAATTTGAGGAACTACGAAAAACTAATTTTCTTTTTAAAAACATTAAATGGGTGTGGATTGATAATTTTAATGAAATTAAATTAGAAAAGAAATTCTACCAAAAATTAAGGGAAAAAAAGGTAAAAATCTGTATAGTTTCACCAGAATTAGTAAAAATTAAAAGAGTTAGTGAAATAAAAAAAGTTTATTCTTTCTTAAAAAAAAAGAATTTTAAGATAGATGCTGTTTGTACAAAAGAACCAAAATTATGGTCAAAATTGAAAATTCTATAAAATGAAACTAAATAAAAATTTTTTTAATAATATAAAAAAAAAAGAAATTAATTTCATTATAGTTGATGGAATTACCTGTTCTGGAAAAAGTCTATTCGCTAATTTACTTAAAAAAAATTTAAAAAATAAATTTTCTGATATTTTAATAGTGAGTAAAGACCTTTTTCTCTATCCCAGAGAAAAAAGAATTAGAATTACACGAAGTTTAAGAAAAGTAAAAAAAAATCAAAATCAAATTCATTATGATTTAAAAAAACTTAAACTGCTTCTAGAGTTTTTAAAAGGTGATAAAAAAGAAAAATTAATTATATTTAAAAACTTGTACAATAGAAAAACAGGTAAAAATAATCTTAAAATTAAATTTCATTTCTCAAAAAAAAGATTAATTATATTTGAGGGAATATATGTAAATGAAGATATTAAGAATATCATTAAACCTATCTTAAAAATACTTATCATTGAAAAAGTTTATGAGTCTTTAGCGCGGAAAATAGAAAGAATAAGAGATAAAAAAATATCTGTACAATTAGTTGTAACAGAGTTTATTAAGATTCATTTGGAAAGTTTCAAAAAATACTTAAGTAAAAATAATTTTGACATTTCTTTTGAAGACTTAAATAGAAATTTTATTATAAAAAGACAAGGCAAAGCTAAACAGCTTGAATATATAAAAAAATTTTTATCAAAACATCGTTATTAAATTTAAGATAAATAACGATTATGTTAAAATAATATCATGAAAACTGTTAATGAAAATTTTGATTGGTCCTGCAAAAATACTTGGAATTTAAGTGCAAAAAATACTCTATGGTGTCTATTAGGTTGTTCTATAGGAGATTTTGGAACAATTTTATTTTTTCAGTTAACAAAAATACCTTTTGCAGTTATTGGAATAATGATTTTGGCAATAATCAATGGATTAATTACGAGTATTATTCTTGAAACAATTATTTTAATGAAACAAAAATTTAAATTTTCAGAAGCTTTAAAAACCGCTTTAGGAATGAGTTTCATTTCAATGATAAGTATGGAAATTGCAATGAATTTAGTAGATTATCTTTTAGTCGGTGATGCAAGATTAACCTGGTGGGTTATACCATTTATGTTATTAGCTGGCTTTTTGACTCCATGGCCATATAATTATTGGAGATTAAAAAAATTTAATGAAACCTGTCATTAAAATTTATAAAGCATTTAAAAGTCTAGATAATGAAGCTAGAATTCCGTAACCACTCAATTCAATAAATAAAACTATTAAAACAATTAAAATTATTCTTTTATTTTTATGAAAAAATTCCATATTTTTCAAATTTTTTTTTATTTATATAATTTGCTAAGAAAATCATTAAATTTTTTTGTTTTCAATTCTATGGAAAGATTATCTGACCATCCATATTTATTAGTCAAATCATTTGACCAATCAGTACATATGATTGTAGCTAGATCTCCAGATTTGAACCAATAATTAATCGCTTTAGTTTTACTTTTTCCAGTTTTATCAGCACTATGATTTCTAGTATTTGTTTCTTTTCTGGTATTTTGAAAAATTATTGATAATTCTTTATCAATTTTTTTTTGTTTCATGTGGCAATCCCTTATATCTTCATAAAACAAAATGCCAGTTACTGTTTGAATTATATACTTCTTATCCAATGATATTAAATCAACAGAAACATTATCGTAATTTTTGAAGGACTTGTTTGGAAATTCTATAGCAGTGTATTCGTTGTTTTCATAATAATCTCCCATAATATTGTTCTTAATTTCTTCCTCGCTGAAATAATTCAACAAGCTATCTCCGATGCTCATTCCTTCGATCTCAAAATCACTTATATCATCTGCTTTAGATGGAATTATAAAACATAAGCTTATAATCACAATTGCTAAAAAATTTTTCATTTTAATTTTTCACTTTTAATTACCAGCAAGATATCGAAGAAACTTATCAAACATTTCTGAGTCAACTGCTACATATAAAGCAGTATATTTAAATCCGTCTTCGTTTTTATCGTAACATACGAGTTGAAAAGGTTTTCTTTTTCTTGTTTTAAAATCAACATACTTAACACTTATATCATATTTATTTAATCTTTCTTTTTCTAAAAACCAAACGGCTTTTTTATATTTTGAAGGAATTACTTCTTGAATATCTTTAGCCATTTGCATTTGTTTTTTGTGGCAGTCTTTTATATCTCCATTCTTTGAAATTAAAGTTCCCTCCAAAGCAAATATTTCAAAATTATTAGACTTTGAGTCTATGATAACACCTACTTCATCATATATTTTAAATTTTTTTCGTATTTTGTTTAAATCCTTAGATCTAACTCCTATTGATGCAAATTTTTTATTTTTATATTCTTTTGGATAAAAAAAAGTAGTAGGATGTTCTATAGCCTTTTTAATTCGATCAGCAGTCATATAATCTAATAAACTATCTCCAACGCTAATTCCCTCTATTTGATACTCACTTATATCATCAGCTTGAGATGGGGTTGTTACCCATAAACTTAAGAAAACAATTGCTAAAAATCTTTTCATAAATTATGTATTTGAACATAGTGTCGAGCATAATTCCAGCATTGTGATTCTAAAAGAGACGTGTTTTTTTAAAAATTTACTTACTTTTTTTTAAGTTTTGGTGCGGTCGGAGAGACTCGAACTCTCACGGGAATCCCACACGCCCCTCAAGCGTGCCTGTCTACCAATTTCAGCACGACCGCATATATTCTGCGACAATAAATGAATGACAATTATAGTTCAAGTTGATACATTAGAATAAGTATGTCTGCACAAGAACAAAATTTGCCAAGATCAAATGAGATATATAAAAAAATCTCTAAATTTATACCTGATGTTGAATGGAAAATTCATGCTCCGTTAATTGAAAAAATTAATAAATTAAAAAAAGAAAAAAACGCAATTATTCTTGCACATAATTACCAAACACCTGAAATTTATCATGGAGTAGCAGATATTGCCGCAGACTCCCTTGCATTAGCAGTTGAAGCTTCTAAAACATCTGCTGATAAAATTATTTTATGTGGAGTTCATTTTATGGCAGAAACAGCAAAATTAATGAGTCCAACTAAAAAAGTTTATTTACCTGACATGGAAGCTGGGTGTTCTTTAGCAAGTTCAATTACAGGAAAAGACGTAAGAATATTAAAAGAAAAATATCCAGGTGTTCCTGTAGTATCTTATGTGAACACATCTGCCGATGTTAAAGCTGAAACAGATGTATGCTGTACATCTGCTAATGCTGTGAAAGTTGTTGAATCACTTAATGTTGATAAAGTTATATTTCTTCCAGATCAGTATCTTGCAGATTACGTTTCAAAAAATACTAAAGTTAAAATTATTTCGTGGAAAGGAACTTGTATAGTTCACGAACAATTTACTGGAAAAGAAATCGAAGATATTAAATCTCAAAATCCAGGCATTAAAATTATTGCTCATCCTGAATGTCCTCCAGATGTAATTAAAGCTTCTGACTTTGCAGGATCTACTTCTGGTATGGTAAAATACGTAAAAGATAATCAGCCAAAAAAAGTAATGCTAGTAACTGAATGTTCAATGAGTGACAATGTTGAAGCAGATAATCCCAACGTATCATTTATCAAACCTTGTAATTTATGTCCTTATATGAAAAAAATAGACTTAAAAAAAATTTTAGACTGCTTAGAAAATGAAACAAATGAAATACTGTTAGACGATAAAACTATCGAAGCAGCTCGAAATTCTGTAATTAGAATGACTGAAATTGGTCGTTAGATCAGTGCAAAAATTAAATCAAAAATATATTAATTCTGTTGTTAAGAAGGCTTTAAATGAAGATTTGAAACCTGGAGGCGATATCACAACTAAGTTAATAAGTTTTAAAAATAAAAAAACAAAAGCAAAAATTATTGCAAAACAAAATGGAGTAATTGCTGGGCTAGCTTTTTGTAAAGCAGCCTTTAAATTGACTGGTAGCGAGTCTAGTTTTAAATCAAATATAGAGGATGGAACAAAGGTTAAAAAAAACAAAGTTATTGCTGAAATAAAAGCTAAGACAAAAACAATTTTAATTGCTGAGAGGACTGCTTTAAATTTTCTTAATCATGCCTCAGGTATAGCCACTTTTACCAATCTATTTGTAAAAAAAGTAAATAATAAATGCAAAATATGCTGTACTCGCAAAACTACACCGAATCTCAGATTGTTAGAAAAATACGCTGTAGAAAAAGGTGGTGGATATAATCATCGTTATAATTTAAGTGATGAGATATTAATTAAAGATAATCATATAAATACTGAAAATAATTTAAAAAAATTAATCAGAAAAGCTATTAAAACAAAAAAGTTGGTTACAGTTGAAGTAGAAAACTCAAAACAACTAAATCAAGTTTTAGGTATAAAATTCAAAAGAATTTTATTTGATAATATGAGTCCAAAACAATTAAAAAAATGTTTAAAAATTTGTAAAAATAAATATGAGACTGAGTATTCTGGAAATGCCACCCTTAAAAATATTAAGAAAATTTCAAGCACTGGAATTAATAGAATATCAGTAGGAGCTATAACACATAGTGCTAAATCTTTTGATTTTAGCTTAGAATTATCTTCTTAGCTCGGCTTGAGCTGCTGCTAATCTTGCAACTGGAACTCTGAACGGTGAGCAAGAAACATAATTCAAACCATTTCTTGAACAAAATTCAATACTCTTTGGATCTCCACCGTGTTCGCCACATATCCCTAGTTTGAGTTTTTTATTTGTTTTTCTACCTCTAGAAGAAGCTAGCTCAACTAATTCACCTACTCCATTTTGGTCAATACTTACAAATGGATCAATTTCAAAAATTTTATTATCTATATAATCATTTAAAAATTTACCTGAGTCATCCCGGCTAATACCAAATGTAGTTTGTGTTAAATCGTTAGTGCCGAAACTAAAAAAATCAGCATGTTTTGAAATTGATTTGGCTTGTAAAGCTGCTCTAGGTAATTCTATCATTGTTCCAACAATGTAATCTAATTTAGTTTTATTTTTCAGCTCAATTTTTTTAGCTATTCTTTTTACTAAAGCTCTTAAAATTTTTAACTCTGTCTCTGTTGATACTAATGGTATCATTATTTCAACAAACGCTGATTTTGTTTTTTCTTTCTTTAGCTCAACTAATGCTTCAAATATAGCTTCGCATTGCATCTCATAAATTTCTGGAAATGAAATTCCAAGTCTGCACCCTCTGTGACCTAGCATTGGATTTTCCTCGTGAAGTTCAGCAATCCTATCTTTAATTTCCCTAGATGATAAGTTTAAAGATCTTGCAACCTCCTCTATATCTTTCTCTGCTTTTGGCAAAAACTCATGCAATGGTGGGTCTAATAGCCTTACTGTCACTGGTAGACTGGACATTACTTTAAATATTTTTTTAAAATCTTCTTTTTGATGAGGCAAAAGCTTTGACAACGCATGGTTTCTATCCTCTATAGATCTAGATAAAATCATTTGTCTTACTGATAGAATTCTCTCTTCATCAAAAAACATATGTTCTGTTCTACAAAGACCAATGCCTTCGGCTCCAAATTCTCTAGCTGTCTTGCTGTCAGCTTCAGTTTCCGCGTTAGTTCTTACCCGTAATTTTCTAAATTCATCGGCCCATTTCATAATTGTAGAAAAGTAACCCGATATTTCAGGCTGGACTGTAGGAACTAAACCTTTCATAACTTTTCCACTCCCTCCATCAATGGTTATGGTATCTCCTTCCTTTATAATTTCATTGCCAGCTTTAAATTGTTTAGTTTCATAATCAATTGTGATCTCACTTGACCCAGATACACAAGGTCTTCCCATTCCTCTAGCAACTACTGCAGCGTGACTTGTCATTCCTCCTCTTGCTGTTAAAATCCCTTTTGCAGCGTGCATACCGTGAATATCTTCTGGTGAAGTTTCTAATCTAACTAATATTGTGTCTTGCATCATTCCATTAAGTCTCTCAGCTTCATCTGCTGTAAAAACAACTTTTCCACTTGCCGCTCCAGGTGATGCTGGTAAACCAGAAGCAATAATTTCTTTTTTAACTTTCTCATCTAAAGTTGGATGTAATAAGGTATCGAGAGTATTTGGATCAATTCTTAATATTGCTTCTTTTTTTGAAATAAGTTTTTCTTTAACCATATCTACTGCAATTTTAATTGCGGCTTTAGCCGTCCTTTTTCCAGATCTTGTTTGAAGCATCCATAATTTTTTATTCTCTACAGTAAACTCAATATCTTGCATGTCTCGATAATGTTTTTCTAGTTTGACAAAAACTTTTACAAGTTGTTGGTAAACTTTAGGCATAACTTCTTCCATTGAAAGTTCTTTTGATCCTGAGTCTAATTTAGCTTTTTTTGAAATGTATTGAGGTGTTCTTGTTCCAGCAACTACATCTTCTCCTTGAGCATTGACTAAAAATTCTCCAAAAAATAATTTTTCTCCCGTTGAAGGATTACGAGTAAAGGCTACTCCAGTAGAGCAATCTTTCCCCATATTGCCAAAAACCATAGCCTGAACATTTACTGCTGTTCCCCAATGATCAGGAATTTGATTTAACTTTCTATAAGTTTTAGCTCTTTGACTTTCCCAAGATAAAAAAACAGCATTTATAGCTCCATAAAGTTGTTGTTTAACATCTTGAGGAAAATTAATTTTTTTTTCTTTTTTCACTAATTCTTTAAAATTTTTAATCAATCCATCCCAATCACTTTCATCAAGATCTGTATCTAATAAAACTCCTTTAGTAAGTTTATAATTATCAATTAATTCTTCAAATAAATGTCCTTGGATGCCTAAAACCACATTGCTATACATTTGAATAAATCTTCTGTAGCTATCTTTAGCAAATCTACCGTTTAATGTTTTTTTTCTTAGAGCCTCTACTGTCTTATCGTTGAGGCCAAGATTTAATATTGTATCCATCATACCCGGCATAGAAACTCTTGCGCCAGATCTTACCGAAACAAGTAATGGGTTTTTTAAATCACCAAATTTCTTTTTTGTTTTCTTTTCGACTTTCTTTAATTCTAATTCAATATTTTTAACTATCTTATTAGGTAGTTTTTTTTTATTTTTATAAAAGATATCACATACATTAGTAGATATTGTAAAACCAGGAGGAACGGGTAAACCTAATCTACCCATCTCACCAAGGTTAGCTCCCTTGCCACCTAATATGTTTTTTTTATTTTTCAGCTTTTTTGCTGATTTATCATCAAAACCAAATATTACTTTTGCCATTAGATACCTTCTAATTTAGAAAAATTAATAAAGTTATTAAACGTGTTACAAAACATTTTCAATAGTTCTAATCTATTGTTCTTAATATCTTGATTTTCATCATTTACAACTACATTGTCAAAAAAATTATCTGTAAACTGTTTTGTTTCAGATAGCTTAATTAATAAGTTTTCATAATCTTTATTGCTTTCTTTGACAGTAAAAGCTTTTCGTATTTCATTTATCTTCTCGAATAGTATTTTCTCTTCTTCTGTTCTAAAAAGGATCACATCTGGTCTTCCAATAATTTCTTTCTCAACTTTATCAGTAATGTTAGACGCTCTTTTATATGAACTAATAGCATTCATTCCTACATCTTTATTGATATATTTGTTCATCAAAAGATTTTTTTTATGGAGATCTAAGAAATTATCATCACTATGAGAACTAATTGAGGCTTCAATTATATCAATTTTTATATTTTTTAGTTTTAAAATATTTCTCATTCTTTCTTTTAAAAAATTAAGTAATTCTATTTCTGTATTTTCATTTTTTATTTCAACTCCTTGTTCTTCATAAAGTCTAATTGAATAATTAATGATTTCTCTTAATTTAATAGATAATTTATTTTCAATAATAATTCTTAATAAACCTATTGCTGATCTTCTGAGTGCGAAAGGATCTTTCGAGCTGGTAGGTTTTTCATTTATAAGAAAAAAACCAACTAAAGTATCTACTTTATCTACAATAGAAATTGAATAACTAAAGGGTTTCTTTGGTACTCGAGAAGTTAAACCTATAGGAAGATAATGTTCGCTTACAGAATTTGCAACATCCTCGTCAAAACCTTGAGCTAATGCAAAATATTTTCCCATCACACCTTGTAATTCTGGATATTCAGAAACCAAATCTGAACATAAATCTGATTTTGAAATTGATGCAGCTACCTGAACTTTTTCTTTATTAATATTTAATTCATCAGAAAGTAAGCCTGCTAGATTTCTAATTCTTTGAGTCTTGTCATAAATTGTTCCAATTTTTTCATAGAAAGTAATATTTTTAAGATTAGCTATTTGTTTTATAAGATTCTTAGATCTATCTTTTTCCCAAAAAAATTTAGCATCTGAAAGTCTCGCTTCTACAACTCTTTTATTTCCTTCAGTGATAAGTTTTTTCTCATCTTTCTTGTTAGCCACTACAAAAAAATAATTAGTTAATCTTTCTCGGTTATCAAAGATGGGAAAGTATCTTTGATGTTTTTCAAGAGTAGAAATAATTATTTCTTCAGGGATTTTTAAATAGTTTTTATCAAAATTAACTAATATCACATTTGGGTCTTCGACAATATTCACCACTTCCTCTAAAAGACGCTGATTATATTGTTCCTTATAGTTTTTTGATTTAGAAACTGAGCTAAATCTTTTTAATATTATTTTTTGTCTTTCATTTTGATCAAGGACAATTTTATTCTTTCTGAGAAATGAAAAATACTCTTTAATATTTTTAATTTTTTGAGATTTTTTTATCAAATCTTGTTCTACAACAATGTGTTCTTTGGACTCTAAATGTTGATACTTGAAAGGTAGTTTTTTGCCATTAAATATAGCAAATATAGATCTGAGGGGTCTTCCCCACACCAAGTTAGTTGTTGACCATTTCATAGACTTTTTCCAACTAATTGACGAAATAATTTTTGGCAAAATATCAATTAACAAATCTTTAACTAGAAGTTTTTTTTCTGGAATTTTTATAAAGTAAAATTCACCTTTTTCAGTTTGTTTTTTTAAAAGATCTTTATCAGAAACATTGTGAGACTTTGTGAACCCTTGAAGAATATTTTCAGAAACTCCTACCTTGGGCCCTTTAATTTCTTTTACTTTAATTTTAATCTTTTCTGGAAGGCCTTTTATACAGATACTTAATCTAGTTGGGCTAGAATACTCCAAACATTCATTGTATTTAATTCCTTCATCTTCAAAAGATTTCTCAATTAATTGTTTAAGTTGAGTTCTAGCATTAATTTGAAGTTGAGGCGGTATTTCTTCACTATAAAGTTCAAGCAGAAATTCAGACATAATTTATTATATTTGTGTACTTAACCAAAGTGCTCCACATCCTTTTGCCAATTCTCTTATTCTATTTATATAACCAGTTCTTTCAGCAACACCAATTACTCCTCTAGCATCTAGTATATTAAATATATGGCTTGCCTTTAAGCATTGATCATAGGCGGGTAAAGAAAGTTTTTTATCTAATAAAGATTTGCATTCAATCTCGGTGGACTCAAAATTGTTTAATAAAGTTGCAGTATTAGCAAATTCAAAATTGTACGCGGAAAATTCCTTTTCAGCTTGATAAAATACATCTTTATATTTTACTCCTTCATTATTCCAATCAAGATCAAAAACATTCTTTTTTCCTTGAACAAACATGCACAATCTTTCTAAACCATAAGTCATTTCAACTGGAACGGGCTTGCATTCTATTCCAGTCATTTGTTGAAAATAAGTAAATTGAGTTATTTCCATTCCGTCACACCAAACTTCCCAACCCAATCCAGCAGCACCTAACGTAGGACTTTCCCAATCATCTTCAACAAAACGTATGTCATGATTTTTAACATCGATGCCAATTGCAGATAAACTTTTTAAATAGGTTTGTTTAATATTATCTGGAGAAGGTTTAATAATAACTTGATACTGATAGTAATGTTGTAATCTATTTGGATTTTCTCCATATCTTCCATCTGTTGGTCTTCTTGAGGGTTGTACGTAAGCTGCTTTCCAAGGTTTAGAACCTAAGGATCTTAAAGTTGTTGCTGGATGAAATGTACCAGCTCCAACTTCTAGATCGTAAGGTTGAAGAATTATACACCCATATTTTCCCCAGAATTTTTGTAAATTCATTATTATTTCTTGGAAAGATAAAAATTTTAATTTTTTTTTTTTTGGCATTTATAAACCAAATCTTTGCCACATTGATTTTTCTTCTAAATTATCTATAATTTTATCAAAAGGATCAGAAATTGAAGATGAGAGTTTTTTTGCTAAAAAACCTTTTCGTTTTTCAAAGTTTTTGATAATAACTTTATCTCCAAATTTTTCTTTAAGCACTTGATCAGCATTTCCAATGCCATCTATTAAACCCAATCTTAAAGCCGATTTACCTGTCCAAAATTCTCCTGTAAAAATATTATTTTTTTCTGGATCTTTCAATTTTGATCCCCGACTAGTCTCAACAATTTTTATAAAATCAGAATGGAGCTCTAATTGGATATTTTTCAATCTTTTTACGTCTTCTTCTTTTTCTTCTACAAAAGGATCTAAAGTGCTTTTATTTTTTCCTGCTGTGTAAACTCTTCTCTCAACTCCGATCTTTTGGATTAAATCTTTAAAACCAAATGAAGCTGATATAACTCCAATGGAACCAATTATTGAACTTGAGTTTGCAAATATTTCATCTCCTGCGCACGCAATAAAGTAACCCCCTGAAGCAGCAACATCTTCTGCAAAAATTAAGACTTTTACTTTTTTTTTATCAGCAAGCTCCCTTATATAGCTGTAAATTAAATGCGATTGAACAGGTGAACCTCCTGGTGAATTTATAGAAATAGCTACATGTGAAATTTTTTTAACTGAAAAAGCTTTTTTTAATATATCCCTTTGATTAGCTAATTCCATGCCTTGTTTAAATCGACCTGCAGAGCCAATAATTCCTGTTAGCCTCACATGAGGCACTACTGTTTTTTTTTTGAAAATCGAAAACATATTTTTTTGATAGTCGCAATTATTCTTATAACAGCAAAAATTTAAATTTTAATTGTTTTATTACGCTACTTCTAGTTGAATTGTGGGTGCGTCACCAGGGTTTGATTTAAAAATTTATTATTATGAAAATCAATTATAATTTACAGATATGGGTTCAGTAATTCCTTTAAAAAAATCTGCAAATTCGGCCTACTTAGAGCTCAAAAACCTAGTAGGAGCTAAATTAGAAAAAGTAGAGAATTTAGTACAGTTTAAATTAAA
The DNA here is from genome assembly GCA_902572605.1 of uncultured Pelagibacteraceae bacterium. Taxonomy (GTDB): domain Bacteria; phylum Pseudomonadota; class Alphaproteobacteria; order Pelagibacterales; family Pelagibacteraceae; genus Pelagilacustribacter. The sequence goes on along the minus strand of CACGGD010000004.1, from coordinate 10,672 downwards.
GAGTGATGTAAACTTAATTGAAAAAATGTCCGAGCATCATCTTAAATCTGGGGGCAAAAGATTAAGGGCACTTTTAACTTTAGGCTCAGCTAAATTATCTGGTTATGAACTGGGAGATCGGGATATTAATTTAGCTGCTTGTGTGGAACTTATTCATTCAGCAACATTATTGCATGATGATGTGATTGATGAAAGTTCTTTGCGAAGAGGGGTAAAAACTACTAATTCAATTTGGGGCAATCAATCTTCAATATTAGTTGGTGACTATCTTTTAAGCAGGTGTTTTGAAATCATGGTTGAAGATGGAGATTTAGAAGTTTTGAAGTTATTATCTTCTACTTCAGCTAAAATTGCCCAAGGTGAAGTTTTACAACTCCAACATAAAGGAGAAGCAGATCTTCTAGAGGATACATATATAGATATTATCAATTTTAAAACAGCCTCGCTTTTTTCAGCAGCGACAAAAACAGGAGCATGTATTGCAAAAGTTAATAATAAAGAAAAAAAAGCTTTAGAGTCTTATGGAAAAAATCTGGGTCTTGCGTTCCAGATAGCAGATGATGCTCTTGATTATTATGGAAAAGATAAATTTTTTGGAAAAGAAATTGGTAAAGATTTTTTCGAAGGAAAAGTAACTCTTCCTTTAATCATAATATTTCAAAAAGGTAATGAAGAAGAAAGGAATTTTTTATCTGAAATTTTAAAAAAAGATAAAAGAAATGAAGATGATTTTAGTGAAACTTTGGCTTTGATTAATAAATATAAAGCAATTGAAGCAAGCTTAAAAAGAGCTGAATATTTTGTGAATGTATCTTATGACTCTTTAGGTATTTTTCCTGATAATGAAGAAAAAAGAATTTTACAAAACTTAACAAGCTTTAGTCTAAATAGATCTTTTTAAGGATAAAGAAGTTCTTTACTCCATTTACCATTAGATCTTTTGTAATTTAATCTTTCGTGAATTCTGCCTTCTCCATCTAACCAAAATTCAATTTCTTTTGGTATCAATCTCCATCCTGACCAATGAGGTGGCCTTGGAATATTTTTTTCATCTGGATATTGTTTTTCAAATTTTTTTATATTTTCTAAAAAAGTTTCTCTCTTATCTAGTACTTGAGATTGAGAAGAAGCCCATGCACCAATTTTATTTTTATAAGGTCTTGAATTATAATAAACATCGGCTTCCTTAGCTGTGACTTCTTCAACTTTTCCTAATATTCTTACCTGCCTTCTTAAACTCTTCCAATGAAAACACATTGAAGCTTTCTGATTATTCTTTAGTTCACTTCCCTTTTTGCTATTAAAATTTGTATAAAAAACAAAACCTTTATCACTTAATCCTTTAAGTAAAACCATTCTCACATTTGGTTGATTGTCTTTGTCAGAAGATGCTACTGCAACAGCATTAGGATCATTTATTTCTCTCTTCTCAGCTTCAGAAAACCATTTTTTGAACAAATCGATAGGATTTTCTGCTTCCTCGAAGCAACTATCTATTCCAAGTGAATTTTTGCCATTTTTTTGATTCATATATTCTATAAAATAATTTATACATTAAATAACTATGTCTTTTAATACTTTTGGAAAAATATTTAGATTTACTACATGGGGAGAATCCCATGGTCCGGCTATTGGCTGTGTAATTGACGGGTGTCCTCCAAATATCCCTATATCTGAAAAAGATATCCAAAAAGACATGGATAGACGAAGACCAGGACAATCAAAATTCACCACTCAGAGAAAAGAGTCGGACAAAGTGATTATTCTCTCAGGAATCTTTGAAGGAAAGACTACGGGAACACCAATCAGTATTATAATTCATAACGAAGATAAAAAATCTAGAGATTACGAGTCTATCAAAAATAAATTTAGACCTGGACATGCTGATTACACATATTTTAAAAAATATGGTATTAGAGATTTTAGAGGTGGAGGAAGACAATCTGCAAGAGAAACAGCTTGTAGGGTAGCAGCTGGAGCGGTGGCCAAAATAGTTTTAAAAAAAATTATAGGAAAAAAATTTAAAGTAATTGGAGCGGTAACTCAGCTGGGATTAATGTCTTGTGACAAACAAAATTGGAAAGACTCTGAAATAAGAAAAAATCCTTTTTTCTGCCCAGATAAGCAGTCGGTAAAATTGTGGGAAGAATATCTTTTAGCTGTAAGAAAAGCAGGTTCTTCTTGTGGGGCAGTAATAGAATTGAGAGCATCTGGAATTCCAGTTGGATTAGGTGCACCTATTTATTCAAAATTAGATACTGATATCGCTGCTGCTCTTATGAGTATCAATGCTGTTAAAGGAGTTAATATTGGATCAGGAATGAACGCTGCTTTTTTAAGTGGAGAAGAAAATTCTGATGAAATTAGAAAAAATTCTAATAAAATTAAATTCAAAACTAATCACGCAGGAGGAATTTTAGGTGGAATTTCTTCTGGTCAAGATATAGTCGCATCTTTTGCTGTTAAACCAACTTCTTCAATTTTAACTAGCAGACAGACAATAGATAAAAAAGGTAAAAATACAAAAATTTCTGTAAAAGGAAGACATGATCCTTGTGTAGGAATTAGAGCAGTTCCTATTGGTGAAGCAATGATAAGTTGTGTTTTACTCGATCATTTGTTAATGGATCGAGCTCAGTGCGGTTAATTAGATAACTTACTTTTATTCTTAGCTAAAACAATATTAGAATTTAAGGTTTCTTGAACTTTATTAGCTATTGATAAACTATCTAACCCTGCTTTTTCGTACATTTTTTCTGGGGTATCTTGATCAATGAATAAATCTGGCAAGATCATCGATCTAAATTTTAATCCCTTATCAAATACTCCTCTATCAGATAAAAATTGCATTACATGAGAACCAAATCCACCGATTGAGCCTTCTTCTATTGAGATTAAAACTTCATGATTATTTGCAGCTTCCATTATTAATTTTTTATCTAAAGGCTTAGCAAACCTTGCGTCAAGAATTGTAATGTCAATTCCTTTTTTTGACAAGATTTCCGATGCCTTCTTACATTCTTCTAACCTTGTTCCAAAATTTAAAATTGCAACCTTTTTCCCTTCTTTTATAATTCTACCTTTTCCAATTTCTAGAAGTTCATTAATTGAAGGTATTTCAACTCCTATCCCATTTCCTCGAGGATATCTAAATGCTGTTGGCCTGTCATTTATATGGACTGAAGTGTTAATCATTTTTACTAATTCTGACTCATCGCTAGCAGCCATAACAACAAAATTAGGTAAAGTAGATAAGTAAGTAATATCAAATGAACCTGCATGTGTTGGTCCATCTGCACCAACGAGTCCTGCTCTGTCTATTGCAAATCTTACAGGTAATGATTGAATAGCTACATCATGGACAACTTGATCATAAGCTCTTTGAAGAAAAGTAGAATAAATTGCAGCATAAGGCTTGTATCCCTCTGTTGCCAGACCTGCAGCAAAAGTTACAGCATGCTGTTCTGCTATTCCAACATCAAAGGTTCGATCAGGGAATTTTTTTTCAAATAAATTTAATCCTGTTCCTGAAGGCATAGCTCCAGTAATTCCAATAATTTTAGTGTCTTGTTCTGCATGTTTAATTAAAGTTTCAGCGAAAACTTTTGTGTATGAAGGAGCATTAGATTGAGACTTACTCTGCTCACCTGTAGCTATATTAAATTTAGAAACTCCATGGTATTTATCGCCTGATTCTTCAGCTGGTTTATAACCTTTTCCTTTTTGAGTTCTAACATGGATTAATATTGGACCTTCATGATTTGAATTTTTAACATTTTCAAATATTTGAACTAAATTATCAACATCATGTCCATCTACAGGACCAATATAATAAAAGCCTAATTCACTAAATAAAGTTCCGCCTGTAACTATTCCTCTCAATAAATCTTCAGCCTTACCAGCTTTTTGACTAAATCTTTTTGAAAAAGCAGAGATAACCATTTTTATTGTTTCTCTGAGACTAAAATATAATTTACCAGATAAAAGTTTTGCTAAGTACTTACTCATAGCACCTACTGGCTTTGCAATTGACATATCATTATCATTAAGAACAACTATAAGTTTAGACTTTAACGCCCCAGCATTATTCATAGCTTCATAAGCCATACCTGCGCTCATTGCTCCATCGCCTATAACTGCAACTACATTATTATTATTATTTGATAATTTTTTAGCTACTGCAATTCCAAGCGTTGAAGAAATAGAAGTAGAACTGTGAGCTGCACCAAACGGGTCGTATTCACTCTCAGATCTTTTGGTAAATCCAGATAAACCTCCTCCTTTTCTAAGTGTCTTAATTCTATCTTTTCTTCCAGTTATAATTTTGTGTGGATAGCATTGGTGACTAACATCCCAAACTAGTTTATCTTTAGGGGTATCAAAGACATAATGCAAAGCTACTGTTAATTCTACAACACCCAAACCAGCTCCAAGATGTCCTCCAGTTTCAGAGACTGCATCTATCAACTCTTCTCTTAGCTCATCTGAGATTTTTTTAAGTTGATCTTTCTTAAATTTTCTTAAATCCGAAGGAAAATTTATTTGTCTAATTAATTTAGTCATTAAAAGTTTCTACCAAGTATAAATTCTATTGTATCTGATAAATCTTTAGCTTTTTTTCCATGTTTTCTTAATTTAAGCAATATCTTTTTCTTCAAGTTATTTGCATAATTATGAGCTTTTTCATATCCCATTAAATTAATTAATGTTGATTTTCCTTTTTTATTATCTTTTTTTATTGGTTTGCCAACTAATTTCTTTGATCCTTTTACATCTAAAAAATCATCTGCAAACTGAAACAAAAGCCCAATTTCTTCTCCTAAAATACTTAAAAATTTTTTTTGTTTATTACTTTTTTTTGCAAGCACTGCTACAGCATAAAGACAAAAATTAAATAATTTTCCTGTTTTTTTCTTTTGCATAGCTATTATTTGTTTTATATTTTTTTTTTTATTTTCAAATTTTAGATCGAGCTCCTGACCTCCTGCAATTCCTGTGTGCCCAGAACAAAAAGCTAAAGATTTTATGATTTCATTTTTTGAATTAGGATTGATAAAATAGTTTTTATCAGCAATTATTTCAAATGCTAAAGTTAATAAAGAGTTACCTGCCAATACCGCAGATGCTTCTCCAAATTTGATATGTGTCGATGCTTTTCCTCTCCTTATTAAATCATCATCCATACAAGGAAGATCATCATGAATTAAAGAATATGAATGAATACATTCTACGGCAGCACAAATATTTATCAATTTTTTTTGATCTACGTTAAATATTTTACCTGCACTTAGTATAACTGTAGATCTAATTTTTTTTCCTCCAGATATAACTCCATACTTCATTGGATTAATTAATAAAGACCTTTCTTGTTTATTAAGATAATTAATTAAAAACTTGTCTATTTTTCTGGCATTTTTAATTAATTTATTTTTTATCATTTTTTTTCAATTGTTTAGTAATTGATGAAATTTCTTTAACTTTTTTCTTAAATAATATGTCGATATGATTATTTAACTGGATCAATCTTTTGTAATCATCAATTGAACTAGCTAAATCTGTCTCTTTGCTTTCCAGTTTATTTAAAATATCGTTAATTTCATCTCTTGCTTCTTTTAATGATTTACTTTTAACGTCAGCTGGAATATTTTCGTTTTTCATTATTCTTATAATAATAACATTATGAAAAATATCTATTCAAATATATTTCCTTTTAACAAAAAAACACTACTTAAATCTGTTGCTTATTTAAAAAAGGGAAATGTTGTAGGATTGCCTACTGAAACAGTTTATGGCCTAGCTGGAAATGCATATTCAAAAAAATCAGTGAATAAAATATATAAATTAAAAAAAAGACCCAAATTTAATCCACTAATAGTTCATTATTTTAATCATAAGGATGCAAAGAATGATGTGATCTTTAATGAAAATTTCTTTAAGTTGTACAAAAAATTTTGCCCCGGTCCAATTACATTTGTTTTAAAAAAAAAAAAGAAATCAAAAATTAAGTCTTCTGTTACAGCTAATTTAAATACTCTTGCTATAAGGTTCCCAAGCCATCGAATAGTAAGATCAGTTTTAAAAAAAATTAATTTTCCTTTAGCTATGCCTAGTGCTAATTTATTTACAAATATAAGTCCAGTTAATGCTAGAGATGTAGCAGATGAATTTAGAAAAAATATTAAAGTAATTATTAATGGAGGAGACTCAAAAATTGGGATTGAGTCAACAGTTATAGATTTAACCAGAAATCCTAAAATTCTAAGACCTGGGATTATTGGACCTGAAATTATTAATAGATTTTTAAAAGTAAGTATCAGAAAAAAAAATTCAAAGCTTAAATCTCCAGGTATGCTAAAAAAACACTATTCACCTGGAATCCCTATATTTTTAAATCAAAAAACCTTTATTAAAAAACATGCATTCATAACTTTTGGGAATAAATATAAGAATAATAAAAATTGTTTTAACCTGAGTAAAAAATCAGACTTGAAAGAAGCCGCATCTAATTTATACAAAACTTTCAGAAAAATAAAAAAACAAGGATTTAAAAAGATCTATGTTATGAAAATACCAAACCAAGGACCGGGTATTGCAATAAATGATCGATTAAAAAGAGCAGCAAATTAAATGTTTATTCAAATTAAAAATCTTTCTAAATTTTTCAAAAAAAATTTGGCGGTTGATAATATTAATTTTCACATCGAAAAAAATAAAACTGTTGGCTTATTAGGGCCAAACGGTTGTGGAAAAACTACATCAATTGGTATGATGCTTGGTCTAATTAAACCCTCAGAAGGTGAAATAATTATAGATAATAAAAATTTAGACTCTTTAAAAAGAGATGACATATTAGCTCGAATAAATTTTGCCTCCCCATATATTGAATTACCCAAAAAACTTACAGTAAAACAAAATTTAGAAGTTTATGGAAGATTGTATGGAGTAAAAAATTTGAACAAACGTATACTAGAAGTATCTGAAGATTTAAATATTAAAGATTTTTTTAATAGAAAAACTGGTGAACTCTCATCTGGACAAAAAAATCGAGTATCCTTAGCCAAATCGTTAATTAATAAACCAGAAATATTGTTTTTAGATGAACCAACCGCAAGTTTAGACCCTGACATTGGTGATTTTGTGAGAAGCTATATTCAAGAGTATAAATTAAAAAATCAAGTTACTATACTTCTTGCTTCTCACAATATGAACGAAGTTGAAAGACTTTGTGACAGTATAATAATGATGAAGAAAGGAAAAATTATAGATCGAGGAACTTGTAAAGAAATAATAAAAAAACATGGAAGAAATAATCTTGAAGAAACATTTCTCAAACTAGCCAGGAGTAAAGATGAACTTCAATAAGATTTATGCTTTGGGATTAAGACATATTTATCTTATAAGTAACTCTTTACCTAGAATTATTGATTTAGTTTATTGGCCGACTGTACAAATTTTTCTCTGGGGTTTTATATCTAAATTTTTTACTTTAAGCTCAGAGTATTATAGTAACACGGTAGGTATTATTTTAACCGCTGCAATATTATATGACTTCTTGTTTAGAGTTAGTATAAGTTTCAATATGATGTTTTTGGAAGAAATTTGGAGTAGGAATTTTACAAATCTGTTTATTGCGCCAATTAAAATAAGTGAAATAATTACATCTCTTACTTTGACCGCAATTTTGAGAGCGCTAATCGGTTTAGTTCCTGCTGCAATTTTAGCGATACCTCTTTTCGGCGTTTCAGTTTTTAAGCTTGGTTTGCCTCTATTATTCTTGTTATTACCTTTATATCTTTTTGGAGTTACTTTGGGACTTTTGGTAACTTCAGGATTATTAAGATTTGGTCCTTCTTTCGAGAACATTGCTTGGGCAAGTTTATTTTTTTTAGCTCCTTTGGGTTGCATCTATTATCCAATAGAAATATTACCCAATTCTTTACAAATTATAGCAAAAGCTCTTCCTTTGGTTCATATATTTGAAGAAATGAGAAATATTCTATTAAATAATACTGTAAATTATTTCGACATAATTAAATCAATATCTATATCTATAGTTTATTTCATTTTAGGTGTTATAATTTTTTATACCTCTTATTTTGGAGCCAAGCAAAGAGGGACATTAATTAACATGGGTGAATAATATAAAATGCGTGAAAAAATCGAAGAAATAAAAAAACTTGAGTCTGCTCCAAAGATAATAAAGAATTTATATAATAAAGAAGAAATCGAAGAATTTTTAAATTTATATAAAAATCTTCCTACCACTGTTCACAACAAAAAACAAAATGTAATAAAAAAAAGATGGCTTCAGGGTTATAACAAAAAATTAGAAAAATTATTTTGTGAAAGACTTAAAAAGGAAATCGGAGATTTCCAAATGGATAATCTTCAAGATGAAAATGGTAAAGATATATATGGTCTGATACAAGAGAGTTATGCTCCAATTGGTTTGCATGTAGATGCTGGTTTTGAGCCGAAAAGTCAAGTATACAAACAAAGCTTAATCCCATTGTCACCAGTTGGTAGTACAGTTATTTTTAAAAATAGATTTTATGAAGGATCAACAAATTTTACACAAGATCCTGAAGAATTAAAAAAAAAAGATTTAAGCTATGGACAAAACAAAAGGTCATCTGAACATTTAAAACTATATGGTGATAAACCTTTTGATAAAAAGATTCACGAAAAATACTTAAATCATGAAAACATAGATAATTTAAAAGGTTTAGAAGTAGAGCTAATTTATGAATGGGAGGTTGGATCTATGTTGATTTTTGATAGAACTCATCTACATTGTTCTTCATCCGTAATTAAAGGTAAAAAAATCGGAATAGCAACATTTACAAAAAAATAAAAAATTTTTTATGTTTTTAAGGAAAATAAGAATAAGTATAATAAAATTAATACTACCATTTTTATACAAATTCCTTCAATTGTTTAAAGCAAATACAAGAGTAATAAATTTTTTTACTGACAAACAATTCAATGCAAATAACTCTTACAATTTTCAAAAAGACATTGATTTATTGCTCAAAAATAGAAAACTAGTTGGTTTAGACGTAGGAGCCCAAGGAGGTTTTAATTCTGATAAATTTTTTCCAGAAAAATACAACAAATATTTTGAGTCTATCTTAGTTGATCCATTGAAAGACTCTTTAAAAAATTCTGAAAGTAAACACATTATTAATAAAGGTCTTTGGAGTTCTAAAGAAATTAGAAAACTCTATGTTTTAAATAAACGGCCACAAAGTTCTTCAATGTATGAACCTGATAAAAATTCTTTAACTATTTATGGTTTTAAAGAAAAAGATTTTCATCTCTTTGATATAAAAAAAACTGAAATGGTCGAATGCGATACTATTTCTTCAAGTCTAAAAGAGTTAAATATAAATACCTTGGATTATTTAAAGATCGATACTCAAGGGGCTGAATTGGAGATTCTAAAAGGTTTGGAAAATTTTAGGCCGCTAATCATAAAATGTGAAGTTCAGATATTTCCTATGTATAAGAAAGAACCTAAATGGACAGAAGTAACTGACCTTCTATATAAATTAGGTTATATGGTATCTGACTGGAAAAAAATAGGGTCTCACGCTACTAGAACTCCAGTAGAAATGGATATGGTTTTTATACCAAATTTTTTAATGGAGTCTGGAAAAACTTTAATCCTTCAAAAAGAAAAAGAATTTATTAGTTTAATGCTTATTTCTGGACAAATAACTCTTTTGAAAGAAATATCTAAAATCCTAAATTTAAAATACCCTGAATATTATATGAACATTGAAGATAGGTATTTTAATTAAATATATGGCAATTTTTGACTGCTTCCAATATTTTAATGAAGATCATATAGCTGATTTGAGATTTAATATCTTAAATGATTTTGTAGATGAATTTATAATAGTTGAGTCTACTGTTAATCATCAAGGTAAGCCAAAAAAATTACACTTTGATATTGGTAAATATAAAAAGTTTAGAAATAAAATAAATTACATTGTTGTAGATGATACTCCAGAAAAAATAAAAAGACCTCATAAGGGTGGTGAGTCCTTAGTAGAACAGCATCAGAGAAACTCTATTATGAAAGGTCTAGAAAAAGCCAATGATGAAGATTTAATTATTCTATCTGATGTAGATGAGATACCTGATCTAAAAAAACTTAACGAATATAATAAGAGTAAATACGCTGTATTTTCTCAAAAAATGTTTATGTACAAACTGAACTTTCTTAATTTAAAAGAAAACAATTGGCATGGGTCAAAGATTTGTCTAAAAAAAAATTTTAAGTCTCCACAATGGCTGAGAAATTTAAAATTTAAAGAATACCCTTTTTGGAGAATTGATAAAGTAAGAAACTTACAAATAATTCAAAATGGAGGATGGCATTTTGCTTATCTTCAATCCCCAGAGAATATATCTAAAAAAATAAAATCATTTGCTCATGGAGAATTTAATAAATCTAATATTGTAAATGAAGAAAATATAAACTTAAAAATTGAAAAAGGACAAGATATTTTTGAAAGAGGTTATACTTTAAAAAAAGTAGATTTTGATTCTTCTTTTCCAAAATATATTCTAGAAAATAAAGACAAATTAAAAAAATGGATTGCTTAATGTTTGGTGCGCCCGGAAGGATTTGAACCCTCAACCTCCTGATCCGAAGTCAGGCGCT
>CACGGD010000003.1 GCA_902572605.1 uncultured Pelagibacteraceae bacterium | reverse complement strand
ATTTCTCTGATCTTACCCATCTTATATATAATTTTCCAGCTTTTATAATCTATTGGCATGACCGATAGTCTACTTTGCTTAACAAGAGGTATATGAGAAATAGCCTTGTTTTTTTTAATTTTTTCTAATGAAATTGGATAAATAAATTCTTTAACAAACCTAACCTGAACAGCCACAAACCTCTTTTTTTTGTCAGTTTTATCTGGAAAAGCTTTTTTTATAACCTTAACAATCCCTACAATTTCTTTCCCGATGTTTGAGTGATAGAAAAAACAAAGATCTCCTACTTTCATTTTCTTTAGATTATTTCTAGCTTGATAGTTTCTAACACCGTCCCAAGCAGCCCCTTTTGAACCTGCTTTTTTTTGTTGTGATATTGACCAGACATCTGGTTCAGATTTAAGCAGCCAATAATCCATTAAAGTTTTAAACCAGGACCTTTCATGTATGGAGCATTACCATCGAGCGGCCATCTAGATTTTGCTGAAACGTCGATATTATCGATTAAATTTTTTTTAAATCTTTTTATCCCTGCCCAGGCTATCATAGCTGCATTATCTCCACAGAATTTTGGATCGGGATAAATAGTTTTACAATTCATCTCATTTGATAAATTTGTTAAATTTTCTCTAATTGATTTGTTTGCAGCTACTCCACCAGCAACAATTAATTCAACTTTTTTTTTCTTAGTTTTAATTTTAAATTCTTGAATCGCTATTTTAGTTTTTTTATGTAGAATTTTATTAATAGTATTTTGAAAAGATGCTGCTAGATTATATTTTAATTTTTCATTTCCATTTATTTTTTTAGCCTCCCTTAATACAGCTGTTTTTAACCCAGCAAATGAAAGATTGCATCCAGCTTTATTAATTATTGGTTCTGGCAATTTAAAGAAATTTTTTTCTCCTAATTTAGAGAATTTTTCTACAGCAGGTCCTCCTGGATACCCCAGATCTAACATTTTTGCTGTTTTGTCGAAAGCTTCTCCAAGAGCATCATCTATTGTTGTGCCTAACTGTTCGTAATGATTTACATCTTTAACAATTAAATACTGAGTATGGCCACCTGATATTAAAAGCAGCAAATAAGGAAACTCAATTTTATTTTTTAGCCCAGGACTGAGTGCATGACCTTCTAAATGGTTGATTGCTAAAAAAGGTTTGTTCGAAAATGCTGCTATTGATTTTCCAATATTAAGACCAACTGTGAGGCAAACAATTAATCCTGGTCCAGCAGTTGCTGCGACACCATCAATATCTTTTAAGGAAACTTTGCTATCATTTAAAGCTTTATCTATAATGAATTCAATATTTTCCAAATGAGCTCTAGCAGCTAACTCAGGAACCACTCCACCAAATTCTTTATGCTCCTCTATTTGGCTAGACACGACATTAGATAATATGTCTGCCGTGCCTTTTTCATTTTCTCTGATTATTGCAGCAGCAGTTTCATCACAGCTTGTTTCGATTCCTAAAAAAGTAATCTTTTTTTTCATTATTTATACGTTAAAATTTAAAATAGTATAAAATACATTCATCAAATATATAAACTAATAATGAAAAAAATTACAATTGGTGCCAGAGGAAGCAAATTATCCTTAGCTTACGTAGAAAAAGTAAAAAGACTTATTCTGGAAAAGTCAAAAAGTCTTAAAGAAGATGATTTCGTTATAAAAAAGATTAAGACTTCTGGAGATATACATTCAAATACAAAATTGTCAGAGATAGGTGGAAAAAACTTATTTTGCAAAGAAATAGAAGAAAATTTATTAAAAAATAATATTGATATAGCCGTTCACTCTTTAAAAGATATGGAGTCGGAGCAAAATGAAGCTTTAACAATTGCTGCTTTTGTTAAAAGAAATGATCCTCGAGATGTTCTTATTTGTAATAAGATTCAAAATCTAAATGAGCTGTCTCAAGGAGCAAAAATTGGATCAAGTTCAAGACGTAGAGAGCTTCAGTTAAAAAAGATTAATCAAAATGTTTTAGTATTAAATATAAGAGGGAACATTGATACTAGAATTAAAAAATTAGAAGAAAAAAAATTAGACGCAATCATTTTAGCAGCAGCAGGAGTGAAAAGTTTGAATCTAGAAAATAAAATAGGCATGGTCTTTGATGAAAACGATGTTCTTCCAGCAGTTGGACAAGGAATTATTGCTGTTCAATGTAGAAAAGATGATGAAACAATTAAAAATATCATAAAAAAAATTAATGATACTGAAACTAGTTTTTGTGCGATAGCAGAAAGAAAAATGTTGCAAACAATAGGTGGCGATTGTGAAACAGCAGTTGGAGGATTAGCAAAAATTATAGATAATAATCTTATACTTAAAGCTCAACTTTTTTCAGATTTAGGGGATCAAAGCTTTGATTATGAATTTAGTGGTCGCAACGTGGATGCTTTAAATATTGGGAAAACTGTTGGAGAAAGATTATTAAAACTAGCTGGGGAAAAGTTTAAAAAAAAATGAATATTTTAATAACAAGACCATTGATTGACTCAGAAGACTTAATGGGTAAACTTTTTTCTTTAGGCCATAAGATAATTCATGTGCCGACTTTAAAGATATCTTCCGTTAAAAAAGAATCAATAGATATTAGTCAATACGATGCTCTTATTTTTACTAGTGCAAATGCTGTCAGAAATCTTAAAGTTTTAAATAAAGATAAAAATAAACTATGTTTTTGTGTTGGATCTATTACCGAAAAAATAGCGAGACAATTGGGATATCAAAATACTCTTTCAGCAGGCGGTACAGTAAATGCCTTAAAAAATTTAATCATAAGTTCTGAACAAATTAATGAAAAATCTAGGTTAGCTTATTTTTGTGGAGATAATGTAGCTTATGATTTAGATTTAGAGCTAAAAAAAGAGGGATTAAAGATTAATAGTATCATTAATTATAAATCTGAAAAAATTACTGATCTAAACGATCAAAATAAAACGATAATTACCAATCATGCTCCTGATATAATATTTGTTTATTCATTGCGGAGTGGAGAGAGTTTTCTAGAAATAGTTAAAAATTACTCTCTTTATCCATTAATGACAGGATCAAAAGTTATGTGTATAAGTGAAAAAGTAGCTAATGTATTTAAATCTGATGGATGGAAAAAAGTAGAAATTTTTAATCCTGGAGAAGAGCTACTTAAATTATAGGAATTAAATGAACGTATTAGAAAACTTTAAAGATTTGTTTATTGAAATTTGGCAACAGGGTATTGCAGGAGTTAATTTTACTCAAATTGGATTAGCAATAGCAATATTTTTATTTTTTTTACTATTACGTGGTTTAATAGCAAAATTTATCCTTCAAAGATTAAAAAACTATGTTGCTAAGACTTCAAATAAATTTGATGATGCTTTAGTAGAGGCTTCTGCCGGCCCAGTAAAATTTTTGCCAATAGTACTCGGTATATTTATGGCGACATCCTACATGGATTTTGAAGGAAAAATGTCTGTTTTTGTAGATAATATAAATCGTTCTCTTATTACGATATTAATATTTTGGTTAATTCATCAAGTAGTTGAGCCTATAACTTTCTTAATAAAAAGAGTAGAAGAACTGCTATCTAGAGATTTACTTAATTGGGTAATTAAAGCAAATAAAATTTTAATCATTTTTTTTGGTTTTGCTGCTACACTTGATATTTGGGGAATAAAGATTGCTCCTATAATTGCTGGTCTTGGTTTGTTTGGTGTTGCTGTTGCCTTAGGAGCCCAAGATTTATTTAAAAATTTAATTTCAGGTATTTTAGTTCTTGTAGAAAAAAGATTTAAAATTGGAGACTGGATATATGTAGAAGGTATTATTGAAGGTATAGTGGAAAGAATAGGCTTTAGATCTACTGTAATAAGAAAATTTGATAAATCAATTGCAACAATACCCAACGCCTCATTTGCTGAAAATGCAGTAGTTAACATAACAGAGACAACAAATTGGAGGATTAGTTGGATTATAACTTTGCAGTATAGCTCTACAGTTGAACAATTAAAAAATATAAGAGATCAAATAGAAAAATATATAACTACAAATAAAGATTTTAAAATCGGAGAAGAGACAGAACATGCTGTTCGAATAGATAAATTTTCTGATAGTTCAATAGATATGTATATAAGATGTTTTACTGTAACTGATGATTGGGGGGAATGGCTCAAAGTTAAAGAAAGATTTGCTGTTAAAATAAAGGAAATAGTGGAAAGCAATGGAGCTTCATTTGCTTTTCCAAGTACATCTATTTATTTGGAGAAGAAATAATGAAATCAATTTTTATATTATTTGACAATATTATTAGCCTTTATATTTGGGTTTTGATCATACATGTAATTATGAGTTGGCTAGTTGCATTTAATATTTTAAATACAAGCAATCGATTTGTTTATTCCGTTTTAGATGTTTCACATAGGTTAACTGATCCACCTTTAAATTTTATTAGAAGATATCTTCCTAATTTGGGTTCGATAGATATCTCTCCAATAATATTAATTTTGGGGCTAATGTTTATAAGAAACTTAGTTTTTGAAATGTTCGTACCTTCATTATTTTAATTATGATTATTGATGGAAAAAAAGAAGCAGAACTTTTAAGAGAAGAAATTAAAAAAGAGATTATATCAATTAAAAAAAAAACTAATAAAGTTCCAGGATTAGCAGTGATTTTGATTGGAGATCATCTTCCAAGCCAAATATATGTTAAAAACAAAGAAAAAAGCTCAAAAGAAGTAGGAATTAATTCAAATGTAATTAAATATCCAAATGATGTTTCGGAGGAAGATGTCTTAAAAAAAATAAAAGAATTAAATAATGATAATAGTGTGTCAGGTATTTTGGTACAACTTCCTCTACCAGACCAGATCAGACAAGAGAGAATTATTAATTTAATTGAACCATCAAAAGATGTAGACGGATTTAGTCCTGTTAATGTAGGAAATTTAGCTTCTGGATATAATGGAATTGTTCCTTGCACTCCCAAAGGATGTTTAATGCTTATAAAAAAAATTGAAAAAAATCTGTCTGGTAAACATGCAGTGATAATAGGTAGATCTAATTTAAATGGTAAGCCAATAGCACAACTCTTGTTAAAAGAAAATTGTACGATCACAATTGCTCACTCGAAGACTAAAAATCTGAAAGAAGAGTGTTCAAAAGCAGATATTTTGGTTGCCGCTGTTGGGGTAGCGAACTTAGTTAAAAAGGATTGGGTTAAAGATGGGTCAATCATTATTGACGTAGGAATAAATAAGCAAGGAGACAAAATTGTTGGTGACGTTAGTTTTGAAGAAGTCAAAAACAAAGTAAAGGCAATTACCCCAGTCCCTGGGGGTGTGGGACCCATGACTATTGCTTGCTTATTAAAAAATACTTTAGAGTGTTTTAAAGCTCGTTTGACTTAGAATTATCAATCTTTAAATATTTACTATTTCTGAATCTTATTACTACTGTCGCTATCGCAACAATTAATATAGCAATTGAAATATAAATCAGATTTGATGGATCACTATCTTTATCTTGTAATATAATAAATCGAGCAAGTGCAGTTATTGCAATTACTAGAGGATAAGTAATTCTCACAGATCTTGTTTCCCAGTAAGACTTAACCAGACCAATAACCTCAATGTAGATGAACATTAGAAGTAGGTCTGCTAGCTCAATATTTCTATTTTCATACATTTCTTTTACTTCTAGGAAAAATGCAATTATGGTTGATACCAATACAAATAGCACTGCAGTCAATTGAATATTTCGAATCGTATTATTCATTTAATTGATTATTATCAGAATTTTAAGATTTGTATAACTGTTTAGAGTGATATTTAATAAATTTTTCTATTTTAGATTTGTTGAAAGATTTATTTTCTTCGAAAGAAACTTTTTTCATAGAATAGGCTTTATTTTTTGTTCTTCTGGATAAAATTGTCACGTTACCTTTAAAAAGACTCAAAACAACATCTCCAGAAACTTGACTTTTATTTTTATCAACTATTTTTTGTAGTTTTATTCTTTTTTTAGAAAACCAATAACCATTGTAAACTAATTCAGCATATTCTGGCATTATTCTCTCTTTTGCGTGTACTGTTTTTTTATCTAAAGTAACTGATTCAATAGCTCTATGAGCTATGTATAGAACCGTACCACCTGGCGTTTCATAAACTCCTCTAGATTTAATTCCAATAAATCTATTTTCTACTAAATCAACTCTTCCTATTCCGTTTTTTCCAGCTAATAAATTTAACTTTCCTAAAAGTTTTTCTGGTTTTAACTTCTTTCCATTAATAGAAACTGGATCTCCATTTTTAAAAGTAATTTTAACTTTTGTTTTTTTATTTGGAGCTTTTTCTAGAGAAGTTGTCCTTTGATATATGAATTCTGGTGCAGTATTTTTTGGATTTTCTAATACTTTACCTTCCGTAGAAGTATGAAAAATATTATCATCAACCGAAAAAGGTGAAGCACCTTTTTTATCTTTTGGAATAGAGATATTTTTTTTTTTAGCATAATTTATTAAGTCAGTTCTAGACTGCAATTTCCATTCTCTCCAAGGCGCTATAACTTTAATTTTTTTTCCTCCAAAAAAAGCATATCCCAATTCAAATCTTACCTGATCATTTCCTTTTCCAGTCGCACCATGGGAAACTGCAAAAGCATTAAATTTCTTTGCAATAGCTATTTGTCTTTTGGCAATCAAAGGTCTCGCTATAGATGTTCCTAATAAATAGACACCTTCATAGACCGCATGTGCTCTAATCATAGGAAAAACATAGTCTTTAACAAATATATTTTTTAGGTCTTCAATTATGATTTTTTTAACACCTAATCTCTTAGCATTCCTAATAATTTTTTGTCTATTCATCTCTTGGCCTATATCTGAAGTGTAAGCAATAACTTCAGCTTTATAGTTTTCTTGAAGCCATTTAAGAATTATTGAAGTATCAAGCCCGCCCGAGTAGGCTAAAACAATTTTTTTCATCTAACTGCAAGTTTTTTTTGCGGTGTTGTATGCTTTAGTAAATCCCATCATCGAATAATGATCTGTAGTTTCAGCACCTTTTGTTGTTCTTGCTTTTACGATTAAGTTTGTGGCTCTTTTCATCAATTTGATAAATTTTTTCTCTTCTTGATCATCTAACAACCATGCAAAATTTTTCTGAGAAAAAAAAGAATATCTTTTTTTCCCTGAGCTAGCTGTTACCGTGGAAGATTTATAATCATGCCCACTTGTTAAACTTACTTCATCTTTGATGTTTTCTGATGGTCTAAAAGTAACAAATAATTTAGACTCTTCTCTTTTAATTGAAGACGGAGCTCTTTTTGTAGGTATAGTTTGAGCAAAGCAAATCTTCCCTTTATCTGTTTGAGCGGTAAAGCTTTCCCAATTTTTGTATTTTCCAGTTGATCTTGGAGTATTAGCACTTGCACTAAAAGAAAATAAAATAAATAAGATCAAAATAAAAAATTTTTTAAATAGCATAAATTTATTTTTATACTAAAAATAACCTATTTCAATGGTTTGAATTAAGGGGCAGGATTAGGATTGTTATTATGTATAATATTGATCTTTTCTAAGGTCTCTCCAGTCAATTTGATATTCACGCTCTCAATATTTTCTTTTAACTGTTCCATTGTCGTTGCTCCGATGATATTGCTTGTTACAAATGGTCTAGAATTGACGAAAGCTTGCGCAAGTTGAACCATTGTAATGTTATTTTCTTTAGCTAGCTTGTAGTATTCGTCATATGCTTTCATCGCCAAGGGATTAATCATTCTTTCCCAACCTTTAAATAAAGTCATTCTTGCATTTTTAGGCATTTGACCCTCTCTATATTTTCCAGATAAAGCGCCAGATGCCAAAGGGTAATAAACCAGCAAACCACATTGTTCCCTTATAGAAATTTCTGACATACCTATTTCATAAGTTCTATTTACTAAGCTATAAGGATTTTGTACTGACATCATTCTAGGTAGGTTTTTGTTTTTAGATATCTCTAAATATTTGGATAGACCATAAGGAGTCTCATTTGACATCCCTATGTATCTAATTTTCCCACTTTTTATGAATTTATCTAATGAATTTAGAACACTCTCAAAGTCGTTCCATTCTTTCTCATTTTTATTGATTGTATATTCTCTTCTTCCAAAAGTATTAGTTGATCTTTCAGGCCAATGTAATTGATATAGATCTATATAATCTGTTTTTAATCTTTTAAGACTTCCTTCAATAGCCTCACCAATCCCTTTTTCATCAAAGCTATTTTTACCATCTCTAATCCAATCTAAACCAGGTCCAGCAATTTTTGATGCTAAAATAATCTTGTCTCTATTCTTTTTTTTTTCAAACCAATTTCCAATCATAACTTCAGTTTTTCCGTATGACTCTGCTGTAGGAGGAATAGAATAAAGTTCTGCTGTGTCAAAAAAATTCACTCCTTGATCCAGTGAATAATCCATCTGCTCAAAAGCATCTTTTTCTGAATTTTGAGTTCCCCAAGTCATAGTTCCAAGACAAATTGAACTGACATTTAGATTTGTATTCCCTAACTTTCTGAATTCCATAAATATGTAATATTACAGGTTTTTTTAAAGCAATTATTGCCTATTGAAAAGTTAATAAAAATTCATATATTAATGAGATGGAATTTAATAAACAATCAACATCAGCAAGATCTTCAGCATCAGAAGCTATTATAGATCAGGGTCTAAGAGCCTATATGTTGAAAGTTTATAATTATATGGCTTCTGGAGTTTTACTAACTGGATTTGTTGCTTTAGCATTTTTCAAAATGGCGGTAGTTTCAGATGGTGGTCAAATAATAGGATTAACTAATTTTGGAAATACAATTTATGCTTCAGGATTGAAGTGGGTAATTATGTTAGCACCTTTAGCAGTGGTTTTTTACATGAGTTTTGGCATTGCGAAAATGTCGGCTACCAAAGCTCAAACAACTTTTTGGGTTTTTGCAGCTTTAATGGGCGCTTCACTATCTTCAATTTTTTTAATTTATACTGGAGCAAGCATAACTAGAGTTTTCTTTATCACTGCAGGGACATTTGGTGCAATGAGTATTTACGGTTATACAACTAAAAAAGATTTAACGAAATTAGGTTCTTTTTTAATGATGGGTCTTTTTGGAATTATAATTGCATCAATTGTTAATATTTTCATGAAATCTTCTATGATGTATTTTGTAATTTCTATCATTGGAGTTTTAGTTTTTGTGGGTTTAACTGCTTACGACACTCAAAAAATTAAGAATATGTATTTAGTAAGTGATAGTGGCGAATTAATGGGTAAAAAAGCTGTAATGGGCGCTTTAACTTTATACCTAGATTTTATTAATTTATTTATTATGCTTTTAAGACTTTTCGGTCAAAGAAGATAATTATTTTACTAATCTTAAATTATTCCAACTAGTTTTATTAATCAGTTGACTTAAGTTTTCTGACTTTTTTAGAATATTTCCGTTCTTATCTTTTATTAAGAATTTTTCATTATAATAATCAGGTTTTAGGTTTTTTAATATTCTAAAAACTGGTTGGTCTGAAGTTCTTTGGTAAACATCAAATGATATTTCTCTTATACTAGAAGAGAAAGAGTAATCTTTCCAAGTTCCATTCGAAACCATTTTTGCGTACAAATTTAAAATACACTGAAGCTCTCCTTTTACAAAAAATTTTTCTTTTTCTTTTTTTAGATCATTACTAATTACTAGTTTTATATTTTTCATATTTTATGTCTATTTATCATAGGTAACTGCATAGCAGTGAATATAAAAGTTAAGGGCAGTATACCCCAAACTTTAAAATTTACCCATGTAGTTTCGGGTTGAGTTCTCCAAATTATTTCATTTAAGATCGCCAAAAATATAAAAAAATAAGCCCACCTATTATTTAATTTATCCCATCCTATTTCATCTAGTTGAAAAGCTGTTTTAAAAAAAAATTTTAGGAAGTTTTTATTAAATAAAGTTTTTCCAAAAATCAAAATGAGAGCAAAGATAACATTAATTATTGTTGGCTTCATGTACAAAAAAACTGGATTATTAAAATACAATGTTAATCCTCCAAACAAGGAAATGATGATACCTCCTACAAGAGGAATATAGGGTATTTTTTTTTCTATATAGTATATTACTCCTACCGCTATGATTGTTGAAATTATGAGTGGCGGAATGGCAACACTAAGATTGTTTCCACTCTTGTAATATATTGTAAAGAAAATTAATAAAGGACCAAAATCAGCAACAAATTTTAAAAATGACTTATTCACATATAATGTTTAACATATTATTTATAAATTTTTAATAAATTAGATATTGATTTTAATAAAAAAATTATTAATTATTAGGTATGGCATCTAGCAATAATGCAAAATTCTCTATAGGCGAAGTAGTTAAACACAGACATTTTGATTTCAGAGGCGTTATTTACGATGTTGACTTTGAATTTAATAATTCAGAAGAATGGTATCAGTCTATACCTAAGGATGTCAGACCTAGAAAAGATCAACCTTTCTATCATCTGTTAGCTGAAAGTAATGATGTGACATATGAAGCTTACGTTTCCGAACAAAATTTGTTATTAGATAAATCTAATGAACCAGTTAAACACCCTTTAATAGAAGAAATCTTTTCTGGAAAAAAGGGATCAAACTATTTTAAGATTTCAAATTAAGTAAGTTTAATACTGCCTAAAATTTAACATTATTCATTCAAATATAGGACACAGATTTATATTAATTTTAGGTGTTATTGCCTAATTGGGAATTAACTCATACTTCTTAACTCCCTCTCAATTCTCAGTTAGGCTTATATTCACTCTTCACATAAAAATAATATTATAGTAGTCAGAGGATATGTTTAACTTGATAAACCCAAGTAGAATTTTCTATTGGATTGAGAAATTGATTAATTTTATTAATTCGATTTTTTTTGTTATTTTAATTATCGCTTTAACATTTGCTTTGATATTATCACCTCCAGACTATCTGCAAGGAGATAGTGTAAGAATAATGTACGTGCATGTACCCTCTGCATGGATTGGGCTAGCTTCCTTCACAGGTATAGCTTTATTTTCAATATTAAATTTTATTTTTAAGATTAAAAATTTAAATTTGGTTTCAAAAAGCATTGCTCCTATAGGATTATTATTTACTTGCTTAGCAATAATTACTGGCTCATTATGGGGTCAACCAACTTGGGGTACCTGGTGGGTTTGGGATGCAAGAATAACCTCAATGGTGGTGCTTCTAATTTTTTATATATTATTTATTCTTTCACATAAATTAATTGAACAAGAAAGCAAAGCCAATAAAGTTTCAAACTTAATTGCAATTATTGGATTAATAAATATCCCTATTATAAGATTTTCTGTAGATTGGTGGAATACTCTTCACCAACCCTCTAGCATTAAACTTGATGGGACTAGCTCTATTCATCCTTCTATGTTGTTACCATTAATGTTGATGTTGTTAGTTTTATTATTATATTGTGCGTTAATTTTGTTAATGAAATATAAGACAGAAATCATTAGAATAAAGAAAAAAAATATTAAAAGAATATGATTCAAAACATTATTTCAATGAACGGGTACGGTTTTTTTGTGTGGCTGTCATTTGCTATTACTTTTTTAGCTTGCGGAGCGCTTTACTACAAGACTTATAAAACTTTGAAAAAATACGAAAAAGATTTTGCAAAAGAATTGAACCAACTTTCAGAGGAAGAGAAAAAACAAGTTTTAGAAAAATCTAAGGTTGCTTCTGAATTCTTAGCTTCGTACAACAAATCGATCTAAAGCATTTTAATGCTTACAAAAAAAGTTAAAAAGAGAGTATCTTTTCTTAGTTTATTACTTATTTCTCTTGTTTTAGCAGTTTTTTTTATTTTAAAATCTTTAACTAGTAATATTCTTTATTTTAAATCTCCTACTGACATTCAATTAAGTCAGGATATCGTTTCTAAAAAAAAGATTAGAGTAGGCGGAATGGTAAAAAAAGACTCTATTAATATCAATAATGAAGAAATAAAATTTATTATTACAGATTTAAAAAATGAAATTTTTGTAAGTTATAGAGGTACAGTTCCAAATCTATTTTCTGAAGGTAAGGGTGTAGTAGCTGAAGGTACGTTGAAAGATAAAAGTTTTTTTATTGCTGATAGAATATTAGCTAAACATGATGAAAAATATATGCCACCCGAATTAAAAGATTTAATGAAAAAAAATGCTAAGTAATATTGGGAACACATTACTATTTTTAAATTTATTACTGGGAGTATCAATAATTTATTTTGCTTTTCAAAATTTAAAAACCAATGAAATCACAGTAAGTAAAAAAATTTACCATATTTGCCTATTTCAAAGCACATTTATAATTATTTGTTTTATAACTTTAGTAACCGCGTTTGTTGTTTCAGACTTTTCGATAATTAATGTGTATCAAAATTCGCACTCACTAAAGCCTTTTTTTTATAAAGTTTCAGGTACCTGGGGTAATCATGAAGGCAGCTTATTGTTATGGGTAATTATTTTAACAATTTTTTCTTTCCTCTTTCTTTTGTATAACAAACATCATCCAAAAAATTATAGAATTTATAGTCTGATTATTCAAAATATTTTAATTCTTGGTTTTTTATTTTTTCTTTTGTTTAATTCAAATCCGTTTAGTAAAATTTTACCGATACCCAAAGAAGGATTAGGTTTAAATCCCATTTTACAAGACCCTGCTTTGGCTATACACCCGCCATTGCTTTACATTGGTTTTGTAGGTTCATCGATCTATTTTTCAGCAGCCATATCTTCCTTGTTGACTAATTATTCAGGAAAATTATTTGCTCAATCAATTAAAAATTGGGTTTTAATTTCTTGGTCTTTTCAAACACTTGGAATTTTGGCAGGTTCTATTTGGGCCTACTATGAGTTAGGTTGGGGAGGTTTTTGGTTTTGGGACCCTGTTGAAAATGCTTCTCTTCTGCCGTGGTTTGCAATGTCAGCTTTATTACATTCACTAATTGTATTAGAAAAAAGAAACTTACTATATTTCTGGGTAATTGTTCTTTGTCTTTTAACTTTTATTTTAAGTGTTACTGGAACTTTTTTAGTTAGATCGGGAATTTTAAATTCAGTTCATACATTTGCTAATGATCCATCACGAGGTCTTTATATTTTAATATTTTTAAGTTTAATGATTTTCGCCTCAGTTTTACTTTTATTTAATAAATTTAAAAACACCAGTTATAATTTAAACTCTAATAGCAAAGAGACTTTTATTTTAGTTAACAATTGGTTTATGATTTTTTATTTAATCACAGTATTATTAGGAACAGTTTATCCTATTTTTACTGAAGTTTTAACTGATAATAAAGTTTCGGTTGGCCCACCTTTTTACAATACAGTAATTATACCTATTGTTATATTATTTTTATTATTTATGTCCGTAGGACCACAGGCTCAATGGATAAAAAATAAGTTTTATAATTTAAATTTATTGCTTAAAATTCTAATAGGATCAATTTTAATTAACTTTTCTATAATATATTTATTTAAAGAATATAGTCTGTTGTCAAATTTTATAGTAATTTCAGCAGTTTTTCTAGTAATCTCCTCTTTAATTGATTTATATAAATCATTTAAAAAATTAAAAAAGGACTCCCCTAGAATATTATCCCATCTTTCTTTTGGATTTTTAATTTTGTTTATAGGATTGAACTATAATTTTTCTTTAGAAAAAGATTTCAATTTAAAGTTAGGAGAGAAAAAAAATTTTGAAAATTATTCTATAGAATTTACAGATATTAAATTACAAGATTTCAAAAATTACAAAGCAGTAATTGGGGAATTTAAAATTAATAATTCTAAAGAAAATTTTAATCAATCTCTTTATCCTGAAATAAGAATTTACGACAATCCAAGCACAATAACTTATGAGGCTTCAATTAGATCTGGAATATTAAAAGATTATTATATTACCATGAGTAATATTGATAGATCGGATTATTATAATATTAAATTTCAAAAAAAACCTTTTATGATGTGGATTTGGGTATCTGTAATTTTTATTTCATTAGGAGGCTTTTTAAGGCTTTATCAAAATGCAAAAAAAAATTATTAAATCATCCATAATTTTATTCATTATATTTATTATTGGAGTATTTTTTACAGGTTTAAATAAAAGTTCAATCTATGATACTAAAAATTTAGTTGGTCAGAAAATAACTAATATAAAATTAGAACGCTTTAATAATAATAGAATAATTACTGAAGAAGATTTAAAAAAAAATGATTTTACTTTAATCAACTTTTGGGCATCATGGTGTGCGCCTTGTAGAGTAGAACATCCGATATTGCTTAAATTAAACAAAGAGAAAAATCTTAAATTATTGGGAGTAAACTTTAAAGATAAAAAAAATAATGCTTTAAAATTTTTAAGAGATCTTGGAAATCCATATGATGATCTTGCAAGAGATGAGCTTGGTAAGTATTCAATAAATTTTGGAATTTATGGTATTCCAGAGAGCATATTAATTAATAAAGATTTAGTTATTATAAAAAAATTTATCGGACCTATTTCTCAAAATGATTATACTTATATTAAAAATACTGTAAGGGAATAATGAGATTAAAAACAATAATTTTTTTTATTATACTAAATTTAAACATTGCTAGTGCTGAAAATTTTACACTAGATTTGAATAAAGTTTTAAAAAATTTACGTTGTTTAGTTTGTCAAGGACAATCTGTAGCAGACTCAAATTCAGAGTTTGCTCAAACAATTAAATTAGTGGTAAAAGACCAAATTAAAGAAGGTAAATCAGAAAAAGAAATCTACAATTTTTTGGTCGAAAAATATGGTGAATGGATTGTTTATAAACCTCCCTTAAATAAAGTTAATTTTGTATTATGGTTGTTTCCATATTTAGTTTTTGTAATTGGCGGGGTAGTAATTTTTTTATTATTGAAAAAAAGGAACAATCATTAGTTGAAAGATGTCTATACATGTGAGATATTTAATTTATTTTTTAATTATGAAATTTAAACTTTTTATATTTTTATCGTTATTTGCCTATATAGCAAACCCTGCTTTAGCAGATAAAGGGAATAAAGAAATATCTTTTTATACTGGTACATTCGATGTTATAGATAAAGAGGGAGATGATCAAACTAGTTTATTTGGTGTAGAACACAAAAATCCAAACTTATTTAGAAATACTTTCTTAGGAAAATTTTCTCCAGTTTCTGGAGGATTTATGACAGGCAATAACTCAATTTATTTATATACAGGTGTAGAAGCTCAATACGGTGTTGGTCCATTGAAAATTTTACCAAGTTTTACACCAGGTTATTATGAAAAAGGAAATGGTAAAGATTTAGGAAGTGCTTTAGAATTTAAAAGTGAGATTAAATTAGGGTTAGATATCTTTGAAAGTTCTAACATAGGTTACAGTTATAGCCATATTTCAAATAATGAATGGGGCGAAACAAATCCTGGAACAGACAATCAACAAATTACATTTTCTAAAAACTTTTAATAGAAATGAATTTAAAGGATTGTCATAATTTCAAAGATTTTAGAAAACTAGCAAAAAAGAAATTACCTTCTCCTATATTCCATTATATTGACGGCGCAGCAGACGATGAAGTTACTTATGCCAGAAATACAAGTGCTTTTGACGATGTAGATTTAGTTCCAAATGTTTTAAGAGGAGTAGAGAACGTTGATTTATCAACTACAATTTTTGGTAAAAAACTTGATCTACCTTTTTATCTAGCTCCTACAGCACTACAAAGACTTTTCCACTATGACGGTGAAAGAGCGGTAGGAAAAGCTGCACAAAAATTTAATACTATGTTTGGTGTTTCTGCTTTAGCTACAGTGAGTGTAGAGGAAATATCTTCAATGATTGATACGCCAAAGATGTTTCAGTTTTATTTTCATAAAGATAGAGGTTTAAATGACTCATGTTTGGAACGAGCAAAAGCAGCTAAATTTGATGTCATGGCTTTAACTGTAGATACAATTACTGGAGGGAATCGTGAAAGAGATTTAAGGACAGGATTTACTTCTCCTCCTAAATTAACTTTAGCAAGTTTGTTTAGTTTTGCCACAAAACCAATGTGGGGAATAAATTATTTAACAAAAGGCAAGTTCGAGTTACCTCATCTACAAGACTTTGTTAAAGAAGGTACAAGCACTAACTCTTCGATAGGAAACTACTTTTCTACCATGCTTGACCAGTCAATGGATTGGAAAGATGCTGAAAAACTTTGCTCTAAATGGGGTGGTCATTTTGCTCTTAAAGGAGTGATGAGTGTTGAGGATGCTAAAAGAGCAGTTGATATAGGATGTACAGGAATAATGGTTTCAAATCATGGTGGAAGACAGTTAGATGGATCCAGATCTCCTTTTGATCAACTTGCTGAAATCGTTGATGCAGTAGGAGATAAACTTGATGTAATTTGTGAAGGCGGAATTCATAGAGGGACTCATATGCTCAAAGCATTATCACTAGGAGCTAAAGCTTGTTCTGGTGGAAGATTATATCTCTATGCCTTAGCGGCAGCCGGTCAAGCAGGTGTTGAAAGAGCACTAAGTCAATATAAATCAGAACTAGAAAGAGATATGAAATTAATGGGATGCAAGACTATAAAAGATTTAAGTAGAAAAAATTTAAGATTCAGACGTTAATGAATTTAAATGATTGTTATAACTACAATGATTTTAGAAAATTAGCAAAAAAAAATCTACCTGCACCAATTTTTCATTATATAGATGGTGGCTCAGACGATGAAACCACTCTTAAAAGAAATACGGAGTCATTTCTTAAGTGTGATCTTGTACCCAATATTCTAGCTAGTGTAGGTGAACCTGACTTGTCAACAAATGTTTTTGGAAAAAAAATCGATATGCCTATATTTTTATCTCCAGTAGCAATGCAAAGACTTTTTCATCATGAGGGAGACAAAGCAAGTGCCAGAGCTGCAGAAAAATTTGGTACTTTTTATAGTATGTCTACTATGTCGACTTCCTCGATCGAGGAAATATCTAATATATCAGGTGGGCCAAAAATGTTTCAAATATATATTCACAAGATTAAAGGCTTGACAGATAATTTAATTGATAGATGTAAAAGTTCTGGTTTTAATGCAATGTGTTTAACTGTAGACACTGTAACAGCAGGAAATCGCGAGAGAGATCATCGATGGGGATTTACAACTCCACCAAAATTGACTTTAAAAAGTATTTTAAGTTTTATGAAACGTCCTAAATGGACATTAAATTATTTAAGTCACGAAAAATTTCAATTAGCTAATGTAGTACATTTTACAAAAAAAGGATCAAGTATAGCAAAGGGTGTAATGGAATATATTAATGAACAATACGATCCAGCTATGAGTTGGAAAGATGCAGAATATTGTATAAAGAGATGGGGAGGTCCTTTTGCGATCAAAGGAGTTATGTCAGTAGATGATGCTAAGCGAGCTCTAGAAATTGGAGCTTCCGCAATATTGCTATCAAATCATGGAGGAAGACAACTAGATGGATCCAGGTCACCTTTTGATCAACTTCCTGCTATTGCTGATGCTGTGGCTGGAAAATTAGAAATTATTTTAGATGGTGGGGTTAGAAGAGGAACACATGTTTTAAAAGCACTTTCCTTAGGTGCAACTGCTTGTAGTTTTGGTAAAGGATTTCTTTTTGCTTTAGGAGCTGGCGGACAAAAAGGGGTTGAAACTATATTGCAAAGAATGCATGATGAGATAAAGCGAGACATGATATTATTGGGGTGTAAAAATATAAAAGAATTAAGTAAAAATAATATAGTATTTAGATAAATTATGAAATTAGCTAAAAGTTTAGATAGATTAGGAACAGAAACCGCTTTTAGCGTTCTCGCAGAAGCCAAAAAATTAGAAGCTGCAGGTAAGCCAATGATTCATCTTGGATTAGGCCAACCAGATTTCAAAACTCCACAACATATTGTTGAAGCGGCAAAAAAAGCTTTAGATGATGGCCATCATGGCTATGTTTTGTCTAATGGAATTCTTGAGTGTAGACAATCTGTGACTAGAAAGATTAAAAAATTATATAACCAAGATATTGATCCTGAAAGAATAATTATAATGCCTGGGGGTAAACCTACAATGAGTTACGCAATTCAATGTTTTGGTGAACCAGGTGTAGAAATTATTCACCCGACACCAGCATTCCCAATATATGAATCTATGATTAACTTTACAGGATCAAAACCAGTTCCATATGATTTGACTGAAGATAAAGACTTAAAATTTAATCCAGAAAAGATTTTATCATTGATAACTGATAAAACTAGATTACTTATTTTAATAAATCCAAATAATCCTACTGGTAGTTTCGTTGAAAAATCAGATGTTGATGTTTTAGCTGACGGACTTAAAAAACATCCACATGTTACTATTTTAAGTGATGAGATTTATAGCAGACAAATTTTTGATGGAAAAAAAATGCCATCTTTTTTTAGTTATCCCGAATTAAGAGAAAGATTAATTGTTCTTGAGGGATGGAGCAAAGCATATTCAATGACAGGATGGAGATTAGGTTGGAGTTTCTGGCCCAAGAACCTTATAGAACATGTAAATAAATTATTGATAAATAGTGTTTCATGTGTGAATGCAGCAGCTCAGTTTGCGGGAATTGCTGCTTTAGATGGATCTGACGATTCAATAGATGAAATGATGAAAAAATTTACAATAAGAAGAAAACTTATTCATGAAGGTTTAAATAATTTACCTGGTGTAGAATGTAGCTTACCTGGAGGAGCATTTTATGCATTTCCAAAAGTTATTGGAACAGGAATGAATGGATCAGAGTTCGCAAAAAAATGTATGCATGAAGCTGGTGTAGCTATTGTGCCTGGTACAGCATTTGGAAAAACTGCTCAAGATTATGTAAGATTTAGTTTTGCTGCTTCACAAGCCAACATCTCTCAAGCTCTTGAGAATATTAAAAAAATGTTAGCTAAATAAGCTGTATTTTCTCTAAATTTCAATTAATATCAGCAATATGAATGAACAAGTTCAGTCAGAATTAAAAAAAATTTTTAATGGCAGATACTCGACGTCAGTATCCACTAGATCAAATTATGCTAGAGGTGAGGACACTTATGATCCTGTTTTATCTCAAGCTGTAGTTTTTCCAGAAACCAATGAAGAAGTTTCTAAAATTTTAAGACTTTGCAACGATCATAAAGTTCCCGTTGTACCATTTGGTACTGGAACTTCTTTAGAGGGTAATGTTGTAGGAAACGAAAGTGGTATTACAATATCTTTAGAAAAAATGAATAAGATTTTAAATGTAAATGTGGAAGACTTTGATTGTAGAGTTCAAGCATGTGTAACTAAAGAACAATTAAACGATTATTTAAGAGAAGATGGAGTTTTCTTTCCAATTGATCCTGGAGCTAACGCAGCTATCGGAGGCATGGCATCTACCTCAGCATCAGGAACTATGGCAGTAAAATACGGAACTATGAAGACAGTGATCACCGGCCTTACAGTAGTTCTTCCTAATGGTGATATCATAAACACTGGCAGTAGAACAAAAAAAACATCTGCCGGTTATAACTTAACAAATTTATTTATAGGTTCCGAGGGTACACTTGGAATAATTACTGAAATTCAATTAAGATTATCTCCTATTCCTGAGAGTATCATGAGCGCTGTTTGCCATTTTCCTTCATTAGAAGATGCAGTTCAAACAGCACAACAAATAATTCAATATGGTGTGCCTATAGCTCGAATAGAAATGCTTAACAAAGATCAAATGGATATAAGCATTAATTACTCTAAGTTAAAAGACCTCGAAGTTTTGCCTACATTATTTTTTGAATTCCATGGTTCAGAATTATCTAATAAAGAAAATATTAAAATAGTTGAAGAAATATCAAAAGAAAATCAAGGAAGCTCTTTTAAATGGGCGAAAGATTTAGAAGAGAGAAATAAATTATGGAAAGCTCGTTGGGATGTTTATTATTCTGTAAAGGCATTAATTAAAAATGGAAGAGTTTACTCTACAGATGTTTGTCTTCCCATATCAAAAATAACTGAATGTGTAAATTTTGCCGAAGAAGAGACAAAAAAGTTTGGTCTAAGAGCACCTATGGTAGGTCATTTAGGGGATGGAAATTTTCATGTGATTTTACCGTATGACCCTCAAAAGAAAGAAACATATAAAAAGATAAGAGAATTTAGTGATTTACTGATTAAAAAAACTTTAGAATTAAACGGCACAATAACTGGGGAACATGGGATAGGACTTCATAAAAAAGAATACCTTATAAAAGAACACGGTGATAATATTCCAGTAATGAAATCTATAAAAAGAACTATTGATCCTAATAACATCATGAATCCAGGAAAAATTTTTGATTTGAATTAATCTTATATTTTTATGAAAAAAATATTAGTAACTAGAAGATTATTACAATCTAACGAGGACCGTCTAAAAGAATTATACGATGCAAAACTTAACTCTAATGATGAACTTTTCTCTCAGCAAAAGTTAATTGAAATGAGCGAAGGTTGTGATGGTATATTATCAGCACTTACAGATAATTTAGACGAGCAAACAATTAATAAATTGCCTGACTCTATAAAGATTTTATCAAACTTTGCAGTTGGATTTGGAAATATAGATTTAAATGCTGCAAAAAAAAGAAACATTGTTGTTACAAACACCCCTGAAGTTCTTACAGACGCTACTGCAGAAATAGGAATTCTTTTAATCTTAGGAGCATGTAGAAGAGCGTCAGAAGGAATACTAAGCGCTAAAGCTTCAGACTGGAAATGGTCAGCGGATTATTTAATTGGAAAACAATTAACCGGATCTAGATTAGGAATTTTAGGAATGGGTAGAATAGGAAAAAAAATTGCCCTAATAGCTAAATCTCTTGGTATGATAATTCATTATCATAATCGATCTAAATTAACAGAGGATAAAGAACAAGGTGCTATCTATCATAAAGATCTTAAAAGTTTATTGAGTGTTTCTGATGTTCTATCAGTATGTTGTCCAGCGTCTAAAGAAACTGTAAATTTAATAAATAAGGAAACATTAGAATTTTTACCCAAAGGGGCAGTAGTTACAAACGTTGCTAGAGGTGATATAGTTGATGATGAAGCCCTAATTGATGCGTTAAATAGAAGAAAAGTTTATGCAGTAGGTTTAGACGTATACAAAGGTGAGCCAAATTTAAATCCTGGTTATCTAAAGCATAAAAGTGCATTTATTCTTCCCCATTTAGGTAGCGCAACTAAAGAAACGAGGACTGCAATGGCGAATCTGGCTATTGATAATCTTGAGGAATTTTTTAAAACTGGAAACTGTAAAAACAAAGTAAATTAGATATTTATTTTACTACTCACAGTTGCAAGCGGCAAAAGATTCTAAAATAACATCAAGACTCTTAAATATTTATATGTTTAAATATTTTTAATTATTAATAATTAAGGGGGACATATGTCAAAAAAAACGATCAAAGGAGTTAATGCTCCTTCAAGACGTAAGTTCTTTAAAGCAGCAGCAGCTACGGGTGCTGCAGCGGCAGCAACAGTTGCAATGCCAAACATTGCATTCGGTGCTCCGAAAACTTTAAAGATGCAAGCAGCTTGGCCTTCAGGAGCAAATATATTCTTCGAAATGGCCGGCGACTATGCAAAAATGGTTAGCGACATGTCAGGTGGTGAGTTGAAGATTGATCTTCAGCCTGTTGGTTCAGTTGTAAAAACTGGAGAAATAGGACAAGCAGTAAGTTCAGGTGTACTAGATATGGGACACTGGGTAACTGCATACTGGTATGGTAAAAACGCTGCCGCTTCATTATTTGGTACAGGTCCATCATACG
Source organism: uncultured Pelagibacteraceae bacterium (assembly GCA_902572605.1). Classification (GTDB taxonomy): domain Bacteria; phylum Pseudomonadota; class Alphaproteobacteria; order Pelagibacterales; family Pelagibacteraceae; genus Pelagilacustribacter. The sequence goes on along the minus strand of CACGGD010000003.1, from coordinate 59,538 downwards.
GAATGTCATCTCAAGAAGTAATGGGATGGATGGAGTACGGTGGAGGTAGAAAACTTTATGACGAAACGCTTGCAAAAGTTGGTTTCGATTATATTGGTTTCTTCCATATGCCAATGCCTGCTCAGCCTTTTGGTTGGTTCAAAAAGAACGTAACTAAAGTGTCTGATGTAAAAGGAATGAAGTACAGAACAGTTGGTTTAGCGACTAACGTATTAACAGCAATGGGAATGGTAGTTAGACAATTACCAGGTGGTGAAATTCAACCTGCAATGAAAACAGGATTAATTGAAGCTGCTGAGTTTAACAACCCAACTTCAGACTCTCAGTTTGGTATGCAAGACGTTTCTAAGCATTATCACTTAGGAAGCTTCCACCAATCTCAGGAGATGTTTGAAATTCCAGTAAATAAAAAGACATTTAATGGTTTATCGCCTGCACACCAAGCGATACTAAAAAATGCTGCTTATGCTGCGAATACGGACAACTACTTCAAAGCGTTAGTGAGATACTCAGCTGATTTATCTAAATTGATGAATCAACACAAAGTAAATGTGTATCAAACATCTGATGAAATCTTAGCTCAACAACTAAAAGGTTGGGATAAAGTAATAGGTGATTTCAATAAGAAAGATCCTTTCTTTAAGAAAATTGTAGATTCTCAGAAAAAATACGCTAAGAGAGTTATGAAATACTTGCTGATGAATCAGCCGAATTACAAGCTGGCTTATGAAAATGAGTTCGGAAGTATTGCAAAAGTTAAAATTTAATTAACTTTTTTATAATTTTAAAAGGGGGCTTTTTGGCCCCCTTTTTTTATGGAAAAGAATAAAATTTTAGAATAGTTTATTTTTATGAGAGGATTTATCAGCTTTGCAGATCATTTAAGCACTTCAGTGGGAAAAGCATTTTCCTGGTGTATCGTAATATTAATGGGTGGAACATGCTATGAAGTGGTAATGGCATATGCTTTTAACGCGCCGACTTTATGGAATTTTGATTTTAGTTTGCAAATGTATGGAGCAATATTTATGATGGCAGGAGCCTATACTTTATCTACTGAAGCTCATGTAAGAGGAGACGTAATTTACAGACTGTTTAAACCTAGAACTCAAGGTTACATAGATTTAATTTTATACTTTATATTTTTCTTTCCTGGTGTGTTAGCTTTGGCATTTTATGGCTATGAATATGCCGCACTTGCTTGGAAGATCAAAGAAACAAGCTGGAATAGTCCTGCGCAGATCCAAATTTATATGGCAAAAGCTTTAATTCCTTCTGCTGGAGTTCTTTTAATAATTCAAGGTATTAGTGAAGTCTTCAGATCAATTATTTGTATTCAAACTGGTCATTGGCCAGCAAGAATGGTTGTTGCTGAAGAAACAGAAAAAATGTTAATGAGAACTTCACAAGACGAGGATCAAAAAGATGTTATTTAGTTTAACCAATCCAGAAGTTGCAATATTGATGATGGCAATATTTTTATTTGCTGTTCTTCTTGGATTTCCTATAGCATTTACTTTGATGGCGATGGGAGTTGGTTTCGGTTATTACGCTTACTTTGATCCAACTCGAATGGAACATCTATTAGATAATAGAATTTTTCAATTATTCGTTCAAAATACTTACACTGTAATGGATAATACTGTTTTAACTGCAGTCCCCTTATTTTTATTTATGGGATATCTTGTTGAGAGGGCAGGGATTGTCTCTAGATTATTTTTTGCTATTAGATTAGCTTCTCACAGATTGCCGGCTTCTATGGCAGTAGCAGCTTTAATTACATGTGCACTTTTCTCAACCGCAACAGGTATAATTGGTGCGGTTGTTACCTTAATGGGTTTGCTAGCTTGGCCTGCAATGATTAAAGCAGGATATGATAAAAAATTTGCTTCAGGAGTAATTTGTTCAGGAGGATGTCTTGGAATATTAATTCCACCGAGCATTATGCTAATTGTGTATTCTGTTATTGCTCAACTATCTCCTTTAAGATTATTTGCTGCTGCAATACTCCCTGGTTTATTACTCGCGGGATTATATATAGGTTACGCAATTACTAGAGCATATTTTAATCCATCTATAGCGCCTAAACCCCCTGCTGAGGAGATACCCCCAAGATCAGAAATTTTAAAGGAAGTCTTAGTCTCTTTTCTTCCTTTGTTTTCTCTTATTATTTTAGTGCTTGGAACAATTTTAGGAGGTTTAGCAACACCAGCTGAAGCAGCAGGAGTTGGTGCCTTTGGGGCAATAGTTCTCTCCCTTTTTTATAAAACTTTGAAATGGAAAAATTTTAAAGAGTCAGTTTTTCTTACAGCAAAGACAACAGCAATGATAATGTGGTTATTCATAGGTTCTTGGACTTTTTCTTCTGTTTTTTCTTATCTAGGAGGCCACGAAGTATTTGAGCACTTCTTTAAATCTATGGATCTAGCACCATGGCAGTTCTTAGTAATTACTCAGATTATAATTTTCTTACTAGGATGGCCATTAGAATGGACAGAAATATTAATTATTTTTGTCCCAATATTTTTACCTTTAGTAGAGTTTTTTGGAGTGAATCCTTATTTCTTTGCAATGTTAATTGCTTTAAATTTACAAACTTCATTTTTAACACCCCCCATGGCGATGTCGGCTTATTATCTTAAGGGTGTTCAAACTAAAAATGTAGAACTTCTTGATATCTTTAGAGGTATAATGCCTTTTTTAGGAATAGTAATTTTTGCAATGGTTTTAATGTATCTATTCCCAGGTATTGCACTCTGGCTACCCGATACTTTATTTGCAAATTAATAATTTAAAATGATAGACACAGCCTCTCTAAATGCCAATGAATTGGTCTCCAAGTTAAAATCAGGTGATATTTCATCTGTAGATTTATGTAAGGCTTATATAAAAAGAATAGAAAAATTTGATAAAGATGTTCAGGCTTGGGCTTTCTTGGATAAAAAAATTCTTTTAGAAAAAGCCGAAGAAGCAGATGAATATAGAAAATCTGGTAAGCCTTTAGGAGCTTTACACGGACTTCCTGTAGCGATTAAAGATATAATCGGAACATATGATATGCCTACTGAGTGTGGAACTGTTTTTAGAAAAAAAATGTCAAGCTCACAAGACTCTGAAATAGTTAATTTATTAAAAACAGCTGGAGCAATTATTATGGGAAAAACAGTAACTTGCGAATTAGCTTACATTCACCCAAGTAAAACAAAAAATCCTCATGATTATTCAAGGACACCAGGAGGTTCATCAAGCGGGTCCGCAGCAGTTATAGCTTCTCATATGGCCCACTTATCTATTGGTTCTCAAACTGGGGGATCAATAATTAGACCTGCTTCTTATTGTGGAGTCGTTGGATATAAGCCTTCTTATGGATTAATTTCAAGAAATGGTGTTTTAAAAACTTCAGATAAACTAGATACGATGGGAGTATTCGGAAAAACTGTAAAAGATGTGGCTTTGCTTGCAAAATCTTTAATTAAAAAAGATTTATATGATCCCTCTACAGTTCATTTTGCTGCAGATGATATGATTAAAGTTTGTGAAGAGGGGCCAATCTTTGAACCAAAGTTTATTTTTTACAAAACAAACAGTTGGAAAAATATTAATAAAGAGTCTCAAAAGGCATTCGAGTTTTTAATTAAAAAATTAAAAAAAAATATTGAAGTTTTTGATACACCTTCATATTTTAAAGAAATTCCAAAATACCATCAAATCATTCATGAAACAGATTTAGCTAATAATTTTCAAGTTTATTATAAAAAAGATAAAAACAAACTTTCTAAAGAAATGAGAGATGCGATTGAAAGAGGAATGAAATATTCTGCTAAAGAGTATACTGATGCCATTGATTTTATGAAACAAAGCTATGAGTCATACAAGGAGGTTTTTGATGATTACCATGGAATTATTACACCTTCTTCAAGTGGAGTAGCTGACAAAGGTCTTAAATCTACCGGGAGCGCCGACTTTCAAAAAAATTGGACTTATCTAGGTTTACCAACTATTTCATTGCCTTTACTAACTGGAGAAAATAACTTACCATTAGGTGTTCAGTTGGTAGGAAATAAACTTGATGATTTAAGATTTTTAGGAACTGCTAATTGGTTAGAAAAAAATTGTAAAGATGAATAAATTAACTTCAATAATAGGTTGTGCATTTGCTATAGCTTTTTTAATTGGATTAGCAACAACTTTAACAAGATCAATGATGATTGGTTTTAAAGACGTTTTGCCAGTTTACATATTGATGGGCTTAGTAATAGTAATGATGTTATATGAAGCCTTCGGCGACAAAAAGAAATAATCTTTATCCCTATTTACTTTTACTTATCCAGCCAATTTTTATGGCCTCTAACATTATCGTTGCTAGAGGAGGAGTAGAATACGTTCCTCCAGTATCACTTGCATTTTGGAGATGGCTAACTGTTTTTATACTTTTAATGCCATTTTTTTTTAATGAAATTACGAAGAAGAAAGAACAATTTAAAAAAGAATCTTTCAAACTTTTTTTCTTAGGACTTATGGGCTGTGGAATTTGTGGAGCTTTTCCTTTTATAGCCGGGATGTCTACTACAATGGCCAATATGGGAATAATTTATACCTCTTCACCGATATTTATTATTTTTTTATCTGTATTATTTTTTAAAGATAAAATTAATATATCAAGAATTATTGGTTTAATCGTGTGTCTTACTGGTGTTTTAATAATAATTTGCAAAGGTGACATATTTTACTTAGTAAATTTTAAATTTACCTCGGGAGATTTATGGATGCTAGGCGCCGCTATAGGTTGGGCTATTTATTCGATTTTTCTTATTAACTGGAGAAGTAATTTCAGTCTGATGGCTAGATTTACTTTAATAGCTTTTTTTGGAGCAGTTTCTTTATTTCCCTTTTATTTAATTGAAGAATCTTATTTTTTCAACACAACATTTAATATAAATTTTTTATTTTGGGTTTTGTTTGCAGCTATTTCTCCGGGAATAATTGCCTTCACTTTATATACTAAAGTTCAAAAATATGTAGGAGCCTCTTTAGCTGGATTTACACTTTATATATTTTCAATATATTCTGCTATCTATGGAATAATATTATTTGATGAGTCTCTTTTAGGTTTTCACTATTATGGGGCTGCTCTAGTTTTTTTTGGAGTTTATCTAGCAAGAAAGATTGTTAAATGAAATATTTATATCTAACTTTATCCTCAGTGTTAATTGCTTATTTGGTATTAGTAATTTTTATATATTTTTATCAAAGAAATCTACTTTATCATCCTTCTGAGAATAATTATCAAAATGATGAGATAAAATTTAATTATGATGAAATTTTTATTAAAGTGGATGATGAAATTAAACTTAAATCTTGGGTAATAGATAAAAATTTTAAAAAATTAAAGACACTTGTTTTATTACACGGGAATGCAGGAAATCTATCAAATAGAATTTATAAACTTAATGAATTGAATAAATTAGATATTAATATTCTTTTAATTTCTTGGAGAGGGTTTAGTGGAAATAAAGGGTCTCCTACTGAAAAAAATTTATATGAAGATGCTGAAGCAGCTATTAGATGGTTAAATAAAAAGCAAGTTGAAAATAATCAAATTATTTTATACGGAGAATCTTTGGGAAGTGGTGTAGTGTTAGAGATAGCTAAAAAAAATAATTTTAATAGCATAATATTAGAGTCACCTTTTACTTCAATAGAAAATTCTGCAAAAATTTATTATCCTTACTTGCCAGTAAAACTTCTTTTAAAAGATAGATATGATTCAATTAATAAGATTGAAAAAATTAATACTCCAATTCTAATAATGCATGGCAAGAAAGATGATATCATTCCTTTTTCAATGGGAGAAGAATTATTCGAGAAAGCAAATGAACCAAAATATTCATATTTTACTTCGGATGATGTTCACATGATGGAATTCAATGATCAATTAATAAATAGTATAAAAAATTTTATAGAAAAATATTAAGAATTTAGTCCAAGGAGTGCTTTAGAAAAAAACTCAGCTTTAAAGGGATGTAAGTCTGTATCTTTTTCTCCCATCCCAACAGCTACAATAGGTAAATTATATTTTTTACATATAGCCAAAATGATTCCACCTTTAGCTGTGCTATCAAGTTTAGTGACAATTAATCCAGTAATGTTGTGTATTTTACTAAACTCTTCAACTTGATTTAATGCATTTTGACCAGTGGTTGCGTCTAAAACTAGAATTACTTCGTTAGGAAATTTATCATCAATTTTTTTTAAGACATTAATAATTTTTTTATATTCATCCATTAAATTTTTTTTATTTTGTAATCTTCCGGCTGTGTCTATCAAGGCAATATCAATTTGATTTTTTTTTGCAAATTCTGCTGTTTTGAAAGCAACGGAGGCAGGGTCACTATTAATTTCTGATTTAATTATATCAACTTTCACTTTAGCTGCCCAAACTTGTAATTGATCAATTGCAGCTGCCCTAAAAGTATCAGCTGCACCAAATACAACTGATCTACTATTATCTTTAAAGTATTTTCCTAATTTTCCAATTGTAGTAGTTTTTCCTACGCCGTTCACTCCTGATACAACAATAACTGAAGAACTAGCATTTCCCATAAGACTTAAATCTTTTTCATATTTTAATAAGTTGATAGCCATCTTGTCTGCTATTAGTTTTAAAATTTCTTGGTGATTATCTAATTTCTTATCAATTTTAAAATTTTCAAAATCTTTTCTTAATTCTTTAGCTACCTCAACACCTGTATCTGCACTTATAAGCAGATCTTCAAACTCAGACAATACATCTCCGTCTATTTTTTTTTTTGAAAAAATATTTTTAAATCCATCTGTAAGACCAGAAGAACTTTTTCCAAGTCCGATTTTAAATTTATCAAATAATCCCATATTAAATTTCTATTTTTATATTTTTGATCTCCGAAACTGGACCGGTCATAAATATATTATCCTTTTTATCTATTTCTATTTTCAAAATACCTTCATTAAATTTTACATCTACTTTATTATTAGCTATATTATTTTTTAGTGCTGCAACAGCTGTTGCACAAGCAGCAGTGCCACAAGCTTTTGTAAGTCCAGCTCCACGTTCCCAGACATTTATTTTTATATTACTTTTATCAATTATTTCAGCAAACGTAACATTGACTTTTTCAGGAAACAGTTCATGATTTTCAATTTCAGGACCAATTAACTTCAAGTCATGTTCAAAACAATCCTTGACGAAAAAAATTATATGCGGATTTCCTACATTCACACAAAATCCACCAGAAAATACTTTATCATCAATTTTTAAAGTAATATCTCCGGGATTTATTGTTTTTGATAATGGAATTTCATCAAAATTAAATAAAGGTTTTCCCATTTCAAGCTCTACATTAAAATCTCCTATTACTTTTGCATTAAGCAATCTATTATTTGTCTTTAATTTAATTTCACTAATATTTAAATTTTTACTTAAAAGATAAGCTATGCATCTAGCTCCATTTCCACACGCACTTACTTTTCCACCATCAGAGTTATAAATTGTAATTGGGTAGGAATTATTTTGCAGTTTTTCAATAAAGAGAATTTGGTCAAAGCCTAATACTTTTCTATCACCAAGTTTAATAATTTCTTCTTTACTTAAGTTAATATAATTTTCTCTTCTATCAACTATGATAAAATCATTACCTAATCCGTCCATCCTATAAGCGTTAATCTTTGGCATATTTAGAGTAGTATAATTATTCGTTGACATTTAAAACCCCAAATTGTACTTTGCGATCACTTTCCGCAAAATCACAAGCTTTTTGCGGTGCTCTTAATATTAAGAGTGTCGACACTAGTCAGCGAAGGTTCGCCCACTAGTGCGATAGGTGTTACGTGTAATGAAATGTTTGAAAATTTAACAAATAAATTAGAAAATATTTTTTCTAAACTTAAAAAGGCTCCTTCGTTAACCGAAGATCAAGTCGACTCTGGTTTAAAAGAAATTAGACTGGCTTTATTAGAAGCTGATGTCGCTCTTCCAGTTGTTAAAGAATTTATATCTAATATTAAACCAAAAACTGTTGGTCAAGAAATAATAAGGTCAACTTCTCCTGGCCAAATGATAATTAAAATTGTCTACGATGAATTAGTGCATACTTTAGGAAAAAAAAATGAAGAGCTAAATCTTAAAGCCACACCTCCAGTCTCAATTCTTTTAGTAGGCTTACAAGGATCAGGAAAAACAACATCAGCAGCAAAACTTGCAAAGTTTATTGAGAAAAATTTTAAAAAGAAAACAATGCTGGTTAGTTTAGATGTTTACAGGCCAGCAGCTCAAGAGCAATTAAAGATGCTTGCAGAAAAAAATAATATAGAAAACTTGCCAATAGTAGAAGAACAACAACCAATTGATATTAGCAAAAGAGCCATGAACGCAGCGAATCTTAATGGGTCGGAGGTAATAATCTTTGACTCCGCAGGGCGTACTCAAATTGATCTTCCTATGATGTCTGAAATAAAGCAAGTTAAAGAAATAACAAAACCAGTTGAAACAATTTTAGTCGCAGACTCACTTACTGGTCAAATAGCTGTTAATGTTGCAAAAGAATTTGATACTGCAGTTAATCTTTCCAGCATTATTCTCACAAGAGTTGATGGAGATGCACGGGGTGGTGCAGCTTTAAGTATGAAGCAAGTAACAGGCAAACCCATTAAATATATTGGAGTAGGAGAAAAGATAAGTGATTTTGAATTATTTCATCCAGATAGATTAGCCAATAGAATTTTAGGAATGGGCGATGTAGTTTCTCTTGTAGAAAAAGCATCTCAAGATTTAGACGAAGAAAAAATCAAGAAAACTGAAGAAGAGATGAAAAAAGGTGTTTTTACAATGGACACGTACTTATCTCAATTGAGACAGATGAAAAAAATGGGAGGAATGGAAGGAGTTATGTCTTTGTTGCCAGGGGCAAGCAAGATGAAAGCACAAATGGACAAAGCATCTATCGATGAGAAAATGTTAATTGAGAATGAAGCAGTAATTTTATCTATGACGAAGAAAGAAAAAGAAAATCCAAAAATAGTTAGTGGCTCTAGAAGAAAAAGAATTTCTGAAGGCTCAGGTGTAGATGTTTCAAAAATAAACAAACTGCTTAAACAATTTAAAATGATGTCAGACATGATGAAAAAAATGTCTCAAGGAAAAAAAATTCCATCAGGTCTAATGCCTGATGAAATAATCAATAAACTAAAATGAAAGGTATAAAATGTTAAGAATAAGATTATCAATGGGCGGAGTAAGGAAAAGACCTATATATAAAATAGTAGTAGCGGATGGCAGGTATCCTAGAGATGGTAAATTTATTGAAAAGGTAGGATCTTACAATCCTCTTTTACCAAAGGATAAAAAAGAAAGAATAAAAGTTGAATTTGAGAGAATTAAATATTGGATAAGTAAAGGAGCTCAGCCTACTCTAAGAGTTTCAAGAATTTTAGGTGAAATGAAATTAATGCCCATGCCAAAAACTGGAAACAACCCTCTGAAAGCAATTCCAAAAAAAGATAGAAAAAAAGAATCTAAAGAGGAAGAACCTAAAAAAGCAGAAGCTAAAAAGGAAGAGCCTAAAAAGGAAGAACCTAAAAAAGCTGAAGCTAAAAAGGAAGAGCCTAAAAAAGCAGAAGCTAAAAAGGAAGAACCTAAAAAGGAAGAGCCAAAAGGTTAGTTCGGAGAATAATATTTATGTTTGAAGTAAGAATTTTTACTTTATATCCAGAATTTTACCCTGGACCACTTAATACTGGCATTTATAAAAAAGCTCAGGAAAAAAAGATTTGGAATTTAAAAGTGATAAATATTAGAGATTATGCAATTGATAAGCATAGTTCAGTTGATGACACGCCTTTTGGAGGTGGAAGTGGAATGCTATTGAGGCCTGATGTTGTTGCATCGGCATTGGATGCAAATTTAAAAACTGATGAAAGTACAATTTATTTGTCTCCTAAAGGAAAAAAATTTGATCAAAAAATTGCTAGAGAATTTAGTAAACAAAAAAAAATAAATTTACTATGTGGTCATTTTGAAGGAATAGATCAAAGACTTTTAGAAACAAGAAATATTCAAGAATATAGTATTGGTGACTTTATATTGTCTGGAGGTGAGACAGCTTCTTTTGTTTTGATCGACTCAATTGTTCGATTATTACCTGGTGTTTTAGGAAATAATAATTCTACAAAAGAAGAAAGTTTTGAAGATTTTCTATTAGAATATCCTCAGTATACAAAACCTCAAAATTGGGAAGGAAAAGGCACTCCAGATGTACTTTTATCAGGTGATCACGCTAAAATTAAAGACTGGCGTTTATCCCAATCTGAGGCTATAACACGTCGCAAGAGACCTGATCTTTGGAAAAAATATTTAAATAAAAAAAATGAAAAACATTGAAGACATAAATAGAGAAGCAATTAAAAAAATTATTGCCAATAAAAAAATAACTGATTTTTCTTCAGGAGATACAATAAAAGTTGGTGTAAAAATTTCTGAAGGAAAAAGAGAAAGAATTCAATATTTTGAAGGTGTTTGCATAGCTAAAAAAAATCGTGATTTAAATTCTTCTTTTACGGTTAGAAAAATATCTTTCGGTGAAGGAGTAGAAAGAACTTTTGCGCTATACAGTCCGAATGTAGATTCTATTAAAGTAGTAAGATCAGGTAAGGTAAGAAGAGCAAAACTTTATTATTTAAGAGATAAAAAAGGAAAATCTGCAAGAATAACTGAAAAAATTAAAAAAAAGATTGGAATAGACATTTCAACTCAACCAGCTGAGCCAATAAAAAAAGAAGTAGTTTCAAAAGCTAAAGAAGAAATAAAAACTGAAGAAAAAAAAGATACTTCTATTGTTCAGAAAAAAACTGAGACAAAAACTAGCGATAAAAAATAACAAAATTTTTGATGCCAAAGACTCTATATGATAAAATATGGGATGACCATCTTGTTCACGAACAAACTGATGGAACCTCTTTAATTTATGTTGATCGACATTTAGTTCACGAAGTCACAAGTCCGCAAGCTTTTGAAGGACTAAGGCTTCAAAAAAGAAAGGTAAGAAAACCAGAATTTACTTTGGCTGTTCCAGATCATAATGTTCCAACTACTGATAGGTCGAAAGGAATTGATGACCCAGAATCAAAAATTCAAGTAGATACATTGAGGAACAATTGTAAAGAATTTGGAGTAAAACTTTTTGACGTAAATGATAAAAGACAAGGAATAGTCCATATCATTGGACCTGAACAAGGTTTTACTCAACCTGGCACAGTTATAGTATGTGGTGATAGTCATACAGCTACTCACGGAGCATTTGGAGCTTTAGCTTTTGGAATAGGAACTTCTGAAGTAGAACATGTATTAGCAACTCAAACATTAATTCAAAAGAAATCGAAAAATTTAAGAATAAATGTAAATGGAGCTTTACATAAAGGTGTTACTGCCAAAGATGTTATTTTAAAAATTATTGGAACAATCGGGACTGCAGGCGGCACAGGTTATGTAATTGAATTTGCTGGAGATGTAATAAAAAATTTAAGTATAGAAGAGAGGATGACCGTTTGTAATATGACTATAGAGGCTGGAGCCAGAGCAGGATTAATAGCTCCCGATGAAAAAACTTTTGAATATTTAAAAGATAAAACTATGTCTCCAAAAGGTCAAAATTGGAATAAAGCAATAGATTTTTGGAAGTCTTTATATTCTGATGAAGGCTGTGAGTTTGATAAAGAAATCAATATAGACGGTAAAGAGATCGAACCATTAGTTACTTGGGGTACTTCCCCTCAAGATGTTTCACCAGTTACAGGGGTGGTACCTGATCCTGATAAAGAAGCAAATGAAGATAGAAAAATAGCGATGAAAAGATCTTTGGAGTATATGGGTTTAAAAGCAAATACTAAAATATCAGATATAAAAATTGATAAGATATTTATTGGTAGTTGTACAAATGGTAGAATAGAAGATCTAAGATTAGCAGCAGAACTTTTAAAAGGAAAAAAAATTGCTAGTACTGTTAGTGCGATGGTAGTACCTGGATCAGGGTTAGTTAAAGCTCAAGCAGAAAAAGAGGGTTTGGATAAAATATTTATTCAAGCAGGATTTGAATGGAGAGAACCTGGATGTTCAATGTGCTTAGGTATGAATCCTGATCAATTGAAACCCAAAGAAAGATGTGCATCAACCTCAAATAGAAATTTTGAAGGAAGACAAGGAAGAGGAGGCAGAACTCACTTAGTTAGTCCAGGTATGGCAATTGCCGCAGCAATTAAAGGTCACCTTTCAGATGTAAGGAAAATAAAATAATGGAAAAGTTTAATAAATTGAAAAGTATACCATCATATTTAGCATTGCAAAATATTGATACCGATATGATTATTCCAAAACAATTTTTGAAAACAATTAAAAGAACAGGTTTAGGAAAAAGTCTATTTTATGAGATGCGTTATGATGAAAATGGGAAAATTATAAAAGATTTTATATTAAATAAAAAACCTTACAATGAGTCCAAGATTTTGTTAGCTGGTAAAAACTTTGGTTGTGGTTCTTCTAGAGAACATGCGCCTTGGGCTCTTTCTGACTTTGGAATTAAGTGTATTATCAGTTCAAGTTTTGCTGATATATTTTATAACAACTGTTTTAAAAATGGAATTTTACCAATAAAGACAGATGAAGAAAATGTTATAGAGTTGTCTAATTACGCAAAAAGACATGAAGAAATTCATATTAATCTTGAGAAACAAGAAATATCACATGGCAATAAAGTTATTAAATTCGAGATAGATGAATTTAAAAAAAAATGTTTGATAAATGGTTTAGATGACATTGATTTGACAATGGAGAAAATAAATCAAATCGATAATTATGAAAAGAAAATTAATAAGAATAAACCTTGGATTTAAAAATGAGTAATACTGCAAAAAGAAAAATTTTACTATTGCCAGGAGATGGCATTGGACCAGAAGTTGTAAGAGAGGTAAAAAAAATATTAGATTGGTTTAATAGGAATAAATCATTAGATTTTAGCTTTGAAGAAGAGTTAATTGGTGGAGCATCAATTGATATTCATAAAATTCCTATAACTGATGAGGTTTTTTTTAAATCTTTAGAGTCCGACGCTGTAATTTTGGGAGCTTGTGGTGGTCCGAAGTGGGATAATTTAGAATTTTCTAAAAAACCAGAGAGAGCTCTTTTAAAATTAAGAAAGGAGCTAAAATTGTTTGCAAATCTAAGACCTGCAATTTGTTTTAAACAGCTTGTTAACTCATCTACTTTAAAACCTGAAATAGTGTCTGGTTTAGATATTATGATTGTAAGAGAGTTAACAGGCGGAATATATTTTGGTGAACCTAGAGGAATTGAACCAATAGAAAATAATCAAAGAAGAGGTATTAACACCCATTCTTACACAACAAATGAAATACAAAGAATTGCCAGAGTTGCTTTTGATTTAGCAAAAAAAAGAAAAAATAAAGTAACTTCTTGTGAGAAATCTAATGTGATGGAGGCAGGAGTGTTGTGGAGGGAAGAGGTGCAAACTTTAAAAGATAAGGAATATAAAAAGATAGAGCTAGAACATATGTTAGCAGATAATTGTGCTATGCAACTCTTAAGAAATCCAAAACAATTCGACGTGATATTAGCAGATAATTTATTTGGTGACATGTTGTCAGACGAGGCAGCAATGTTAACAGGTTCTTTAGGATTATTACCTTCTGCTTCTTTGGGATCAAAAGATAAAAATGGAAAAATTAGATCTCTTTATGAACCAGTGCATGGTTCTGCACCAGATATTGCTGGAAAAAATTTAGCTAATCCGATAGCAACAATATTAAGTTTATCTATGGCTTTTAGATACTCATTAGATTTGGATAAAGAGGCGGATTTATTAGATACATCAGTTCAAAAAGTGTTGGATGATGGTTTAAGAACAAAAGACATTATGTCTGATGGTAAAAAAGAAGTCACCACAACTGATATGGGTGATGCAATTATATCAAAATTGAAATAAAATAATAAAAGAATATGAATTTCGCAATAATCGGTGCCACTGGCAACGTAGGTAGAAAAACAATAGAGGTATTAGAGAAATCAAAAATAGAAATTGATAATCTTTTTTTGGTTGCATCTAAAAAAAGTGCTGGGCAAAAATTATTTTTTAAAAAAAAAGAAATTACTGTTCAACAGTTAGAAGATTATGATTTTTCAAAAGCAGAGGTGACTATTTTTGCTGCAGGTAGTGAAATTGCTAAAAATTGGGCTCCTAAAGCTTCAAAAAAAACTATTGTTATAGATAATTCAAAATATTTTAGAATGGATAAGGATGTTCCTTTGGTAGTTGCTGAGGTCAATCCTGAGGATTTAAAGATACATAAAAATATAATAGCAAATCCTAATTGCTCAACGATCCAATTAATGCTTCCTTTGAAACCTCTTCATGATAAGTATAAAATTAGAAGGGTAGTTGTCTCCACTTATCAAGCAGTTTCAGGAGCGGGAAAAGCTTCTGTAGATGAATTATTCAGTCAGACAAAAGACTACTTAGATAATAAAAAAATTAAATCTGAAAATTTTACAAAACAAATAGCATTTAATTTGATCCCTCATATAGATTCTTTTGTTGAAGATGGTTATACAAAAGAGGAATGGAAAATGGAGAATGAAACTAAAAAAATTTTAGATAAAAAAATAGGTATTACAGCAACTTGTGTAAGGGTTCCAATAAAAACTTCTCATTCTGAGTCAGTAAATATTGAGTTTGAAAATGAATATGATTTAGAAGCAGTTAGAAAAATATTAACAAATGCCCCAGGATGTAAAGTTATTGATGAGCATAAAGATGGCGGATACGTCACCCCGGTAGAAGCTGAGGGAGATTATATGACCTTTGTATCTAGAATTAGAAAAGATCATTCTAATAAAAAAGCTTTAAATATTTGGGTGGTTTCAGACAATTTATTAAAAGGAGCGGCTTTAAACACTGTTCAGATAGCTGAGTGTTTAATGAAGAAAAAGTAAAGTATTTAGTTTATAAATAAGTTATGCAAAATAATGATAATCCTCTAAGCCCACATCTACAAATTTATAAATGGCAGATTTCTTCTCTTCTTTCTATTTCACACAGAATAGTTGGTGTAATTAATATTTTAGCAATTACATTAATTTGTATTTGGACATTATCTTTACTTTTAGGCGAAGGAAGTTACGAAATAACAAAAATATTTTTAAGATCTTTTTTTGGAAAATTTATAATAGTTTTTCTTTGTTGGTCATTTAGTTTTCATATTTTAAATGAAATAAGACATCTAATATGGGATATGGGTTATGGATTTGATTTGAAAGTCGCAAAGATTACTGGAATTCTTGCTTTCATAGGATCTTTTGCTTTAACAATTCTATTTTATCTAATTGGAAAAAATATCTTTTAATATGCATACCTCAACAAAAAAGTGGTTATTTCTTAAATACAGTTCATTAATATTAATTCCATTAATGTCCTGGTTTATAGTAAATTTAGTTTCAATTCATGATTTAGACTATATTGAAGTAGTTAATTTTTTCACAAAACAACCATCTAAAATTTTATTTTCCCTTTTTATCGTTTTTTCTTACTTTTTTTCAGCTTTAACCATAAGTGAAATTTTTGAAGACTATATTCATGACGAAAAGATAAAAAATGTCGCAAATAAAATGCTCAATTTTTTTGCTATAGTATTTCCATTATTAACAATTATAGGAATATTTAATTTATCATAATGAGTGCTTATAAAATTATAGACCACGAATACGATGTAGTAGTTCTTGGGGCAGGAGGTTCAGGTCTAAGAGCTGCAGTAGGTTTATCTGAAGCAGGATTAAAAACAGCTTGTATTTCAAAAGTTTTTCCAACAAGAAGCCATACTTCAGCTGCGCAAGGTGGGATTTCAGCTGCGCTAGGAAATATGGGGGAAGATGATTGGAGATGGCATATGTACGATACAGTAAAGGGTTCTGACTGGTTAGGAGATCAGGACGCTATTGAATATCTTTGTAAAGAAGCACCGAAAGCAGTTAAAGAGCTTGACAGGTACGGAGTGCCATTTAGCAGAACTAAAGATGGAAAAATTTACCAAAGACCTTTTGGAGGTATGACTAAAAATTACGGCAATGGAACAGTTCAGAGAACTTGTGCAGCGGCAGATAGAACTGGTCATGCCATTCTCCATACTTTGTACGGCCAAGCTTTAAAACATAACACAGAATTTTTTATAGAATATTTTGCTTTAGACTTGATAATGAAAAATGGTGAATGCAGAGGATTGATAGCTTGGAATCTTAATGATGGTACAATACACAGATTTAAATCTCATATAACAATAATTGCAACGGGCGGATATGGTAAAATATATTATTCAGCAACATCTGCTCATACTTGTACTGGAGATGGTAATGGTATGGTCTTAAGAGCAGGTTTGCCATTGCAAGACATGGAATTTGTTCAATTTCATCCTACAGGAATATATGGAGTTGGATGTTTAATATCGGAAGGAGTTAGAGGAGAAGGTGGCTTTCTTTTAAATTCTAAAGGTGAAAGATTTATGGAAAGATACGCTCCTAACGCTAAGGATCTAGCGTCAAGAGATGTAGTTAGCAGATCTATTGCAATCGAAATAAACGAAGGAAGAGGAGTAGGAAAAGAAAAAGATCATGTCCATCTTCATTTGGATCATCTAGATCCTAAAGTAATCGATGATAGACTACCGGGCATAGCAGAGTCCGCAAAGACCTTCTCAGGAGTTGATGTAACAAAAGATCCTATACCTGTAGTCCCTACCGTTCATTACAATATGGGTGGAATACCTACTAACTACAAAGCTGAAGTCTTAACATTAAATGGTTCTGAAAAAACTGTTCCAGGATTAATGGCAATAGGTGAAGCTGCCTGTGTCTCTGTTCATGGCGCAAATAGATTAGGATCTAATTCATTAATAGACCTAGTGGTTTTCGGAAAAGCAGCAGCAAAAAGAGCTTCAGAATTAATTAAACCGAATACACCACATGACACTTCACCAAAAAGTGAAGCAGATAAATGTCTAGATAGATTTGATAAAATTAGAAACTCAAATGGTGACACAAATACTGCAAAGCTTAGATTATCGATGCAAAAAACAATGCAAAGTAAATGTGCAGTATTTAGAACTGAAAAAACTTTAAAACAAGGTGTGGATGAAATTAGAAAGCCTTTTGAGGGATTAGACGATATATCTGTTAAGGATAAATCTCTTTTATTTAATACAGACTTAGTAGAATCTTTAGAGTTTGATAATTTAATAAGGCAAGCTATGACAACTATGGATTCAGCTTATCATAGAAAAGAGAGTAGAGGAGCGCATGCAAGAGAAGATTTTTCTAAGCGAGATGACAAACAATTTATGAAACACACTTTAGCTTGGCAAGAAGGCAAAGAAGTTAAAGTTAAATATAGAGATGTACACGCAAGAACTTTAACAAATGATGTACAATATTTTCCACCCAAGGAGAGAGTTTATTAATGGCTCAATTCTCTCTTCCTAATAACTCAAAAATTATAAAAGGCAAATATTACAAAAACAAAACAGAGTCTAAAAATATTAAAAAAGTAAATGTTTATAGATGGAATCCAGATGATGGACAAAATCCAAGAATAGATACTTTTGAAGTTGATATGGAGAACTGTGGACCAAAAGTTTTAGATATTCTTTTTAAGATTAAAAATGAAATTGACTCATCTCTAACTTTTAGACGATCTTGTGCTCATGGCGTTTGTGGTTCATGTGCTATGAATGTTGATGGAATTAATACTTTATCATGTATTAAATCTCATAGTGACATTAAAGGAGAGCTAAATATTTATCCATTACCTCATTTAAAAGTTGTAAAAGATTTAATTGGAGATCTGAGTAATTTGTATAAACAGTATGAGTCAATTCAGCCGTGGTTAAAAACCTCAAAAACAGATACGGAAAAAAAAGAAATTATACAATCACAGAAAGATAGATCAAAACTTGATGGATATTACGAATGTATTTTATGTGCTTGCTGTTCTACATCTTGCCCTAGTTATTGGTGGAATGGTGAAAAATATTTGGGTCCTGCAGTCTTACTTCAAGCTTATAGATGGATAAGTGATAGTAGAGATGAAGAAAAAAAAGAAAGATTAAAAAAAGTTGCTGACGAATTAAAGCTCTATAGATGCCATACAATAATGAATTGTGCTAATTCTTGTCCAAAAGGTCTGAATCCAGCAAAAGCAATTGGTTCTATAAAAAAAATGCTTGCAACAAGCTAAAAGCTTATTTAATCAATTATCACTATGAAATTAATAGAACACTTTATTGGCGGTAAAAATTATTCCGGCAATTCAGGCAGAAAAAATAAAATTTTTAATCCAGCTACAGGAGAACAAAGTGCAGAAGTTAAATTAGCAACATCGGAAGATGTTAATAAAGCCGTAGAAAATGCGAAAAATTCATTCGAAATGTGGTCAAACACCCCTCCACTTCAAAGAGCAAGGATTATGTTTAAATTCAAGGAACTAATAGAAAAAAATTCTGATGAACTTACAAAGATTATTGTTTCAGAACATGGTAAAGTGTACGAGGATGCTAAAGGATCTTTAGTTAGAGGATTGGAAGTTGTTGAGTATGCATGTGGAATACCTCAAATGCTTAAAGGAGAATTTACAGAAAATGTTGGAACAAGTGTTGACAGTTGGTCAATAAGACAACCACTTGGTGTTTGTGCAGGCATAACTCCATTTAATTTTCCAGCGATGGTTCCAATGTGGATGTTTCCAATGGCAATAGCATGTGGAAATACATTCGTTCTAAAACCTTCAGAAAAAGATCCATCATGTTCAATAAAATTAGCAGAACTATTAAAAGAAGCAGGTCTACCTGATGGAGTTTTTAATGTCATAAATGGAGACAAAGAGGCAGTAGATGCATTAATAGAGAACAAAGATGTTGTTGCTATGAGTTTTGTGGGCTCAACTCCTATAGCAAAATATATATATGAAAATTGTGCTAAAAATGAAAAAAGAGTTCAGGCCCTAGGAGGAGCAAAAAATCATTGTGTTGTTATGCCTGATTGCGATTTAGATCAAGCTGTAAACGGTTTGATGGGAGCTGCTTATGGTTCAGCAGGCGAGAGATGTATGGCTCAATCTGTTGCAGTGGCTGTGGGAGGAATAGGAGATAAATTAGTAAGTTCTTTAGCTAAGAAAGTAGAAGCTTTGAAAGTTGGTCCAGGTATGGATAAACAATCTGAAATGGGACCTCTGGTTACTAAAGATCATTTAGCCAAAGTAAAAAATTATGTAGACATTGGAGTGAAAGAGGGTGCTAAATTAATAGTTGATGGTAGGAATTTCAAGATCCAAGGATATGAAAATGGTTATTATATCGGAGGTTGCTTATTCGATCATGTAAAAAAGGATATGAGAATTTACAAAGAAGAAATATTTGGACCTGTCTTGTCCGTTATTAGAGCTAAAGATTTTGATGAAGCATTACAATTAGTCAATGATCATGAATTTGGAAATGGTGTAAGCATATTTACAAGGGATGGGGACTCTGGAAGAACATTTTCAAATAAAGCTAAGATTGGTATGGTAGGGATTAATATACCAATACCAGTGCCTATGGCTTTTCATAGTTTTGGTGGCTGGAAAAGATCTTTGTTTGGAGATCAACATATGCACGGTCCAGAGGGTGTAAGATTTTACACTAAACTTAAAACAATAACTTCTAGGTGGCCATCTGGGTTAAGATCAGATCCAGAATTTATAATGCCAACTATGAAATAATTAGGAGATGTATTGAAAAAAAAGATTACTTTGATTGGAGCTGGACAAATCGGAGGAACATTGGCACATTTAATTGCTTTAAAAGAATTAGGTGATGTGGTTTTATTTGATGTTGCTGAAGGGTTAGCAAAGGGAAAAGCTCTGGATATAGCTCAATCATCTCCAGTAAATGGATTCAATATCAACTTATTAGGCACAAATAATTATGAAGATACAAAAAACTCTGACGTCATTATTATAACTGCAGGAGTGCCTAGAAAACCAGGAATGACTAGAGATGATTTACTGGGAATTAACCTTAAGATAATTAAAGAAGTTGCTGAAGGAATAAAAAAAACATCTCCTAATGCTTTTGTTATATGTATTACTAATCCACTAGATGTAATAGTTATGGCTTTACAAAAATATTCAGACTTTCCAAAAAATAAAATAGTAGGAATGGCTGGTATACTAGACTCATCTAGGTTTATTTATTTTCTCTCTGAAGAGCTTAAAGTTCCAGTTAAAAAGATAAAATCATTTGTATTAGGAGGTCATGGGGACAGCATGGTGGCGATGCTAGGGTTAACTGAAGTAGAAGGAAAAAAAATTAATGAATTAATTAAAGAAGGAAAAATTAAGAAAGAAAAAATTGATCAAATAATTGAAAGAACAAAAAAAGGCGGTGCTGAAATTGTCAAGTATTTAGAAAAAGGTTCAGCTTTTTATGCACCAGCTGCTTCAGGCGTGGAAATGGCTCAAAGTTATTTACAAGATTTAAAAAAACAACTTCCTTGTGCAGCTTATCTTAATGGTGAGTATGGCGTGAAAGATTTATATGCTGGAGTGCCAGTTGTCATTGGTTCTGGAGGCGTTGAAAAAGTTGTAGAGCTAGAGTTAACTCCACAAGAAAAGGATAATTTTGAAAAATCTATTCAAACAGTCAGAGATTTATTCGAAAATGCCCAAAAAATAGATCCATCGTTAAAATAAAAAAAATATTAAATAATTTCACTTTTTTTTCAAAACTATTCTTCTGCCCATACAAAAGATTTTTGGAAAAAATTTAACTAAAAAAATATCAATATTATGTAATATGTTTAAAAAAAAATTATTCATTGGGATGCAAGCAGTTTTTGATGTTACACCCCCAGAGTTTATAAAGATTAAACACTCAGTCAATTTTTCATATTCTATTTCAAATAAATTACCTATTTCTTTATAAAATTTAGAACGGTCATCAAAGATTAAATGTGGAACAGCTATATTTCCATGCCAAGCATTTCTCTCATCACTTTTAGGTTCTTTTTCATCCCAAACATTTAAAGTAAAATCAAATCCTTCATGTTTCATTATCATAGTAGCTAACTGAAAAAAAATAGAGCAATAAGATTCAAAAATGATTAGTCTTCCTCCGTTTTTTAAAATTCTATTCATTTCTCTAAAAAATTTTATTGGGTATGGAATATGATGAATCATATTTGAAGCAATGACAAAATCTAAACTATCTGCTTCAAAACCTGTATTTTGTGCATCAATGTTTTTATAATCTAAATGTTCATCGTTACCTAAGTCAGTTAATTTAAAGTTTTTATTTTTAATGAAATCTTTTGAAAATCCTGCTCCTGATCCAACTTCAATTCCATGTTCAGAATCTTTAATGAATTGATTCATCCATCCAAATCTTTTACTTAATAAAAATTTAACATTATTAGACTTGCCTGAATAATAGATTTCTCTCGCAATCTTTGTATTTGCGATAGATTTCATTCTATTATTTTCTTTCGGAAACTGAATTTTTTCTTTAATTTTTAACATAAGTTTTATTAAATATATAAATCAAAACAATTTACTGGTACATTTAAATAGTTTATTGATTAGTACTTTTCAAACAATGTTTTTAATTAAAAAAAGTGTATTTAAAGAATTTCCAATAATACTAGGAATAATTATTTATGCATCATGCATAAATTGGTTAAGCGGGAGTTTGGGCATTATACCGATAGACTCTTTTGGGTTTATGGATACTGGATTCAGTATTTTAAAGAACAAGTTACCAATCAGAGATTTTTGGATTTTTACTGGTCTCTTGGTAGATTATATGGAAGCTTTTTTTTTACTAATTTTTGGAAATAATTGGAGCAGCCACATATTACATGCTTCATCAATGAATGTTATCGCATCATTAAGTTTTTACTATTTTCTAAGAAAAATTGATTTTGATATAAAGTTTTCTATTTTTTATACCATAAGTTTTGCCACGCTTTGCTATCCTGTTTCAGGTACGCCTTTTGCTTATATTCATGCTTATATCTTTTCTTTAATTGCAATTTTTACATTATTTTTAGCAATCAAGAACAAAAATAATAGTACTTGGTTCTTATTACCAATATTTTGTTTTCTTGCATTTATTTCAATGCAAACACCAAGTGCCTATATTATATTTTTGGTGATAATCTTTTCCCTGTTTTACTTCTCAAAAGAAAAGAAAACTATTGCTATAGATAATTCAAAATATTTTATATTAGGAGGTTGTGCTAGTATTTTATTTTTAATTTTTTATTTAATTGCAACGAATACACCGTTTGAAAATTTTTTATACCAATATATTCTTTTTCCACTAACCATAGGAGAGGGAAGACTTAGTAGTAGTGAAACAGCATATCTGGGTTTAATTGATCAGTTAAATATTAAAAGAATTTTTGGAGAATTTAAGTTTATTCATATATTTCTTCTTCCACTTACAATTTTAGCAGTTAAAAATTTTAAAAAAAATGATTTTAATTTTAATATCTTAAATTTAATAATTATTTTAAGTGTAATTTCTTTTATCTTCAATCAATTGTTGACAGCCAACCAAATTTACATTTTTAGTTTAATACCTATTTTAGCTGCTGTTTTACACATGAATTTTCTAAAATCTCATATACCTTCCAAGGCTATTTGGATATTAGTATTTATAGCTTTATTTGCGACAATCAAATTTCACTTTAGATATAATATTGATAGAAAATTTCACGATTTAGAGTTCGTTGATAAAAGTTTTGCTATTGATGCTAGTAAAATTCATAAAAATTTAAGAGGTCTGCAGTGGATTAGCAAATTTAGTCCAAATCCGGAAAATGAAATAAAAACAATTAAAAAAGCATTACAAGTAATAGATAATGATAAAAGAAAAAAAATCGTAATTACTCATTATCAATTTATTTCAACAATACTTAATAAAGATCTAAATATATTGAATAGATGGTATTTGTGGGATAATAATACTCACCCTACTGAAAACCATAAATATTTTGAATTTTATAAAGATATGGTCAGCAAGAACCTTACTAAAAATAAAATTAAAGTTATATATTTATTAGGTCAAGATAATGAAATCCAATTCAACAATATAAAAAATTACTTTACGAATGTTTGCTTTAAAAGTAAAACGCTTGAGGAAAAAAGATTTTCAGCACATGAAGTAATAGATTGTAAAAAATAAAATGAATATTCATGAACATCAAGCTAAAGAAATTTTAAGAGAATTTGATTTACCAGTTTCTAAAGGAGAAATAATTCTTTCAATAAGTGAAATAAAGGAAAAAATATCTAAGCTTAAAGATCAAGAATTTGTCTTAAAAGCTCAAATTCATGCCGGAGGGAGAGGTAAAGCAGGAGGAGTAAAGCTTGTAAAAAATCTTAAAGAACTTGAAATCGAAGCAAAAAAAATGATGGGTAAAATATTAGTTACCCATCAAACCGGACCTGAAGGAAAAACTGTTAAAAGACTTTATATAGAAGAAGCATCATCAATACTAAAAGAATTTTATTTATCTTGTCTTGTAGATAGAGAAACTTCAAAAATTGCATTTATAAGCAGCACTGAAGGTGGTATGGATATTGAAAAAGTTGCTGCTGAGAAGCCCGAGAAAATAATTACCACTAAAATTGAATTAAATAACGAGATATCTCAAAAGGATATAGAAAAAATTATCTCACCATTTGCTCTCAATGAAAATCAGAAGAAAGAGGCTTATAAATTGGTTCAAGGACTATATAAAATTTTAACAGAAAAAGATGCGACCTTGATTGAAATAAATCCTTTAATAATTACGAAGGATAGAAATTTATTATGTTTAGATGCGAAAATGAACTTCGATGATAACGCGATTTTTAGAAGGCCAGAAATTTTAAAATTACGAGATTTAAATGAAGAAGATCCTACGGAAATCGAAGCAAGTAAATTTGATCTTGCTTATATTAAACTAAATGGCTCCATAGGATGTATGGTTAACGGAGCAGGACTAGCTATGGCTACTATGGATATAATAAAACTTCAGGGTGAAGAGCCAGCAAACTTTTTGGATGTTGGGGGAGGAGCTTCAAAAGAAAAAGTATCAGCTGCTTTCAAACTTATTCTTTCTGATAAAAATGTTAAAGGAATTTTAATAAATATATTTGGAGGCATTATGCGTTGTGATGTGCTAGCACAAGGAGTAGTTGATGCTGCAAAAGAAATAAATTTATCAGTTCCTTTGGTTGTAAGGCTTGCAGGAACTAATTTTAAAGAGGGTAAAGAGATACTAGAAAAATCGAGCTTAAAAATTTTGTCAGCTTTGGATTTAAATGATGCAGCAAAAAAAATTGTGGAAGCTATTAAATAGATGTCTGTACTAGTAAATAAAAATACTAAAGTTATTTGTCAAGGTTTTACAGGTAAACACGGAACTTTTCATTCTGAACAAGCAATAAAATATGGAACTAAACTAGTTGGAGGAGTTACACCAAAAAAAGGAGGCGAGAAACATTTAGGTCTCCCAGTTTTTAATACTGTAGAAGAAGCAAAAGATCAAACTGCTGCTACTGCAACTATGATATATGTTCCTCCTAAGTTTGCAGCAAATGCAATAATCGAGGCAGTAGAGGCAAAAATAGAATTAATCGTATGTATCACTGAAGGTATACCTGTATTAGATATGTTAAAAGTAAAAAAAGAATTAAAAAAAAGCTCATCGAGATTAATCGGACCAAATTGTCCAGGAATTATAACTCCAGATGAATGTAAAATTGGAATTATGCCTGGTAATATTCATAAAAAAGGTACGGTAGGTATTGTCTCAAGATCTGGAACATTAACCTATGAAGCTGTTGCACAAACCTCTGTTAATGGAATGGGCCAATCAACATGCATAGGAATAGGAGGAGATCCAATAAATGGAACAAACTTTATTGATTGTTTAGAGCTATTTTTAAAAGACAATGAAACTAAATCTATTGTTATGATTGGAGAGATTGGGGGGTCTGCGGAAGAGGAAGCTGCTGAATTTCTTAAAAGAGAAAAGACTAAAAAACCCATGGTGGGTTTTATAGCTGGTTTAACAGCTCCCCCTGGAAGAAGAATGGGGCATGCTGGAGCCATAATATCAGGTGGAAAGGGCGGAGCTGAAGACAAAATAGAGATTATGAAATCTGCAGGTATTACTATATCAAAATCTCCAGCTGATATAGGTAAGACACTTTTGCAAAAACTTAATGCCTAAATTTTGAAAATTTATGTTAAAATGTATTAGCAAATGTCATCATCAAAAAATAATACAACTTACAAAAAAACCTCTTTTTTAGTCGGTAACAATTCTGAGTTTATAAATGAATTTTATGCTGATTATCTTTCTGATCCAAAATCGATACCAGAAAGTTGGAGAAAATTTTTTGAAGGACTGAGTGATGAACAAAAACTTATTTACAAGGATTTACAAGGACCAAGTTGGTCACCAGAAAGAAAAAACAAAAAAATAAATTTTAATGAAGAAGACTCAGTCGATGAAAATAGAGAATTAGAAAACGATCTAGTATCCACAGATGACTCTGTTAAAGCTATAGCTTTAATAAGAGCGTATAGGATTAGAGGACATCTTATCGCCAATTTGGATCCATTGGGAATGATGGAAAGAAAATATCTTGAAGATTTAAATCCGGCAGATCATGGTTTTGAAAAAAAGGACTATAATAAAAAAATTTATGTTGGGAAGTATATGCGTGGAGGCTTTTCAAGTGTTAATGAAATACTCACTTTCTTTAAAAAGATATATTGTTCAACCATAGGAGTTGAATATATGCATATCTCAGATCCTATAGAAAAGAGATGGTTTAGAGACAGAATGGAAAAAGAGGAAAATCAATTAAGATTTACAAACAACGGAAAAATAGCAATTCTTAATAAGCTTATACAAGCAGAAGGATTTGAAAAATTTTTAGCTGTTAAATTTGTAGGGACTAAAAGATTCGGACTTGATGGAGGGGAAGCATTGATCCCCGCATTGGAACAAATTATAAAAAGAGGAGGTCACCTAGGTTTTAAAGAAGTTAAAATTGGTCAACCTCATAGAGGAAGATTAAATATTTTAGCCAATGTTTTGCAAAAATCTTATAAAAGAATGTTTAATGAGTTTGCAGGTGAATATGCGTCTTTCAGTTCTGACTCCACTGGAGATGTAAAATATCATTTAGGAGCATCCTCAAACCGAGAATTTGACGGTAATTTAGTTCATGTATCTTTAACAGATAATCCCTCTCATCTCGAAGCAGTTAATCCAGTTGTATTAGGTCAAACTAGAGCTAAACAATTTTTTCATAAAGATGAAAAAAGAAGACAAGTTATTCCAGTTTTAATTCATGGAGATGCATCTTTTGCTGGCCAAGGAGTAGTCGCGGAGTGTTTTGCTATGTCTGGGGTGCCAGGCCATAATACCGGAGGAACGATACATATTATTGTTAATAATCAAATCGGATTCACTACGAGTCCTAAGTTTGCTCGTTCTTCACCTTACCCATCAGATTTAGCGAAAATGGTAGACGCACCAATATTACATGTTAATGCTGACGATCCGGAGGCAGTAACTCATTGTACAAAAATTGCAACAGACTATAGGCAAAAGTTTAATAAAGATGTCGTGGTAGACATGATTTGTTATAGACGGTTTGGCCACAATGAAGGAGATGAACCATCCTTTACCCAACCAACTATGTATAGAAAAATAAAAAAACATCCTACGACACTTAATATTTATGCAAAAAAATTAATTAAAGAAGGTGTTATTTCAGAAGAAGAATTTAATAATATGAAGACAAAATTTAAAAATCTTCTTGAGGAACAGTTTAAAACAGCCAAAGAATATAAGCCTAAGTTAGAATGGTACGAAGGTGTGTGGTCAAGATTTAAACCTGAAAGAGGCAAAGATAAAAGAGGAGTCACTGGAGTTCCTTTAGAGAAAATTAAAAAAATTGGGGAAAAAATAACATTTATACCTGAAGAATTTAACGCTCATCCAACACTAAAAAAAATATTTGAAAACAAAAAAAAGATGTTCCAAACTGGAAGAGGTTTTGACTGGGCAACAGCAGAACACCTTGCATTTGCAACTTTATTAGATGAAGGATATCCAGTTAGACTTTCTGGACAAGACTCTGCAAGGGGTACTTTTAGTCAACGCCACTCTGTGCTTAAAGATCAGTTGAATGGAAACAAATACATACCTTTAAATAATATTTCTAAAAATCAAAAAAAATTTGAAGTAATAGATAGTTTACTCTCAGAAATGGCAGTGCTAGGTTTTGAATATGGTTATGCTTTATCTGAGCCAAGCACACTCGTTATTTGGGAAGCACAATTTGGAGATTTCGCAAATGGAGCACAAGTTATTATAGATCAATTTATTGCTTCAGCAGAGAGAAAATGGGCTAGAGCTAATGGTTTAGTCATGCTATTACCCCATGGTTATGAAGGTCAAGGTCCTGAACACTCCTCAGCTAGATTAGAGAGATTTTTACAATTATGTGCCCAAGAAAATATTCAAGTGGTAAATTGTACTACTCCGGCAAACTATTTTCATGCTTTGCGTAGACAGATTCATAGAGATTTTAGAAAACCTTTAATAATTATGACTCCAAAATCTTTATTAAGAAATAAGATGTGTACATCTAATATTGAAGATTTCACTAAAAAGAATACTTTTCATAGAGTCTTAAACGATCACGCTGACTTTAAGAAAAGCGATTTGATAAAACTTGCAGAAGATAAGAAAATAAAAAAAGTAGTTATGTGTTCTGGAAAAATATATTTTGATCTTCTTCAGGCACGTGAAAAAAATAAAAATAATAATATATTTATTATAAGAATAGAACAATTATATCCATTTCCAGTAAAAACTCTTGCTAAAGAGTTAAAAAGATTTACAAAAAAATCTGAATTTTTTTGGTGCCAGGAAGAACCACAAAATATGGGAGCGTGGAACACTGTAAGAAACTATATTCAGTGGAGTTTGAGATATGTAAAAGCTGAGAATAAAAAAGTTAATTATATTGGTAGAAAACCTGCAGCATCACCAGCAAGTGGATATCTAAAAAAACATCTTGCAGAGCAAAATGAAATACTAGAAAAGGTTATAGGAAAATTTTAATTCATGTCTGAAAAAATATTAGTTCCAACTTTAGGAGAGTCAGTAACAGAAGCAACTGTTTCAAAATGGTTAAAAAACCAAGGAGAACAAGTATCTGCTGATGAACCAATAGTAGAATTAGAAACTGATAAAGTTAACGTTGAGGTTCCCGCACCATCAAACGGTGTTTTAGAGAGCATATCAGTTAAAGAAGGTGAGACCGTTAATGTTGGAGCCTTACTTGGTATGATAAATGGATCAGCAAAAAAAGTTTCAAAAAGGATTGAAGAAGTTAAGGATTATTCTCCACCAAAGAAAAAAAATGAAGTTTTAAAAAAACCTAAAGAAGAATCTATTAAACTTTTTGAAAAGAATGAAGAAAAACCTTTAAAACTTGTAGAGGAAGAGACAAAACCTTTAAAATTTAAGGAAGAAGAAGAAGCTTTAGTATTAGATAATTTTCATGAAGAAAATAAAATAAAAGAAAATAAAACAATAAAAGTTAAGGAACCTACTATTTCTCCAGCTGCTAGGAAAATGGCTACTGAAGCTAAAGTAGATTTAAGCAAAATTGAAGGGTCAGGAAAACATGGTGTTATTTTAAAAGAAGATATTATGAGTTTAATGGGTTCTAAACCATCTCCTTCGGAGAGAAAAATAAAACATGGTCCCGAAGAAAGAATAAAGATGACTAGACTACGATTAACAATTGCTAAAAGATTAAAAGAAGCTCAAGAAAATGCTGCAATGCTAACTACTTTTAATGAAGTTGATATGAGCGAAGTAATTGCCATGCGAAATCAGTATAAAGATGAGTTCCAAAAAAATTATGATGTGAAACTTGGTTTCATGTCATTTTTTGTTAAAGCTTGCGTTATAGGACTAAAGAATTTTCCAGCTATAAATGCTGAGATTCAAGGTGATGAGATAGTTTATAAAAATTACTATAATATAAGCATTGCTGTTGGAACTGATAGAGGTTTAGTAGTGCCTGTTCTAAGAGAAACAGATGAAATGTCATTTGCAGATATTGAAAAGAATATTGGAAAGTTAGGAGAAAAGGCGCGTAATGGTAAAATTACTATAGATGATTTACAAGGTGGAACGTTTACAATAACAAATGGGGGAATATACGGTTCAATGTTGTCAACTCCAATATTAAATCCACCACAATCAGCTGTTTTAGGAATGCATAATATCGTTCAAAGACCCATCGTTGTAGATGGAAATGTAGAAGTAAGACCCGTTATGTATCTAGCTCTGTCATATGATCATAGAATAATAGATGGTAAAGAAGCAGTTTCTTTCTTAAAGATTGTAAAAGAGTCTTTAGAGCAACCAAAAAGACTCTTCTTAAATATTTAATCATGGATAATTTTGATTTAGTAGTAATAGGTGGAGGCCCGGGAGGTTACGTTTGTGCCATAAGAGCAGCACAACTGGGTTTAAAAACTGCTTGTGTAGAGTCAAGAGGAGCTCTAGGTGGAACTTGTTTAAACATAGGGTGCATTCCTTCAAAAAGTTTATTAAATCTGTCTGAAAACTTTCATAAAGCTAAAAAAGACTTTGACCGACAAGGAATCGAGATCGAAGGTATTAAACTTAACATTGAGAAGATGATGTTAAATAAAAATAAATCTATTCAAGTTCTTACTAAAGGAGTGGAATTTTTATTTAAAAAAAATAAAGTAACCTACATAAAAGGAAAAGGTGTGCTATTTTCCAAAAATGATATTGTAGTTTACGAAAATAACAAAAAAACAAATTATAAGACAAAAAATATTGTTATAGCTACAGGTTCTGATGTAGCATCTTTACCAGGAATAGAAATAGATGAAAAAAATATAATTTCTTCAACTGGAGCTTTATCTCTTAATAAAGTGCCAAAAAAATTAGCTGTGATAGGAGGAGGTTATATCGGTCTAGAGATGGGTTCGGTATGGTCAAGGCTAGGCTCAGAAGTTACTGTCATTGAATATCTTGATTTTATAACTCCTGGAATGGATAGAGAAATTTCTAATGAATTCAAAAAAATTTTAATAAAGCAGGGCATAAAATTTAAAATGGGATGTAAAGTTAATTCAGTAAAAAACAACGGTACAAAGGTGGTAATAAATTATACTGATACCAAAAGTTCAAAAGACGAAACTTTAGAGGCTGATAAAGTATTAGTTTCTGTTGGGCGAAAACCTTACACCGAAGGACTTAACCTAACAAAGGTAGGCGTTAAAAAAGATAAAAAGGGAAGAATTGAAGTTAATAAAAAATTACAAACTTCAGTTGAAAATATCTATGCTATAGGTGATGTCATAAAAGGACCTATGCTTGCGCACAAAGCCGAAGAAGAAGGGATAGCAGTAGCAGAAATTTTAGCAGGCCAGGCAGGACATGTTAATTATGATGTCATACCAGGAGTAATTTATACTTCTCCAGAAGTAGCTACAGTAGGTAAAACTGAAGAACAACTTAAAGAAGAAAATAAAAGTTATAAAGTTGGAAAATTTCCATTCTTGGCTAACTCTAGAGCTAAAGTTAATAACGAAACAGAGGGTTTTGTGAAGATTTTAGCAGATAGTAAATCTGATAAAGTTTTAGGCGTACACATTATTGGCGCGCATTGTGGAAATATGATTGCTGAGATGGCTTTAGCAATGGAATTTGGCGCAAGTGCAGAAGATATTGCTAGAACTTGTCATGCTCATCCAACTCACACGGAAGCAATAAAAGAAGCCGCATTAGCTGTTGATAAAAGACCAATTCATTTTTAATTAAAAATAATTCTAATACTATTATTGTATGAAAGCACAAGTTTTGTTGCCAAAAGTTTTTAATTTTCCTTTTACTTATAATTCTAAGATTCAGGGTAAAATTGGAAATTTGGTAGAAGTACCATTTGGATCAAAAAAAGAAATAGGCGTAATCTGGAAAAATAATTATGAGGAACCAAAAAATATAAAGATAAAAGAAATTAGTAAAAAAACTGAGTACTCAATTGATAAAAAACTAATTGATTTTATAGAATGGTTTTCATCATACAATATGGTTCCAATTGGTCTTGTATTAAAGATGGTAATAGGAAACACAGATAAATTTATAAGAATAAAAGATGATTCAATTATATTAAAAAAAACTGAAAAAAAAAATTTTGATTTGAACGAAGAACAGTTTGCAGCACTTAAATTTTTAGAAAAGACAAAAAATAAGTTTGATGTCTCCGTTCTGCAAGGTACTACTGGTTCAGGTAAAACCTTAGTTTATTTTGAACTTATTAAAAAGATTATAAAAAAAAACAATCAGGCTTTAGTTTTATTACCAGAGATATTCTTAACTAATGATTTTAAATCTAGATTTGAGGATTTTTTTGGTTTTGAACCTGCAATTTGGCATTCTAAAATTTCACCAAAACAAAAAAGATTAATTTGGAAAGGAATTATTAATAATGAGATAAAAATATTAGTGGGTGCTAGATCTGCCTTACTTTTACCTTTTAAAAAACTTGGAATCATAATTGTAGATGAGGAGCATGACGCTTCTTATAAGCAGGATGAAGGTGTAATTTATAACGCAAGAGATATGGCAATTTCAAGAGCTAACTTTGAAAGAATTCCTGTAAATCTTGTTACTTCAGTTCCATCAATTGAAACTTACAATAACATAAAAAATAAAAAATATAGACATATAAAATTATTTAAAAGATTTGACGACTATCCTTTACCTAAAGCTAAGATAATTAATTTAAATTTAAATAAAATAAAAAATAAATATATTTCTAATGAAACAGTAGACCTAGTAAAAAAATATTTAGAAAAAGGTGATCAAGTACTTTTTTTCATTAATAGAAGAGGCTATGCTCCGTATCTAATTTGTAAAAAATGTGGTTTTAAACATATCTGTCCTAACTGTTCGTTATATTTAACGTTTCATAAGATTAGAAATAAAGCTATTTGTCATCATTGTTCTTTTGAAAAAAAAATTAAAATAAAATGTAAATTAGAAAAAAATTGTGAATTTGTTATGTATGGTGTAGGTGTTGAAAAAATATTTGATGAAATTAGAGAAATATTTCCTCATAAAAAAGTTAATATATTTTCAAGTGATTATCTAAAGACAAAAAACGAAACAAAAAATTTATTTAAAAAAATTAATGATAATGAAATAGATATTTTAATCGGAACCCAAATGATTTCAAAAGGTTTCAATTTTCCGAAATTAAACTGCATTGTAGTTGTGGACGCTGATTTCTCTGGGAGAGGTTATGACTTAAGAACAACAGAAAAAAATATTCAATTATACCACCAGTTAAGTGGAAGGGCTGGAAGATTTAGTTCAGAATCCTTGATAATTTATCAAACATTAAATCCTCAAGATTTAACTCTTAATGAATTGATTAAAGATAAATCAGAGGAACTTCTTGAAAATGAGCTTCTATTAAGAAAAAAAAATAAGCTACCTCCATTTAAAAGATTAATCGCTATAATTATATCTTCAAAAGATCGAAGTCTAAGCTTGCAAGGCGCCAGAGAGATAAAAATTAGATTAAATGATATAAATAATATCGAAGTTTTAGGACCAGTTGACTCACCGCTTTTAAAAATTAAAAAAAATTTTCGTACACGGTTATTGATTAAGTTTGATAATCAAATTTTTATGCAAAAAAAAATAACAAAAGTACTAAATGGGCTTAAAATCTCACAAAAAATTAAACTTACGGTTGATGTGGATCCAATCAACTTCGCTTAAGTTCAAAATTGCTAACTTGATCAAGTTATACTCTTATGGTACGACCACAGCATTATTTCACAATAAATTCTGACAATAAAAAATGAGCACAAATAAATCTTTCTCTACTGAAACATCAGAAAGGTATTCTCGTGCTTTATTTGAAGTAGCTAGTGAGACTAAAGAAATAGATAAAATTGAGAGTGATGTTAGGAATTTTCAATCACTTTTTAATTCTAGCTCTGAGATAAAAAATTTTATACAAAATCCTACTCAGAGCATAAACACTCAAAATAGTTTTATCAATTTATTAACAGAGAAATTAGGTTTTTCAAAAAATTTAAAAAATTTCTTTTTGTTATTAGTTGAGAAAAGAAGAATTTTCTTTGTAAAGAAAATTTCTGAGAGTTTTTTAAAATTGTGTTCTAAAAAAAGAGGAGAAATTAAAGCCTCACTCATTTCATCAAAAGAATTGTCTACAACTGAACTAGATGAAATAAGCAAAGATTTATCGAAATCAATGGGGTCAACAATTAAATTTGATTATAAAGTGGACAAAGAATTAATTGGAGGTTTGAAACTACAATTAGGTAGTTTTATGATTGATACTTCTGTAAAAAATAAATTAAAAAAATATAAACTAGCAATGTTAGAGAACTAATATGTCAATTAATCCATCAGAAGTTACAAAACTATTAAAAGATCAAATTAAAAATTTTGGTGAAAAAGCTGAAGTTTCAGAAATAGGAA
This sequence comes from uncultured Pelagibacteraceae bacterium, assembly GCA_902572605.1. Lineage (GTDB taxonomy): Bacteria > Pseudomonadota > Alphaproteobacteria > Pelagibacterales > Pelagibacteraceae > Pelagilacustribacter. The sequence continues at coordinate 25,829 of CACGGD010000003.1, read as the reverse complement.
AAGTTTTATCGGTTGGAGACGGAATAGCCCGAGTTTATGGCCTAGATAATGTTCAGGCGGGTGAGATGGTTGAGTTCGAAGATGGATCTAAAGGAATGGCTCTAAATTTGGAAAGTGATAACGTAGGAGTGGTTATCTTTGGTGATGATAGAAAAATTAAAGAGGGTGATACTATTAAAAGAACAAATGCGATTGTAGATGTTCCAGTAGGTAAAGAACTTTTAGGTAGAGTAGTTGATGGATTGGGAAATCCTATAGATGGAAAAGGTCAACTTTCAGTTAAAAATAGAAAACGTGTTGAAGTTAAAGCACCTGGTATTATCCCTAGACAGTCAGTAAGCGAGCCAATGCAAACAGGTTTAAAATCAATTGACTCTCTTATACCAATTGGAAGAGGACAACGTGAATTAATCATAGGTGATAGACAAACTGGAAAAACTGCAGTGGCAATTGATGCAATTATAAATCAAAAAAAAATAAACGAGTCTTCAGATGAAAAGAAAAAATTATACTGTGTATACGTTGCAATTGGTCAAAAGCGTTCTACCGTAGCTCAGATAACTAAAACTTTAGAAGAAGCAGGTGCTCTAAAATATACAACTATAGTAGCTGCTACTGCATCTGACTCTGCTCCATTACAATTCCTAGCACCTTATACAGGATGTACGATAGGTGAATATTTTAGAGATAATGGAATGCATGCATTAATTGTTTATGATGATTTATCTAAACAAGCCGTAGCTTATAGACAAATGTCTTTACTTTTGAGGAGACCTCCAGGGCGAGAAGCATATCCAGGTGATGTATTTTATTTACATAGTAGATTGTTAGAACGTGCATCTAAATTGAATGACAAAAATGGTGGAGGCTCATTAACGGCTTTGCCTATTATAGAAACTCAAGCCGGAGATGTCTCTGCTTATATTCCAACTAATGTTATTTCTATAACAGATGGGCAAATATTTTTAGAAACTGAGTTATTCAATCAGGGAATTCGTCCAGCTGTAAATGTTGGACTGTCTGTATCTCGAGTAGGATCAGCAGCACAAACTAAAGCTATGAAAAAAGTTGCAGGTTCTATCAAGTTAGAACTAGCTCAATATAGAGAGATGGCTGCTTTCGCACAGTTTGGTTCAGACTTAGACGCATCTACCCAAAAATTATTAAATCGAGGAGCAAAATTAACAGAACTTTTAAAACAAGATCAATACTCTCCACTGACTGTCGCTGAGCAGGTAGTTTCAGTATTTACCGGGGTAAAAGGTTATCTTGATGATATTGAATTAAATAAAATAAAAAAATTTGAAAAAGATATTATCGAAAAAATTAAATCAGAAAAAACAGAAATAATTGACTCCATCGAGTCTTCCGGAAAACTTGAAGAAAATACAGAAAAACTTCTTTCTCAAATAATCGAGGAATATAAAAAAGGTAACAAATAATGCCAAGTTTAGATGATCTTAAGAAGAGAATTAAAAGCGTTAAATCTACACAAAAGATTACAAAAGCTATGAAAATGGTGGCTGCAGCTAAATTAAGAAAAGCACAAGAAAATGCTGAGAAAGGTCGACCTTACAGCCAGAAAATGCAAAATATAATTCTTAATTTAACCAAATCAATTAATGATCCCCAAAATGCACCTAAGCTTCTTGTTGGAACAGGACAAGATAAAACCTATTTATGTGTAGTATTAACTGCAGATAGAGGATTATGTGGTGGTTTCAACTCAAACATTTGTAAACTTGCGAAGACAAATTTTAAGAAAATCCTTAGTGAAGGAAAAGAGTTAAAAATAATTACTGTAGGAACTAAGGGCCTAGATCAAATTAAAAGAGAGTACGGAAAATATGTAACCAAAAAATTTAGTTTTAAAAATAAGAAACAAATTACCTTTAGTGAAGCAGAGATAATAGGAAACGAAATTATAAGTTTATTCAAGGATAATCAATTTGATAAATGTATTTTGTTTTATAATAATTTTAAAAATGTAATTACACAGATTCCTCAAGCTCAACAAATTATTCCAGCAGACAACAACTCATCTAAAGAAAAAGAAGATGATCCAACTTCCTATGAATTTGAACCTGATGAAGATGAGATTTTAGAGGACCTACTCCCTAAAAATATATCCACTCAAATTTTTAAAGCCTTTTTAGAAAATGCAGCAAGTGAACAAGGATCAAGAATGACAGCAATGGATAATGCTACAAGAAATGCGGGAGAGTTAGTGGACAAACTTACAATTAATTATAATAGAAGCAGACAAGCTTCAATTACAAAAGAACTAATAGAAATTATTTCAGGAGCTGAAAGTTTATAGCTATGAATCAAAAGGGAAAAATAACGCAAATTATTGGTGCTGTCGTAGACGTAAATTTCGATAGCAACCTACCCGAAATTTATACAGCTCTTGAGGTTAGTAATTCTGGTAATAAGTTAATATTGGAGGTTGCCCAACATCTAGGAGAGAATGATGTAAGAACAATAGCAATGGATGCGACAGAGGGATTAAAAAGAGGAGATGAAGTAACAAATACTGGCTCTCCAATAAGTGTACCAGTTGGACCTGAAACTTTAGGAAGAATTATCAATGTAGTGGGAGAGTCAATTGATGAGAAAGGTGACGTAAAAACAAAAGAAAAATGGCCTATACACAGACCAGCTCCTAAATTCACAGACCAAGCTACAGAAACAGAACAGTTGGTAACAGGAATTAAAGTTGTTGATTTGTTAGCTCCTTACGCAAAAGGCGGAAAAATTGGATTATTTGGAGGTGCAGGTGTCGGTAAAACAGTTACTATAATGGAATTGATAAATAATATCGCAAAAGCTCATGGGGGATTCTCTGTTTTTGCAGGCGTTGGTGAGAGAACAAGAGAAGGAAATGATTTATACCATGAAATGATTGAGTCGGGAGTGATTAAAACTGATGGAAAAGGTTCAAAAGCAGCATTGGTTTATGGACAAATGAATGAACCTCCTGGAGCAAGAGCAAGAGTTGCTTTAACAGGATTGACCGTAGCAGAATATTTTAGAGATAAAGAAGGACAAGATGTTCTTTTCTTTATTGACAATATTTTTAGATTTACTCAAGCTGGATCCGAAGTATCAGCTTTATTAGGAAGAATTCCATCAGCTGTAGGATATCAACCCACCTTAGCAACTGATATGGGGAATCTTCAGGAAAGAATTACTTCTACAGACAAAGGATCTATTACATCAGTTCAAGCGATTTATGTACCAGCAGATGATTTAACAGATCCTGCTCCTGCAACTTCATTTTCACACTTAGATGCAACAACCGTTTTATCAAGGCAAATTGCTGAAATTGGAATTTATCCAGCAGTAGATCCTCTAGACTCGACTTCAAGAATATTAGACCCAAGAATTGTTGGGGAAGAACATTATAGAGTAGCCAGAGATGTTCAAAGAATTTTACAAGCCTATAAATCTTTACAAGATATTATTGCAATTCTTGGAATGGATGAACTTTCAGAGGAAGACAAACTAACTGTTGCACGAGCAAGAAAAATTCAAAGATTTCTATCACAACCATTTTTTGTTGCAGAAGTGTTTACTGGATCTCCTGGTAAATTAGTAGATTTAGACTCTACTATAAAGGGGTTTGATTCCATTTGTAAAGGTGAATACGATCATTTGCCAGAAGCAGCTTTTTATATGGTTGGTGGCATAGAAGAGGTTGTAGAAAAGGCAGAAAAGATGTCTAAAGATAACAAATAAAAATGTCAGAAAACTTTGTAGTTGAAATTATAAGTCCAGATAAATCAATTTTAAAAACAGAAGCAACAGAAGTGACCATTCCATCTTATGAAGGTCAAATGGGGATATTAAAAGATCATATACCTCTAATTACATTTTTAAGACCTGGCTTAATAGAAATTAAAGAAAGTAGTGGAGAAAAAAAATTTTTCATTGAAGATGGAACAGTAGAATTTTCAAATAATAGTTTATTAATATTAACCTCAACAGCTAGAGGTCTAGATACTTTAGACCAAAAATCTATAGAATCAATAATTCAGAATTCTGAGGAAAAAATTAACAAAGCTGAAATTAGTGATAAAGAAAAATATTTATTATCTTATAAGATTGATACACTTAGACAAATCAATAAATAATTTTTTTTAATTCTATAATTAATTTTTCATAAACATTTTTTTTAAAATCAACGATTATTTTTGGTAATTGATCTATTTCCACCCATTTCCATTCAATGAATTCAGGATGTTTAGTTTTTAAATTTATTTCACTTTCTTTTCCAATAAATCTAACTATAAACCATTTTTGTTTTTGTCCTCTAAATTTACCTTTCCAAATAACTCCTAAAAGATTTTTAGGCAATTCGTATTCAAACCATTCATCTAACTCTTTTATAATTTGTATATTTTTGATACTTGTCTCTTCATTTAATTCTCTTTTCATAGCAGCTAAAAAACTCTCATTTTTATCTACACCGCCTTGAGGCATTTGCCATTTATTGATTGGGTTATCTTTACGTTTTCCAACAAAGACTTTGTTTTGATTATTTAAAACGATAGCTCCTACTCCAATTCTTAAAGGAAGGACTTTGTTAATCATTGCTAAGAGTTAAATAATTTTAAAGCGTAATTTAATTGATTGTCGTTTTTTGAATTTATTTTGAATTCATCACCTTTTTCTTCCACAATTATATCTGGAGTAACTCCTACTTCAGATATGGAATTACCAGAAGGAAGATAATATTTAGATATTGTAAGCCTCATTCCTCCACCGTTACGTAGAGGAATGATCGACTGAACTGAACCTTTACCGTAAGAATTTTCTCCTAAAATAATCGCTCTTTTATGGTCTTTAAGAGCTCCTGCAAATATTTCAGAAGCTGAAGCAGAACCATTATTAATTAAAACTATTATAGGTTTACCTTTAATTTGATCTCCTTTTTTAGCAAAAAACTTCCTAGTTTCTGATGCCCTACGTCCTTTAGTTGATACTATTTCACCATCATCTAAAAAAAAGTCAGTAATATTGATGGCTTGAGTTAACAATCCTCCAGGATTGTTTCTTAAATCTAATATGTAGCCTTTTATTTTAGAGTTTTTTTCAAATTCTTTTACAATCTTTAGAAATTGTTTGTCACTATTTTCATTAAATGATTTAAGTCTAATATATCCTAAATTTTTTTCCTCTCCTAAAATTTCAGAATTTACTGATTTAATCTCTATTATTTTTCTAATAATTTTGAATTCTAAAGGTTTTTTTACATTTTTTCTCCTCACAGTTAATTTAATAGAAGTACCAACGGGACCCCTCATTAATTTTACTGCTTCCATTAAAGATTTTCCTTGGACTTGATCATCTCCTATTTTTACTATGTAATCTCCAGCTTTTATCCCTGCTTTTGCTGCTGGGGTATCATCTATTGGAGATATGACTTTCACTACTCCTGCCTCCATGCCAATTTCTATACCCAAACCTCCAAATTCACCTCGTGTATCAGTTTGCATTTCTTTAAACAATTCTGGACTCATGTAAGCAGAGTAAGGGTCAAGCGATTGAAGTACTCCATTAATAGCAGAGTCCATCATTTTAGATTGATCAACATCATCTACATAGTCTGTTTCAATGTTTTGAATAACTTCTCCAAAAAGATCGATTTTATCGTACAGTTCATTACTTGAGTGAGAACTTGCAATGTTTAAATTTAAAAATAATAAAATTAAAAAAATATTTTTTTTCATAGGATTGCCTTTTCTTTAGGAATTTCTTCAGACCACATTTTTTCTAAGTCATAAAACTCTCTTTTTTCAGGATTAAAAATATGGATTATTATGTCGTTTGCATCAACTAATTTCCAGTCATTACTTTCTCTTCCTTCAATACGACATTTGTCCAATCCTATTTTTTTAAGCTCTACTACAAGAATTTCTGAAAGGGCTTGTAAATGTCTCGAAGAAGTACCTGAAGCAATAATCATATAATCTGCTATATAAGATTTATTTTTTAAATTGATAGAAGTTATGTTTGAAGCTTTATTATTATCTAAAATCTTTTCAATGCTTTCTTTTATATCTACTATTTTCATTAGGATTTTCTTAAATAATTCTTTTTAATATTTGATGAGGAAATATTAATTAACTTATTGTTTATAAAAATAATATTTTTTTTATTAAGATATTTCACTACAATAGATTCTTTATTCTTTTTATCATATCCTCTTCTAGAAAAAACAACTAATTTTGTTATTTTAACTATCTTTTTCCAACTTGTCCACTTATGAAAATTTAATAAATTATCCGACCCTAGAATTAGACATAAATTTTTTTGCTTTTTTATTTTTCTAAAATGATTAATCACATTTATCATATTAGAAGATTGAATTTTATCATCTAAATATAAAACTTGTATTTTTTTATGTCTTTTGATGATTTTTTTTGATTTTGAGACTCGTTGTTTTAATGGAAAAAAAGGTTCTTTTTTAAAAGGATTTTTTTTTGTTATAACCCAATAAATTTTTTTAAGTTTTATTTTTTTTAGACTAATTTTACAAATTTCAAGATGCCCTTTATGAGGTGGATCAAAACTTCCTCCAAAAATACCAATTGTTTTACTGTTTAGACTTAGCATTAATTATTGTCTAATAATTCCTTTCCCAGACACAATATATTTATAAGAAGTTAGCTGATTAATACCAACCGGTCCTCTTGGGGGAAGTTTATTAGTAGAAATTCCAATCTCACCTCCAAATCCAAACTCACCTCCATCGGCAAATTGTGTTGAAACGTTATGCATCGCTATAGAACTGTTAACCCCCTCTAAAAATATTTTTGCATTTTTAGAACTATTTGTAATAATACTATCAGTGTGCATAGTTCCATATTTTAAAATATGATTAACTGCATCATTAACATTTTTGACTGTTTTTATTGATATCTTCGCATCTAAATATTCTGTTCTCCAATCAATTTCTTTTGCATTTTTTAATTTATTTTTGAAAAGTTTATTAATTTTACTATCTACTCTGACTTCACAACCTGAATTCATCAATGAGTTTATTATTTTTTTACCGTGAGAACTTAATACTTTTTCATTTATTAATAAAGTTTCCAACGCACCACAAATACTTGTTCTTCGCATTTTTGCGTTTAGGATAATTTTTTTTGCTAGAGCTAGATTTGCACTTTTATCTAAATATATATGACATAATCCTTCGAGATGTCCTATGACATGAATATTTGAAAATTTTTGAACTTTTTTGACTAATCCTTTACCTCCCCTTGGAACAATTACATCAATATAATTGCTCATTTTTGATAGAAGTAGGTCAACTATTTTCCTTTCCTTTTTTTCTATAAATTGAACACAGTTTTTATCAATATTGTTTTTAACTAATGACTCTCGAAATAGATTAGCTAATAATTTATTTGAATTATAGGACTCCGAACCTCCTCTTAAAATAGAACAATTACCAGATTTTAAGCATAAAGCTGCAACATCTGCAGTTACATTAGGTCTACTTTCGTAAATTATACCTATAACTCCTATTGGAGTAGAAACTTTTTTTATTTTAAGTTTGTTTGGTCTTTTCCACTCTTCTAACACTTGACCAATTGGATTTTTGAACTTTGCAATTTCATTAATCGAATGTCTAATTTCATCTATCTTTTTATCATTTAAAATTAGTCTATCTATTAAATGTTTCCTTTTTATATTTTTAAGATCTTTTACATTTTCCTTTATTATCTTTTTTTTGTTTTTCAAAATAGCGGTGCTATAATCTTTTATAACTAATCTAATTTTATTATGATTAATAACTTTAAGTTTTTCAAAGGCTCTTCTTCCATTTAAACCTATTTTTTTTAAATATTTCATTCTTATAATTTTACCATATCATCTTTATGAATTATTTCGGACTTACTTAAATATCCTAAAATATCTTCTATATCTTTGGTTTGTTTGCCTTTTATTTTGTTGATTTCAGAAGAAGAAAATGATGACAGTCCTCTAGCAATACTTTTTTTATTTTCGTCTATGATAAGAACATTTTCACCTTTTTCAAAAAGACCCTCTACTTTAATAATACCAGCTGGAAGTAAACTTTTACCATCATTTAGTGCTCGAGCAGCTCCTTGATCGATATATATTTTACCAGAAGAATTTAGAGAGCTAATAATCCATTTTTTTCTAGCGTCTAAACTAGAAATTTTTGGAATAAAGTGAGTATAAATATTGTTTTTAACCATATTATTAATTGGGTTATTTTTTTTCCCATTTGCAATAAACATATGGCAGCCTGCATTAATACAAATTTTAGCCGCATCTAATTTTGTACTAATTCCACCAGAGCCATAGGAATTTTTTTGGTTATCTATCAATATATTTATATTAGAGTCAATTTTAGAAACAGTTTTGATGATTTTTTTATTTTTGGATTTGTCATAAAGTCCATCTACGTCTGACAGAATAATAAGTGTATCGGCACCTATGATTTGTGCAACTCTTGCTGCTAGTCTATCATTATCTCCATATTTAATTTCTGAAGTAGCAGTTGTGTCATTTTCATTCACAATTGGGACAGCTTTTAACTTAAATAAATTATCGAAAGTCCGTCTAACATTTAAAGCTCTTCTTCTTTGCTCGGTATCATCTGGGCTTATTAGAATTTGACCAGTTTTAATTTTATACTTATCGAATATTTTTTGAAATTCTCCTGCTAAATGAATTTGACCTATAGCCGCAATAGCTTGACTCATTTCTAATTTAATTCTTTTTTTTTTTATTTTTAGATAATTCTGACCTAATGCTATTGCTCCTGAAGAGACTATAACCAAATCGCTTTTTTTTCTAAATTTTTTAATATCTTTGATTAAACTTTTTACCCATCTTTTTTTAAATTGACCTTTGTTGTCAACAACAGTAGATGAACCAAGTTTTATTACTATTTTTTTTGAGTTTTTAATTAACATTCTTTATCAATAGTTTTTTTACTTTTTGAATATCTTGATTAGAAAATACCGAAATCACTTCACATTTTGTTTTGATTTTCTTTCTAAATTCTTTTATTTTTTTTTCAATATTATTTTTTTCTATCAAATCAGATTTATTAAAAAATATTATTTCCTTTTTTTTTCCTAAATTTTTATCATATGCAGAAAGTTCAAGTTTAATTTTTTTATAACTATTTATTAAATCTACTTCAGTTAAATCAATTAAATGTAATAGTATTTTGCATCTTTCTATATGTCGCAAGAATTTATCCCCTAATCCTATACCTTTATGAGCTCCTTCAACTAATCCAGGTATATCTGCTAAAGTTATTTCTTTTTCATCATAATACGCAACTCCTAAATTTGGATTAATGGTTGTAAATGGATAGTTAGCAATTTTTGGTTTTGCCCTTGTTAATGCAGCAAGTAAACTTGATTTTCCTGCATTAGGTTTTCCTATTATACCTATATCTGCAATGACTTTTAATTGTAACCAAATCCAAAATTCTTCCCCAATTTTACCATTTGTTTTTTTTCTAGGAGCTCTATTAGTAGAACTCTTAAATCTAACATTACCTAAGCCTCCTTTTCCACCAGAAGCAACTAAATATTTTTCTTTATTTTTTGTAAAATCATAAATTAAAGTATTATTGTCTTCCTCATAAATTTGTGTTCCAGTTGGAACTTTTAAAATTAAATCTTTGCCATTGCCTCCAGTTTTGTTTTTTTTGCTTCCAGATTTTCCATTCTCTGCTTTAAAATGTTGAGCATATCTAAAGTCTATCAAAGTATTTAAATTACGATCTGACTCTACTATAATAGAACCACCGTCTCCTCCATCTCCTCCATCAGGTCCCCCGTATTCAATAAATTTTTCTCTACGAAAACTAGCTGATCCAGAGCCTCCGTTACCTGCTTTAATGTATATTTTTGCTTGATCTAAAAATTTCATTATGGGTATATTATAAATAACTAAAGTTATTTATAGATTTAATTGGGGATAACAGAAACAAAAGTTCTGTTTAATTTAGATTTTTTAAATTTTACTTTTCCTTTAATAAGAGAAAAAATAGAATGGTCTTTACCCATACCTACGTTATTTCCAGGATGAATTTTTGTTCCTCTTTGACGTACAATTATGTTTCCTGGTATAACTAATTGATCTCCATATCTTTTAACCCCTAAACGTCTACCTTTACTATCTCGTCCGTTTTTTGATGATCCGCCAGCTTTTTTTGTTGCCATAAATAATCTTTATTTTTTTAAAACCTTCTTTGTGACTAATTTTTCATTAACTTTTGTTTTAGTCTCAGTTGCTTTAGCTTTAACTTTTGTTTTAGCTGTTGCATTTTCTGCGCTAGCAATAAGTTTTCCTTCTTTAGATAAAATTTTTGTTATTTGTATTTTAGAATGTCTTTGTCTGTGTCCATTTTTTTTTCTTGAATGCTTTCTTCTTCTTTTGTGAAAAACCAGAACTGTTCTGTCTTTAACATTCTCTAAAAGTTTAGCTTCCACAGAGGCACCTTGAATGTTAGGACTTCCTACTTCAGTATTTTTATCATCATTTAGAAGCAAAACATTCTTAAATTTTAAAGTTTTTCCGACTTCTGCATCGATTTTCTCAATCTCTAAAATTTTACTTGCTGAAACTTTATACTGTTTTCCACCTGTTTCTATTATTGCAAATGACATAAATTATCTTTCTTTAAATTTATGGCAATATAGCTTGCAGATCTGTCAAGTCAAGATTAATGAGATTAAAAACTATCTTTTAAATCACGTAATTTAGAGAAAATTTCTTGCTCAGATGCATTATCTAATCTCAAGGCATTTTTTATTGAAGGTTCATTGCACCTGAGAAATATATTAGTATTTTTTTCTTCTCCAATAGAGATTGGAACAGTGGGTAAGCTAGACTCCATTTTTGAGTAGATCCAATTACTTTTTTTTTTTAATAATTCATTATTAGAGTCATATTCTAGACAAAATTCTAAATTTTTTTTTGTATATTCATGTCCACAATATATCTTTGTATCTATTGGTAAATTTTTTAATTTATTTAAAGAATTAAACATTTGTTTATTCGTACCTTCAAAAACTTTACCACAACCCAAAGAAAACAAAGTATCCCCAGTAAAAACTATTTTCTCATTTTTAAAGTGAAATGCTATATGTCCTTTTGTGTGACCAGGAATAAAAATGACCTCGAAAGAAGTATTTCCAATTTTAAAATTTTGTTTTTCTTTTAGGCATATATCAATACCCGGTATACGATTTTTATCAATTTCATATCCTAAAATTTTTGACTTATATTTTTCTTTAAGTTTTTCGTTACCACCGACATGATCAAAATGATGATGCGTATTTAAAATGTAGTCTAGTTTGTTATACTTTTTACTTATTATTTGATCACAAGCTTTAAAATCTGAGGGATCAACAATTGCGACAGTATTTGTGTCTCTATCATAGAGGAGATAACTGTAATTATCATTTAGACATGGAATAATTTCAATATTTAACATTATCCTATTAAAAATATTCCAAGTTTAGAAAAAAAGTTTTTAATTTCAAGATTGTTTTTTTTTATTTCAGAGGTTTTATCTTCATTAATTCCTATAGCTCTTTTGATTTCAATGTTTTTTTCAGTGCAAAAATGAAATAAATCCTTAATTGTGCACATATGTAGATTAGGAGTATTATACCAAGAATTTGGCAAAGTTTTTGTAACGGGCATCTTCCCAAAAAATAATAAACTAGTTCTAACTTTCCAATAGCCAAAATTAGGTATTGAAATAATAACTGATTTACCAATTCTTAGCAGATCTTTTAAAACTTTTTCAGGGTTATAAAATGCCTGAAGAGTTTGACTCAATATAACAAAATCAAATGATTGATTTGGAAATTGATGAAGTTCTGTCTCTGCATTTCCTTCAATAACAGGCAGACCTTTATAGATACATTTTGTAACATTTTCTTTTTTAAGCTCTAATCCTCTAGCTTCTATATTTTTTTCTTTGATTAAATGATTCATTAAAGAACCATCTCCACAACCAACATCTAGAACTCTTACATTCTTAGGCAATAAATCAGCAATTACTTTAAATTCTTTTTTCATTTTTAAATTTTATATGCATTGAGTCTATAAATCCTTTTAAAGTTTTAAGAAATTCTGGTTCATTTAACAAAAAGGAGTCATGACCTTTATCAGTTTTAATTTCAGAAAAAGAAACATCAGCTCCCGAAGCATTAAGTGCAATAACTATATCTTTATTCTCCTTTGTTGTATAAAGCCAGTCAGAAGAGAAAGAGATCACTAAGAACTTTGTTTTTTGATTCTTGAAAGCTTCGAGCAGACCACCTTTGAAGTGTTTAGACAAATCAAAATAATCCATTGCTCTAGTTATGTATAAGATAGAATTTGCATCAAATCTTTCTACAAAAGCACTACCTTGATGTCTTAAATAACTTTCAACTTGAAAATCAGCATCAAAACTAAATTCATAATCAGCTTTTTCTTGAAGTTTTCTTCCAAATTTTTCTTGCATTCCTTTTTCGGATAAATAACTAATATGACCTACCATTCTTGCTACAGCTAATCCATTTTTAGGTTGGACATTTTTTATTAAGTATTTTCCTTTATCCCATACTGGATCTGCCATAATAGCCTGTCTAGCTAGTTCATTAAGAGCAATATTTTGAGCACTATGACTTGTGCTACAAGCAATAGGAATTGCTGAAAATGTTTTATTTGGAAAAATTGTACAAAATTCAAGCGACTGCATTCCACCCATAGATCCTCCAGTAGCACAAAGAAGTTTTTTTATTCCTAGATGATTTAAAAGAGCATCTTGGGCTTTAACCATATCTCTAATTGTAATAACTGGAAAATTTAATCCATACGGTTGATTTGTTTTTTCATCTATTTCTTTAGGACCCCATGAACCCATACAACCCCCAATCACATTTGCACAAATCACGAAGTATTTGTTTGTATCAATTGCCTTACCTGGCCCTACAGCTGTTACCCACCATCCTTCTTTTTTAGTTACCGGGTTTATTCCACTAACAAATTGATCGCCCGTAAGAGCATGAAAAATTAAAATAGCATTATCCTTAGACTCATTTAATTTTCCATAAGTTTCATATGCTAAAGGAAAATTTTTAATGGTTTGACCACAATCTAATTTAAGCGGTTGAGAGACATTAATTGTCTTAATATTTTCAGTTTTATAGTTCATCCAAAAAAAAAGCCCAGCTAAACTGGGCTAACCCCTTTTTAGCTAAATTTGTTATGCGCTTGCAATATGGTTAAATCAGCGCCCCTAATGTTTACTAAATCGTCTTAAACTTGTCAATTTTTTATGAGATGAAAGTTTTATAGAAATCATCGAACATTTTATATATTACATTGAATTAACATGAGATTACCTAAACCAAAAAAGATTATAGCTCCACGGTATGTAGCAGGCCTGAGTCTATTCAAGCGAAAAATGATTAAAATAAAATTATCTGCTAACGAGTCTGCTCTAGGTCCTAGCCCTAAAGCTATAAAGGAATACAATAGTGTGTCTAAGAGTGTTAAAAGGTATCCTGATACTAACGGCACCTCTTTAAAAAAAGTTATAGCAAATAAATTTAAGATAGATAAAAATAGAATAATACTTGGATCTGGATCAGATCAGATATTTGAACTTGTCTGTAATGCTTTTATAAAAAAAAATGATGAAGTAATTGTTCCTAAATACAGTTTTATAATTTACAGGATTTACAGTAAGATTAATGGAGCAAAAATTATTTTTGCTAAAGAAAAAAATTTTACAATATTAGTAAAAGATATACTCTCTAAAGTAACTAGAAAAACCAAAGTAGTTTTTTTAGCAAATCCTAATAATCCTACAGGCACTTATATTAGCAAAAAAGAATTATTATATTTAAGAAAAAATCTTAGAAGCGATATTCTTCTTGTGGTAGATGACGCATATTTTGAATATCTTAAAGAAAAAGATTATTCATCTGGTTTAAAATTATTCTCTAGACATAAGAATGTTTTAGTCACAAGAACATTTTCAAAGATTTATGGATTAGCAGGATTAAGAATAGGATGGGGATATTCTTCTAAAGAAATTATTAATACTTTAAAACTTATTAAACCTCCTTTTAATGTAAGCAGACCGGCTTTGTTCGCTGCTAGTGCATCTATAAAGGATGTTGGCTGGTTAAAAAAAGAAGTAAATCATATTCGTAAATGGAATAAGATATTATATAAAAAATTTAAAGAAATGAAGATTGCTACAAATGAGACTAAAACAAATTTTTTATTGTTAAATTTTGATAGAGTTAATATAAGTTCAAGAAAAGTATTTCAAAAACTGGGTGATGCAGGTATTCTGGTTAGAGCAATGAATGTTTATGGAATTAAAAACTCTTTAAGAATTACTATTGGAAAGAGCAAAGAAAATAAAAAATTAATTTCTACTTTAGGGAAAATTTTAAATGTTTGATAAAATTACTATTATTGGCTGTGGTTTAATCGGCTCTTCTTTACTTAGGGTAATTGATAAAAAAAAGTTATCTAACAAGATAAGTGTCTTTGATAAATCAAAAGAAGTTTCAGTATTTATAAAAAATAATTTTTCAGCTCAAGTTTTAAATGATATTTCAGAATCAGTTAAAGACTCAGATCTTGTAATTATTTCATCTCCGCTTAGTAGTTATAAAGAAATTTTACTTTCTATTAAATCAAATTTAAAAAAAAATGTTATTTTAACTGACACAGGATCAGCAAAAAAAGAGATAAATAAAATCATAAGCAATTTAAATTTGGAGCATGTACATTGGATAGCTTCTCATCCTATAGCTGGAACTGAATTTAGTGGGCCGGAGGCGGGTTTTGCTGAGCTTTTTGAAAATAGGTGGTGTATTTTGTCGACAGAAAATCAAAAAGACACAAAAGAAATAGATAGATTAAAAAGTTTTTGGGAAGCAGTAGGCTCCAAAGTAAAAACTATGAATTTTGAAGATCACGATCATGTTCTTTCATTAACAAGTCATTTACCTCACGCAATTGCATATAGTATTGTAAGAACTGTAATGAATAATGATGATAAGTTTAAAAATGAAATTATTCAATATAGTGCTAGTGGTTTAAGAGATTTTACACGTATAGCAGCTTCAGACCCAACTATGTGGAGAGATATATTCATTGATAATAGTGAAAATATTTTAAAAGTCTTGAATAGTTTTTCTGAAAACCTTGAGGAGATTAAAAAAGCCATTCAAAGCAAGAGTGGTGAAAAATTAAACAATATTTTTTCTTCAACAAGAAAACTAAGAAAAGAGATAATAAAAGCTGGTCAAGAAACAGACAAACCAAACTTTGGAAGAAAATAAAATTAATCTAAATTATCAATAGTAGAATAAATTTTTGTCTCTAAATCATTTATAAAAACATTTTTATCTTTTCCAGGCTCAATAGGTTCTAAGAAAGATATCTTAATGTCATGATTATGTTTTAAAAAACTATTTTTTGGCCAAACCTTACCAGTATTTAATGCAACGGGGACACAGGGTAAATTTAAAGCTTCATATATTCTTCCAGCACCTTTTTTAAAAGGTAGTCTTTCACCAAATTTTACTCTCGTCCCTTGAGGAAAAATTAATAAAGGTCTTTTACTAATTTTTATATTATTTTTAATTTTATCAAAAAAAT
Organism: uncultured Pelagibacteraceae bacterium; assembly: GCA_902572605.1. Classification (GTDB taxonomy): domain Bacteria; phylum Pseudomonadota; class Alphaproteobacteria; order Pelagibacterales; family Pelagibacteraceae; genus Pelagilacustribacter. Next base: position 10,139 of record CACGGD010000003.1, on the reverse strand, counting down.
TTAAATTATCTTTTGTAGTAGTGTCTCTAACGATATCAATTGAACCAATTTTTTTTAAATACCAACCAAATAAAGGAATTTTTAAAAGTTCCTTTTTAAGGATAAATATAGGATATTGTAAAGGAGCTTGGAGTATAAATGTTTCAAGTAAAGATTGATGTGCACTTGCAACAAAAAACCTTTCATTTTTTTTTAAATTTTCTATTCCAGAAAAAGTAACTTTAACTCCTAGGATAAATCTTAATAAAAATATAATTATATACGCTAATATCTTTCCACAAATTAAAGTAGTTTTACTTGGTAAAATTAATGTTGGTAAAGCTATAATAAAAACTAATATCAAGGCAAGATAAAATAATATGGTAAATAAGATTGATCTTATAAATTGCATTATTGTTTAAGCAAACTCTTAATATCCTGTTTTTTTCTTATTATTCTTGTTTTAGATTTATTTATAATTATCTCAGCTATAAAAGGTTTAGTATTATAGTTTGAAGATAAAGAAGCACCGTAAGCTCCAACATCCGAGATAGCAACAAAATCTGATTGATTAAGTCTTTGGTACTTGTTGTACTTTATGAATTTGCAAGTAGTCTCACATATTGGACCAACAAATTCTAAAGGTCCTTTATTTTTTTTACTATTCTTAATTACTGGAATAATATTATGAACAGCGTCATAAAGAGCAGTTCTCATAAAATCATTCATTCCAGCATTTAGAATTGCAAATGTTTTATTAGAACCTTTTTTTAAATATTGAACTTTAGTTACCAAAATAGCTGTATCACCCAAAATTGCCCGCCCAGGTTCAAAAATAATATTACAGTGATATTTTTTTCTAAATTTTTCAACTAAATTTGAATAGTTTTTAAGATTTATTTTTCTATCGCTTTTTTTATATGTAATACCAAAACCACCACCAAGATCTACGAACTTGAAGTAAATTTTTGTTTTTTCAATTATCTCTTCTAAAACTTTTAAAGTCTTCTTAAAAGGATTTTCACTTAATATTTGACTGCCGATATGCACACTTATTGCATTGAGTTTTAAATTTTTCAATTTTTTAATATTAAGACAAAATGAAATTAAATTTTTTTTTGAAAGACCAAACTTATCTTCTGCTTTGCCTGTAGAAATTTTTTTATGTGTTGGAGCATTGATATCAGGATTTAGTCTGATACCAATTGCAATCTTTTTTTTTAACCTACCTGCGATTTTATTAATTAATACAGCTTCATTTTCTGATTCGACATTTATTAATAAAATATTTTTTCTTATTGCTAATTTAATTTCATCCTCTGATTTACCCACGCCTGAAAAAACAATTTTATCTGGTTTTATACCAGATTTAATAGCCTTAAGTAATTCACCTCCTGAAACTACATCTGCACCTGATCCCATTTTTTTTAAAACTTTTAAAATTTGAATATTTGAATTCGCTTTTACTGAAAAACAAATTAATGGGTTAGATTTTTTAAAATTACTTGAAAAAGATTTGTAATTTTCAACAATATTACCTTCAGAATAAAGATAAAACGGAGTACTCAATTTTGAAGTTAAACTTCTTACAGAGACACCCTCCACAAATAGATTATTATTTTTATATCTTATATAAGACATATATTAAATTATTTTTGTAAAACTATTAATTGATCCTTGGTATTGTGGTTCTGATTTTTTTCCGCATGATCCCAATACAAAAATTAAAACTATAAGAGTAATAATTAATTTCATTTAAGTTCCTTTTTGTATTTTCTTATCATATTTTTTATATTTCTTTCAGATGTTCCTCCATAAGAATTTTTTGAATTCATGGAGTTTTTTACATTTAAAATTTTTAAAACATTATTATTTAAGTTTTTATAAAACTTTTTAATTTCATTCAAAGTTAACTCGTCTAAATTTTTTTTATTTTTTTCCGCATAATTAACAATTTTTGATGATATTTTGTAAGCATCTCTAAAAGATAGCTTTTTATCTTTTACCAAGTAATCTGCAAAATCTGTTGCTGTAGTATATCCAGTTTTTGCCATATTAAACATTCTAGTTTTATCTGGATTGACATTTTTAATTAATTCATTGCTCATTATTAAAGTATCTTTCAAAGTATCAAATCCTTCGAACACTAATGTTTTATCATCTTGTAAATCTTTAAAATATGAAATTGGGAGTCCTTTCATTATTGTCAAAATAGAATTTAATTTTCCATAATTTATTCCAGTTCTCCCTCTAATAAGTTCTGCAGGGTCAGGGTTCTTTTTTTGTGGCATGATAGAAGAACCAGTTAGCATTTTATCATTAAAGCTAATTAGCTGATAAGCATCTGAATTTAATATTATGAAGTCTTCAGCTAATCTTGATAAATGCATTGCACATACGGCACAAGCATAAAGGAAGTCTATTGCAAAATCTCTATCAGAAACTGTATCAATTGAATTGTCTGTTGGTTTTTTAAAACCTAATTTCTTTGAAGTAAAATTTCTATCTATATTATAAGAAGTTCCTGACAAAGCTGCAGCTCCAAGAGGTGACTCATCAATCAACTCTAAGTTATTTTGAAATCTTTTTTTATCTCTTTTTATCATTTCATAATAAGCCAAAAGATAATGAGCAAAAGAAACTGGTTGCGCATTTTTAAGATGGGTAAAACCTGGCATTACAGTACTCACGTTTTTATCTGCTTTACTTAAAATATTTTTCATTAAAGAGTTTAATTCTTTAATCAAAATTAGGGATGAATCTTTCACCCAAAGCTTAAAATCAGTAACTACTTGATCATTTCTTGATCTGGCAGTGTGCATATAACCTGCTGAGTTACCGATTATTTCGTATAATTTTTTTTCAATATTTAAATGTATATCTTCAAATTTTTCTTTAAAAATAAACTTACCTTTTTTTATCTGCCCTCTAATTTTTTCTAATCCTTTAAGTATTTTTTTACCCTCTTTAGCAGGTATAATTTTTTTCTTAATTAACATTTGAGTATGAATTTTCGAGGCAAAAATATCTTGTTCGTAAAGTCTTTTATCTACGTTTATTGAAGCTCCAATTCTTTGAAAAGATTTAGAGGTAGAGCTTTTGAATCTGCTTGACCAAACTGTCTTATTTTTATTTGTCATAAACTATGTTATTTTCAATTTAAATTAATATGAAAATTAGTAAATCCTTTAAAATCTATATTCACATAATATTTGTATTCTTAATCAGCAATACTGTTTTAGCTAACGATGATTTTTCAAAAAATGTAGTTATTTATGAAAAACCAAAGGCAATTAAAGAACTTAAATTTAAAGATTTAAATCTTCAAGACGTCGATCTAACGGAAAAAAAAGGCAATATCATGATTCTTAACTTTTGGGCCACATGGTGTATGCCTTGCAGACGGGAGATGCCATCTCTAGAAAAACTTACTCATTTACACCCAGAAATAAAAGTTTATGCAATAAATATGGAAAAACCAAATAGACTTAAAGCACAAGATTTTTTCAAATTTATTGGTGTTTTAAGTTTAGATATATATTTTGATCCAAAATTTGAACTAGTAAAACAATTCAAAATGCGAGGATTGCCAACAAGCATCTTGATCGATAAAAATGGAAATGAATTTGGAAGAATAGTTGGAGAAATTGATTTCACTGATAAAAATTTTATCAAGATTTTAAAAAAATATATTTAGTTTTAAAAATTATGAAATATTCCTTAAATACAGTTATTTTAGAACCATTATCAAAAACAAAACCTAAAAATGCAGTAATACTTTGCCATGGTTATGGCGGAGATGGAAAAGATATTTCTATTCTAGCTGGTTATTGGAGGACTTATCTACCGGATACAATTTTTGTTTGCCCTGATGCTCCAGAGCAGTGTGCTGCAAATGAGTTAGGATACCAATGGTTTGATTTAATAGATGAAAATTCTGAACAGATTTTATCTAAATCTCTAGTTGCTGAAAATAAATTAAATAAACTAATTGATGAAGTGAAAGAGCAAAATAATTTATCAGCTGATAAAATTGCGATTGGTGGATTTAGTCAAGGATGTATGATTAGTTTACAAACAGGCATTAAACGAAAAGATAAGATTAATTCAATCGTAGGATACTCTGGTAAAATCATTGACACTGAGCATTTAGGTAAAAATATTGTTTCAAGACCCAATATCATTTTGATGCATGGAGATATAGATCAAATTGTTTCAGTAGACGGATTATTAGAAGCTAAGAACTTCTTTAAAAAAAATAATTATGAAATTGAAACAAAAATTTTCAAAAACTGCGAACACAGAATACCGACCGAAGGATCAAGTTTAGGCTTACAATTTATAAAGAAACATTTATATTAGTTCATTTTACTGAGTGCAGCATAATTATAGCTTGATATAATTTTCTGTTTCAGCTAGCTTTATGTAATGATTATTTCTTCATTGGATAAAGTTCCGCTAGAAAAATGTCCAGCTTTAGTTCTTAACGCTGACTTTAGACCTTTAAGTTATTACCCTCTCTCATTGTGGTGTTGGCAGGATGCGGTAAAATCAGTTTTTCTAGATCGAGTGAGCATTGTTTCTAACTACAAAAGAAAAATTAGAAGCCCCTCATTTGAAATGAATTTGCCAAGTGTTATTGCATTAAAAAATTTTATTCAACCTTCTGAAAATCCGAATTTTACAAGGTTCAACGTTTTTTTGAGAGATAAATTCACATGCCAATATTGTGGAGATAAAAAAGATCTAACATTTGATCATTTGTTGCCTAAATCTAAAGGTGGTCTAACTGACTGGAATAATGTTGTTACAGCTTGTTCGAGTTGTAATGTAAAAAAGGGAGGAAAGCTTTACGAACATTGTGATTTAAAGCTTAATCACAAACCTTACGCTCCAACCGTCGAAGACTTACATAAGAATGGAAGAAATTTTCCTCCAAATTTTTTACACGAAAGTTGGATGGATTATTTATACTGGGATATAGAGCTAGAACCTTAATTAAATTTTTTCTGATATTGAAATTGCAATCCGTGATGAAGTTTTAATTACTTTATCTAATATACCAAATAACCCTTTTTTCGTTGCACCATTATCATAAGCAATATCTTTATGATGTAATTCATCCTCCCTGAATTTCATTATCTTTTCTTTTAATTTTTTTTCATCTTTTCCAAGTTTAAAAGTTTGATCTTTATAATGACCATCAATTACTTCCTCCACCGAGGCGGTACAAAGCATTGCAGCTTTTTCACCAAGCATTGCAGTTCCGAATCCTAAAGTAACACCCATCACATCCCATAAAGGAAGAAGTTTTGTAGGTTCTATATTTCTTTTCTTAATTTCATTATCAAAATATTCGTAGTGTTCTTTCTCGTGCTCTTTCATTTCTTCAATCTTTTTTTTTAGCGAAGGGTTTTGTTTAAATGTTTTTAAAGCAAGTAATTGCCCTTCGTAAATTTTTATGGCACCACGTTCACCAGCATGGTCCACTCTAATGATTTCCTCTAAAGTTTTCTTATTTGTTTTATCCATAATTTTTAATTACTTTAAACATAATACCACTTAGTAAAATTGATATAATTGTATTTATTGTAGCAAGAGAAAGACCTAAAAACCTAAAAGTAACATCTTTACAACTGATCGGAGTGTTTTCTAATTGTTTTAATAGCTGTTCTGTAGACAAATTGTCCTCTGAATTACCTAAATTACAAACAAACGACTCACTGAAAAAACCTTGTTCAATACCTACATGATAAAATGATACTAAAGCTCCAAATATAAAAAATAATAAGACAATTCCAGCAATAATCTTCTTAAATTTATTCATAAAAAACGTTAAGGAAACAAGAATTACGGAAGCCATATAAGGAATCCTTTCAATTAAGCATAAGTTACAAGGTTTATGACCTAAAATATATTGTATGAAATAAGCTATCGATAAAGATATAATGCTAAAAACTAAAACACCGTTTAATATAAGTCTATTATTTTCAAACATTAACTAAACATTATGTACAAGACAGTCCCTAAAATTACAATAAATATTCCTGCTAGCGTAAACCATAACGCACCTCTTTTTTCGATGAAGTCACCAAATTTCTGACCAAAGAGACTTGTAAAATATGCGACCAAGAAGAAACGTAATCCTCTTGTAAAAAGACAAATTAAAAAGAAAACTGGAAGATTATAACTCATTACCCCACTAGTTATGGTGAAAACCTTAAAAGGTAATGGAGTAAATCCTGCTAAAAACATTATGCCTAACCAAGCTAAAAAACCTTGCTTAGTAGACATTGTATTTTGCATTTCAAATACTTTTTCCTCGTAACCATAAAATTCAATAATAACCATAGAGGCATCCAAAAACAAAACTCCTAACATATATCCAAATAAACCTCCCAAAACTGATCCAGCAGTAGCAATTAAAAATATTTTTAAATAATCTTCTCTTTTAGCTACTACCATGGGAACAATCATCAAGTCAGGAGGGACTGGAAAGAAGAAACTTTCAATAAATGATACAAAACCTAGAAGGGGTTTAGAAAATTTATGTCTAGCAAGCTCTACACATCTATCGTATAATTTTTTTAACATGAATTTAAAATGCACAATCTTAAAGTATCTAGCAAGTTTAATCTTATCTCCGATAGCTGTTTATGCAGTGCTTTTAATAGCAAAAGTCTTTGGTGCAGACTATAAATTCTCTCATGGTGAGTCCTTTGTTATTTGGTTGCTTATGGCAATTTTAATTAATCAATCTGTAACTTGGAAGAAATAGACTATGTCACAACCTATAGATATTAAAACTAAGAAAACTATAGCAGAATTTAAATCAACTAAATTTGATAAGTCTTTAGTTTTAGATAATTTAGAACAAAACGTTTTAACTCACTGGGAAACTTGGGGAAAATTTCAACAAGCCTGGACAAATAGTGCCTATAATACTTTCAAAGATTTGGAAAAGTATATTATAATGATGTACCTAATTCGTAATTATTGGCAAAGTCTTTCAGATAAATTTAATTTTCTTTCAATGGATGAATTTTATGATCAAGGGCATATTACTATTGATAAGATTAATTTAATTCATATATCAAAAGAACTAAATATTCCTAAAGAAACGATACGGAGAAAAGTAAATGAATTACAGAAAGATAATATTTTATTTAGAGATGGTAAGTCAATTACCTTTAATAAAGAAGGTATAGATTTTCAAAAGCCAAATATAACTCTTGAACTGTTATCATCATTTATAGAAAAAAAATCTAAAATGATGCAGGGGAATGATTGGTTTGGAAAAAGTTGGAAAAAAGAAGAAATTAAAAATTTTATTAAAAAATACTTTACAATAATTTGGTTAAGATTTTTTAAAATGCAAATTCCTTTTTTAATAAGACACAGAGATTGTTTTGGTGACTTAGAATCCTGGATGGTTTGGGGAAATATAGCTGTAAGCCACCAATATCATTTATCAAAAAATAAAGAAGCAGAATTAATAAAAGAAAAGTCAATAGACCCGATAGGATTTAATAACTATTATAATTCTGTAGTTTCTCTAAAAATGAAACATGGTATTAATGCTTCTTCTATTGCAGATATTACAGCTATACCTAGAGCCACTGTAATAAGAAAATTGAATTGGTTAATGAAACAAAGGGTTGTAAAAAAGAATAAAAATTTAGAATATTATATGGTTCCTTTTGGAAAAATGAATAAAAATATCGCCCAAAATTTTTTAATAAATCAAAATTATGTCGCGGAGTTTTTAACAGATATATTTGATTTAATGAAAAATTCTAATTTCAAAGTATAACCAATATTTAAAATTATTTTAAAAACTAATGGAAATAGCAACTAAGATAGCTCCAATATGTCTTGCGATAATAATGTTCGGTTTAGGCCTTGGTTTAACCATTTCAGATTTCACAAGAGTAATTAAACAACCAAGAGATTTTGTTATTGGTTTTATATGTCAGGTTATTCTACTTCCAGTTATTGCTTTTTGTCTAATTCAAATTATTTCACTTCCCATTGAGATAGCTTTAGGCGCAATGATTATTGCAGCATCTCCAGGAGGAGTAACATCAAATATTTTAACTAAATTTGCTGATGGCGATGTTGCTTTGTCTGTGAGCTTAACAGCGATTGTAAGTTTACTATCTATTTTTACAGTCCCTTTAATCGTTTTTAATTCTGCTGAATTCCTAGGTATAGAAATAACAAAACAAATATCAATGGCAAATATAGCAATAAAAATGTTTTTTGTAGTAACAGTTCCTGTAATGTTTGGAATGATTGTTAGAAGTTTAATGACTAATCTTATAATTTCTAAAATGCTAATTGTGCAGAGACTATCTGTAATTTTATTTTGCATAGTATTTATCGCTATATATTTAGAGGAGTGGGATAATATTGTGTCTTTTATTGCAAGAGGAGGATTTATAGCTCTCATTTTAAATATCACAATGATCGCAGTAGGTTTTTACGTTGCAAAATTTCTGGCTACAGGTGTTTCTCAAAGAAAATGTATTTCTTTAGAGTGCGGCTTACAAAATGGAACTTTAGCAGTGGTTGTAGCCACTCAATTGTTTGATGACATTGCGTACATGGTACCCACTGCGGCATATGCATTAATTATGCTTACTACGGCTATATTTTTTGTTCTCATAGTAAGAAAAATCAATTAGATTATTTAAAAACGGGCGAATGGTGGAACTGGTAGACGCGCCGGACTCAAAATCCGGTGGTAGCAATACCTTGAGAGTTCGAGTCTCTCTTCGCCCACCAGATTATGGATGTAAGTAAAATAAATAGTTTAGTAGAACTCTACTTCAAAAAAGTAGATCAAATTGATAAGAAAAAACCTTTTTTACAATGGTTAAACCCAAATAAAAATCATCAATATAGTTGGGAGGAGGTTACAGAAAAAATATATAAATTTTCTTATAAAATTAAAACTTTGATTAAAGAGGGAGATAGAGTTCTGCTTTTATCGGAAAATAGACCAGAATGGTTAATTTCAGATCTAAGTATAATGAATGCTGGAGGAATTACAGTTCCAATATTTACTACCTACGCAGAAAGAGATTATGAATATATTTTAAATGATTGCTCCCCATCTTTAATTGTTGTTTCAAATGAAATTCAATTTGAAAAAATAAAAAAATTTACAAATAATAAAAAAATAGTTTCATTTGAAAAAATTAAAAATTCTTCAATTACATTTGAAAATATTTTCAATGAAAAATATGAAAAAGAAATAAATATTAAATTAAATAGAAAATTGCCTGCTTGTATAATTTATACCTCTGGAACTTCTGGAAATCCTAAAGGTGTTATTTTGAGCCATGGAGGGATTTTATCAAATTGTGAAGGTGCGTTAGAGTTACTTCAACCTTTAATTAAAAAAAAGGACTCAATTTTTTTAACTTGGTTACCTCTTTCACATTCTTATGAACATACAGTTCAAATGATACAAATTCTAATAGGCGCTAGAGTTTTTTACGCTGAAAATTTAGAAAAATTAATTTCAAATATGGAAATCGCTAAACCAACAATTATGACTGCCGTTCCAAGATTTTATCAAAATCTCTTTACAAAAATAAATATGAATTTTGAAAAACAAAGAGGTTTTAAAAAAAAGTTAATTAATAAAACACTAATTTTAGGAAAAAAAATATTAAACAAAAAAGAGATGACTTTTTTTGAAAAAATCCAAAATCTTTTCTGCGAAATCTTAGTTAGAAAAAAAATACGAAATCAGTTTGGAGGAAATTTACAAGCATTCGTATCAGGTGGTGGAGCCTTAGATCAAAATATTGGTGAATTTTTAAATGCTATAGGGTTACCAACATTACAAGGATATGGTCTTACAGAGGCCTCACCAGTGGTTAGCTGTAATTTACCAAATTTAGTGAAAGTTGATACAGTAGGACCACCATTTAGAACTAATGATGTTCAAATTGCTACAGATGGTGAAATTCTTATTAAAGGAGAAAATGTAATGTTGGGTTATTGGAATCAACCAGAGGAAACCAAAGAAGTTTTAAAAAATGGTTGGCTTCATACTGGTGATATTGGCCTTATAGACAAAAAAGGTAATTTAAAAATTACTGACAGAAAAAAAGATATAATTGTAAATTTAGGAGGAGATAATATTT
>CACGGD010000002.1 GCA_902572605.1 uncultured Pelagibacteraceae bacterium | reverse complement strand
GAATTACACGAAATGTTTGGAGATAAAATTATACCAACTGAAAGTAATAAAACGGATCTTAAAAGATTAATTTCTGAATGTGATCTTTTAGTTGGAGGAGTCTTAATACCTGGAGCAGAAGCTCCAAAATTAGTCACAAAGGATATGGTTAAAAACATGAAAAGAGGATCAGTAGTTGTAGATGTTGCAATCGATCAAGGTGGATGTGTTGAAACGAGCAAACCAACTACTCATGCAAACCCAACTTACTTAGTTGATGATGTAGTACACTACTGTGTAGCAAATATGCCTGGCGGTGTACCTAGAACTTCTACTATGGCATTGAATAAGGCAACTTTACCTCTGCTTATTAAATTAGCTGATCAGGGATATAAAAAAACTTTATCAGAAAATAAAAATTATTTGGCTGGTTTAAATATTTATAAGGGTAAAATTACATTCAAAGGAGTGGCAGACGCATTTAATTTAGATTATACACCCGCTGATAAGGCTTTATTAAGATAAACCAAAGAAATACGTAAATTTCATCAATTTATTGATAATCGACCCATAATGTACTCATTGATTCTATAAAATTGTCTAAAGTTATGTTGAAATAATAATAATTATGAGTGCAGAGTTAAGATTTAAAGAACATAGGATTCCTGAAAAGAATGATAACAAGGGGAAAGTCAATGTTACTAATTTAGTTAGCAGACTAAATCAGGAAAAAAAGAGAGAAAGAAATAGCAATATAGCTTTATCAGTTGCAGCTGTTTCAGCAATTACAGTATTTGGAATAATCCTTTCAATATAAAAATACTAATAATAGAAATTAATTAACTTCGGCTTTATTGGTAGCGGGAAGTGGGATCGAACCACTGACCTCAGGCTTATGAGTCCTGCGCTCTAACCAACTGAGCTACCCCGCCAATTATCAAGTAGTAATTTATAATAGTATTTATCGATAGTGTAATCAAATACTTGTTTTATAATTATTAAACGTTAATTTTTGAAAATTCTAGGTAAATATTTATATTTAATTTTACGCCACAATCCATCTTGATCTGCAAATGATGCCTCTTCTATATTTGGTCTTTTTTTCCAGACTGTCGTATAATATTTTCTTAGTTTAATACTAATTGGAAAAAAGGGCTTTTCTTTAACATAGTAATACAAAGCGATTGATTTTCTCGTAATATTTTCTGGGCACAACAAAGGGTCTGGAAAACCGTGATTAGAATTTTTGTCTGTTCTAAAAATTATAATATTATTGCTATTAGGAGAAACACTTTTACAAATTTTTGTCATTTTTTTGTCCCACAGTTCTAATGCACCCTTCCATTCATCTTTCCAATCTGTATTTAGATAAAGTAATAAATTTAAAACTCTCCTAGTGTTAGATTGCCTTCTGTAAATAAAATCACTATGAACTTTTAAAAATCCTCCTCTAGAGGACTGATGCATTCCACCCCCATGTAGGTTCCAATCTGGTTCTATACCATCTAGGGTAAATTTTTCTTCTAATATTTTAATAAAATTTTTTGAATAAAAAAAAGCTACTATCTCTTTTATTTTAGGCGGAAGATTTTCAAAGTCAGAAAATTTTCTTTTTAAATTTCCGTATCTATAACCCCCAGCATTTTCTAGTTTATTAAAATAAATAAATTCATTTTCTGCCTCTTGAATTAAATTTTTAGGCAAAATATTATTTGTCGAAATAAAGGGAAAAGGATCATTTTCCAAAATTAATTTATTTTGTATTGTTTCTAAAAAATTATTATCTAGCATTTATAATTTTCTTTAATTTACTTAAATTCATAGAAGCGTTAACTGGAATATTAATATTTTTTTCTTTTTTTAGATACTTTTTTTTAACATTTTTGTTACTTTTTTTTGCAAATTCGTATACTGATTTAGTAGGTCCTCCAATGTTAAGAACCCCTTTTTCATGAATGACTTTTTTAAAAATCTTTATAAAATCTTCATGAAAAATAAAGTTTGTTTTCATATCAGCAAATGCATATTTATGGACAAAAGGTTTTTCTGTCATACTTACTCTTAATATAAGAGAATTTTTATACATTCTAACAGCTGACTCAGCTCCTAATTTCGACCAAGCATAATTATTATTTGGCATCAAAGAATCCGTTTCTTTATAATTTCCTTTTTTACCAGGATATACGTATGAAGTTGAAAAATGTATTAACTTTATGTTTAATTTTTTGCATGCAATTGTGATGTTAGAAGTTCCGACTATGTTTAATTTAATACTTTCCTCAATATTAACATCATGTAATTTTAATGGTCTAGATAATCCTGCTAAATGAATTAAATATCTTGGTTTAATTTTATAAAGATATTTCATTATCGAATTTAAATTTAATATATTAAGTTTTTTTTTACTTGGAAAAAAATAATTTTTACCAACGTTTTTTTTTAATAAACCTCCAAATCGCCCCGAACCTCCTGTTACTACTATTCTAAATTTATTTGACATGAGATATCCACTTCCCACCTTTTTTTTTAAATTCTTTTTCTTTTTCCATGATCTCTTTTTTATGATTCCATGAACATAAAATAACTATATCAGGATAGTTTTTTCTAAAGTAGTTAATACTAACTACAGGTATATGTGTTCCAGGTGTGAATTTTCCTGTTTTTTCTTTAGTTGAATCAGCAATGTAATCAATGTGATTATGATTTATTCGACAATAATTGAGAGCTGTAGTGCTTTTAGCTGATGCAGCGTAGCCACATATTATCTTACCTTCTTTTTTAAATTTAAGAATTTTAGATCTAAAATTTTTTTTAGATAACTCACAATTTTTTTTAAATTTAATACATGAGCTTATATTATTTAATTTAAGTTTTTTTTCATTCTGAATGAGCTTTTTGATATTTTTACTAATAGACCTGGAGTTTTTTCTGCTTATGACATATCTCATTGAACCACCGTGGGTTTTTTGAGGAAAAGCATTTACTAATTCAAATCCATAGGAATTGAATATACTTCTTACAGAGTGTAAAGAAAAAATAAATACATGTGCATCGTAGATCTGATCATAAGAAATTTTTTTAAACATTGACCCTAAATATGGTTCTTCAAAAATAAAGACACCTTTATCTGATAGTAAGAAATCAATAGATTTTATAAGATCTTTTAAATTAGGAATATGACAAATTACATTAGCTGCACAAATAAGGTCAGTGTTTTTTTTATACGATCTTAACTTAGATACATTTTTATAATTAAAAAATTTTGAGATTACTTTTAATTTTTTCTTTTTAGCTACTTTTGCAACATTTAAAGAAGGTTCAAAACCTAAAATATTAAATTTATTTTTAAAAAAATAGGATGAAAAAGTTCCATCATTAGATCCTATTTCAATTATTTTATTGCCTTTTTTTAAATAATTCTTTTTTAACCAAATAAAAAAATTTTTAAAATGTTTAATCATATACTTAGATTTTTCGGTAAAGAAAGGATATTTATCATTAAATATTTGAGTAGATTTCGGGTGATTGTCTACTTGAAATAAATAATTATTTTTATTAAAACCTACTTTTAAATTGTAAAAAAATTCTCTTTTAAATTCTTTTTTTTCAAGAAAACCGTTTGCCATTGGCATTCTTCCAAAAGACATAATTTTATTTATTTTTTTGCCGGTTATTTTACATTTCATCTTAATTTAATTCTTTTGTTTTATTTATATTTAAAAATGCGATTGGCCAAATCTTTACTTTTGTATATTTATTAAACCAATAGGAAATAAATCTTTCCAATAAAAAACCATAAATTCTTGTACTTCCATAATTTTTTTCATTAAAACCAAAAATTTTTTCACATCTCAAAAGCCAAGGAAAAATAGTATTATAATAATTTTCAAAAATTTCCTTTTTATTACATATAAACATGTTACCTTGATTATAATAATTTTGATTTTCCATGAAATAACGAAAATCTTCTCTATTTTCTTTATCTAATAGATTAATTGCTTTTTCCAAATTTCCAAGTCCATGGAAAGAGTCAAAATGTAACTTTAAATTTTGATTTTTTTTAATGAAATATTTTGGACGAGTTAAAAAAGACTTGAGTCCATGCTTAATAATTTTTGATGGGCTCCATCCATCCATATAAATATTATTTCCTAAAATTACATCATAGCCACTCCATTGATCAGGTACATGAGTTAAAAAATCACTTTTATTTTTAATTTCTTTCGTATTTTCATTTTTTGTCCAAAATCTTCTGTATGCACAAAAACCAATCCATCTATCTGAAGTAAAATTTTTTAAATTATTTTTCCAAAACCAATAATGAAACGTATATTCACCATAATATTTATTTTTTTTAGATATATTTTGTCCAGTATTATCTCTTAACCATTCTGAGCTAAAATTATTTTCTCCCAACCCAACTGGCTTATAGTTTAATGACTTAATTTTTTTATAATCTTCATTATGTAGACTCAAACAATAGATATCTAGATTAGTCATTAGTAAATTTTTTTCTTTTTACAAAATTCTACAAAACTTAAATTGTTTTTGTCTTTTTTAGAAATTATAAACTTAACTTTTGGCCATGATATCCTGAGTTTATTATCATTCCATTTTAAACCCATCTCATGTTTTTTTGATCGATAATTATCATTGCTATATACAACAATGTTTTCTTTATCTAACCCCAAAAAGCCATGCGCGAATCCTGCTGGTATAAATAGAGATTTACCGTTTTTATCTGATAGTACTATTTTATAGAATTTACCAAAAGTTTTAGATTTAGTTCTTAGATCAACTACCACATCTAAAATTTTTCCTTTAACTACAGAAATAAATTTTTCTTGTTCTTTTTTTGTTTGTAAATGAAGACCTCGTAGTACGTTTTTTTTTGATTTGGATACGCACCAAAAAATTGACTTATGACTATTCAAGAGTTTTTTTTTATAAAGTTCCTTAAAAAAACCTCTGGAGTCATAGTGAACTTTACCTTGAATTATTTTGAGACCTTTAAAATTAGTTTTTTTAATTTTCATTTGTCTTTATTTGCCTAGTCTTTTTAAAAAAAGTTTTTTTGAAATAGGTGAAAAATATCTTTGATTGTCCATATACCAGTTAACAGTTTTAGATATTCCTTTATTAAGGTTAATTTTAGGTCTCCATTTTAATTTTCTCTTAATTTTGTTACTATTAAGTGAGTACCTAAAGTCATGACCTGGTCTATCTTTGACGAAGACTATTTTTACCTTTTTACCTATCTTTATTTTTTTATCAGAAAATGTTTTAAGAATTTTTTTTACAAGAAAAGTATTGGAGCAATTAATGCCTGAACCTATATTATATTTTTGCCCAGATTTTCCTTTAAAAAATAATTTTATTAAGGCATCACAATGATCATCTACATAAATCCACTCTCTTGAATTCTTTCCATTTGCATATATTGGAAGAGGTTTATTATTTAAAATGTTGTAAATCATTTTAGGAATTAGCTTTTCAGGAAATTGTCTTGGTCCATAATTATTTGAACAATTTGAAATAACAGCATCAATTTTATAAGTCCTAATAAAAGCATTTACTAAATGATCAGAAGAAGCTTTTGAGGCAGAGTAAGGTGAGCTTGGAATATATGGAAATTTTTCATTTGATTTTTTTGAACCTAATATATCACCGTAAACCTCATCTGTAGATATATGCACTAACCTCGTTTTTTTTTTATAATCTTTTATAGCTTCTAACAAATTATAAACTCCAAGAATATTATTTTTAATAAAGTTAAAAGAATCATCGATAGATCTGTCCACGTGGGTATCCGCAGCAAGGTTAAAAATGCCATGAGGTTTATACTTTCTGAGAATTTTTGCTATTTCTTTTCTGTTATTTATATCTATTTTTTTAAATAAGTAGTTTTTCCCTCTAATATCTTTTAAATTATATTTTTGAGCTGAGTATGAAAGATTATCAATATTCAAGACTTTAAACTTTTTTTTTAATAATAGCCTAATTAAGTTACTACCAATAAAGCCATACCCACCAGTAACGATAAACCTTTTCATTTGTTATTATTTATATTATTTATGTTTGTAAGTATACTTTCTATCGCAATGAAGGCATTTTTTTGATGCAAATAACAAAAGAAAACTTAACAATAATAATAGTCACAATAAAAAGTCAAAATATTATTGATGACTGCTTAAAATCAATCGATCCAGATATAAAAAAGATCATAGTAGAAAATTCTAACGACCAAGAGTTCCTTAACTATTTAAAAGAAAAATATAAAAATATTGAATGTTATCTTGCGGGTAAAAATTTGGGTATGGGACCTGGAAACAATTTAGGGATTAAAAAATCAAACACTAGGTATGTTATGGTCTTAAATCCAGATACAATCCTAAAAAAAGACTCTTTGAATCACATTTTTAAAATTTCAAAAAATCTTCAATTTGCAATTTTGAGTCCATTAAGTGACAACAAAGATTATCCAAACTATAAAATTAATAATAAAAAACTAAAGAATGAGGGTGAATTATTCGAAGTAGATCAAGTCGATGGTTACGCAATGATATTAGACAAGAAGCAGTTCAATAATAATTTTTTTGATGAAAAAATATTTATGTATCTAGAAAATGATGATCTTTGTTTGAGAGTAAAAAAAGACAATAAAAAAATTTTTATTTATAGCAAAGCACTTATTTCTCACTTAGGAGGAAAAGCTGTAGATAAAAAATATTTTAATGAAATAGAGTTTTCAAGAAATTGGCACTGGAATTGGTCGAAGTTTTATTTTAGAAAAAAACATCAAGGATTTATAATTGCATTTATTTTTGGATCCTTAACATTTCTTAAATCAATTTTTAAAAGCATCTACTTTTTTATAACTAATAATAAATTCAAAAGTAAATTGTATTACTTAAGAGGTTTAGGATTTTTAAATGCACTATTAAATAAAAGTTCTTGGTATAGACCAAGATTAGATTGATTTAACTATTCCAAAGATATATTTAGTGCTAATGCCAAAAAATAAGAAAAAAATTTTAGTTACAGGTGGCGCTGGGTTTGTAGGGACAAACTTAATCAGATTTTTTCTAAAAAAAACAAAATTTCATATTATCAGTTTAGATGATTATTCATCAGGGAGTAAAAAAAATCATATTAAAAGTAAAAGAGTTAGATATATAAAAGGTCATACAAAAGATATTATAGATATAATAAAAGATCCTAAAAATATTCATTCTGTTTTTCATTTTGGAGAATTTGCAAGAATTTATCAAAGTTTCATTAAAATGAAAGAGTGTATAAACTCAAACTTTCTGGGTTCTAATGCGGTATTTAATTTTTGTTTAAAAAATAATATTAAACTAATTTATTCAGCTACTTCAGCATCTTTAGGCAATAAAGGAAATGATAAAAATTTGTCTCCTTATGCTTACAGTAAAGCAAAGAATCTTGAACAATTAGAAAGTTTTAAGAAATTTTTCAAACTTAAATTTGAAATAATATATTTTTATAATGTTTATGGTCCCAATCAAATTTCTAAAGGATTTATGTCAACAGTAATAGGTATTTTTGAAGACCATTACTTGAGAAAAAAACCTTTACCAGTTGTTAGACCAGGAACTCAAACAAGGAGATTTACTCACATAGACGATACCATTAAAATAGTTTATTTGGCTTGGAAAAAAAAATTAAACAGACATTATATAATTGCAAATACAGAGTCTTATTCAATTCTAGAAGTAGCTAAAATGTTTAAAACAAAAATAAAATATTTACCTTCTAGAGAAGGTGAAAGATATGCGTCCGCGTTAGTAAATAAGAATTTATCAAATAAAATTTATAAGCATTATGGTAAAATAAGTTTAAAAAATTATATTAATGATTTTATTAAAAACTAAGTTCAATGACCAGGAAACTCAATTAAACATTCAGTTTTGTAACCTTTTTTTTGAAGAAGATTATTTCCTGGTAAATCAAATAAGTTAATTACAAAAATAAATCCAGCAACTACACCACCAGAAATTTCAATTAGTTTTGCTGCTGCTTCTGCTGTACCTCCTGTTGCAATCAAATCATCAATAACTAGTATCTTTTCTCCTTTCGAAATAGAGTCTTTGTGGACTTCTATAGTTGCTTCACCATATTCAAGTTTAAAATCAACCGAGTGAGTTTCTGCTGGGAGCTTGTTTTTTTTTCTAAGCAAAATAAATGGTTTATTTAAAGCATACGATACTGTTGATGCAAAAACAAAGCCTCTGGATTCTACAGCTGAAACTTTATCAAAGTCTAATTTTTTTGATAATTCTATTATTTTATCATTGGTAAATTTAAATGCTTCAGGATTCTTAATTAAAGTAGTGATATCTCGGAATAATATACCTTTTTTTGGATAGTCTGGAATAGATCTTATATGTTTTTTTAAATCCATATTTAGCTTCAAGTTCTAACAAAAAAGCATTAATAATAAAATGATGAAAAAAAGAAAGCTCGGGATAATTGGTGGTAGCGGTCTTTATAAAATGGATGGTTTTGAGAAGACCAAATGGAAAAAAATTAAAACTTCCTGGGGAAAACCATCTGATGAGGTTTTAATTGCAAAATTAGACAAAGATGAAATTTGTTTTATACCAAGACATTCTAGAGGTCATACAATCAATCCAACTAATATAAATTTCAGAGCAAACATAGATGCCATGAAGCAATTAGGAGTAACCGATATTATTTCAGTTTCTGCAGTTGGTTCCTTAAAAGAAGATTTAAATCCTGGAAAATTTGTAATAGTTGATCAATTCATTGATAGAACTTTTTCAAGAACAAAGACTTTTTTTGATGAAGAAATTGTAGCTCATGTTTCAATGGCTAAACCAACTAGTTCTGGGTTATCCAGATGTTGTGAGACGGCATTAAAAAAATTAAACATTAACCATCAAATCGGAGGCACTTATGTAGTAATGGAAGGTCCTCAATTCTCGACTTTAGCTGAATCTAATTTATATAGATCATGGAATGCAGACGTGATTGGGATGACGAATATGCCGGAAGCAAAGTTAGCTAGAGAAGCGGAAATTAGATATTGCACAGTAGCTATGGTGACTGATTATGATTGTTGGCATCCAGATCATGATGAAGTTGATGTAGCAATGGTAATTCAAACATTACAGAAAAATGCATCAAATGCTCAAAATATGATTAAAGAAGTAATTAAAACATTTAAAGATTTTTCAATTGATAAAGATCCAGCTAATGATTGTTTAGACACAGCAATTATAACGGATCCAAAATTAAGAACTAAAAAAACTATTAAAAAACTAAAATATATCGCAGGTAGAGCACTTAATAAAAAGTAATGCAAGTTAACGGAAAAGCTTATAGAACAATTTGGTTTGAAAATAATATTGTAAAGATTATTGACCAAACAAAGCTTCCTCATCAATTTATTATTAAAGATTTAAAAACAATTAAAGACTCAATTAATGCAATTAAAACAATGGAGGTCAGAGGCGCTCCTTTAATTGGGGCTACAGCTGCCTATGGATTAGTTTTATCTATTATTGAAAAAAATGATCAATCTTTTTTAAAAAGATCTAGTAAAGATTTAATAGCTTCTAGACCTACAGCCATTAATTTAAAATGGGCAGTAGATAGGATGATGAAAAAATTATCAGGCTTAAACAGTAATGAAGCTTTAAAAATAGCTTTAGAAGAAGCTAAAGCGATCGTAGAAGAGGATGTTACGTTTTGTAAAAATATAGGTGTAAATGGTCTAAAAATAATCGAAGAAATAGCTATCAAAAAAAAAGATACAGTAAATATTCTAACTCATTGCAACGCTGGTTGGCTTGCAACAATTGATTGGGGTACAGCAACATCTCCAATTTATCACGCACATCAAAAAGGAATTAAAGTTCATGTTTGGGTAGATGAAACGAGACCAAGAAATCAAGGTGCTAATTTAACTTCTTATGAATTAAATGAAGAGGGAATACCAAACAAGATTATTACTGACAACGCCGGTGGAATTTTAATGCAAAGAGGACAGGTTGATATGTGCATTGTAGGAACTGACAGAACTTTATCAAATGGAGATGTGTGTAATAAAATAGGGACTTACTTAAAAGCGCTAGCTGCAAAAGATAATAATGTTCCGTTTTATGTTGCTTTACCTAGCTCAACAATTGATTGGAGTATTAAAGACCAGAAACAAATTCCTATCGAAGAAAGAAGTTCAGAAGAGCTATCCCATGTTGAAGGAGTTGATGAAAATAATGAAATTAAAAAAGTGAGAATTTACCCACAAAAAAGTAAGTCACTAAACCTAGCCTTTGACGTAACTCCTGCTAAACTGGTAACAGGATTAATTACAGAAAAAGGAATTTGTGAAGCATCAGAAAAAGGATTGAAAGAATTATTTAAATGAAAAAAATACTATTAATTTTATTTGCAGTTTTATTTTCAACTAGCCTCCTAGCTCATTCATCTCCACAATTCGACTCTAAAAAAAACTGTAGAAAAAAATTCTCAATGCTACAAGGTATTGCAAAACTGAAAGGTTATGAAGGCGGTCAAATAATTAAATTCAATTCTTATACTGGATTTGACCAAAGAACAGTTTTGATAGACGCTCATTTGAATAACCCTATTGAAATTACAGGATATCTTCAATTACCGAAAGGAACAGGTAAAGTTCCTATAGTAATTCATACTCACAGTAGTGGTGGACCTGGAGATTATGTTTGGGATGATTTTGTTTATCATTCTACACAAAATCTTTTGAAAGAAGGTATAGGCGTAATGTATATAGATAATTTTTGTCCAAGAGGGACCAGATCTACATGGAGAGATCAATCTAAAGTTCCTCTAATAAATGGAGCTATTGATGCAATCATGGCTTTAAAAGTTTTACAGTCTCATCCAAGATCCAATGGAAAATTTGGAACAACCGGTCATTCAAGAGGTGGAACTAATTCTTTTTTCTTAGCTGACATTAAATTTACATCCAAGTTTCTAAAAGGAACTAAAGGTTTTGACGCAATTCTTCCTGAAGCAGCGGAATGTAGGATGGCTGGTTTTTTTGCAGAACCAGAATTAACATCTAATACAACATTACTTGTAGTGCATGGAGGTGCTGATGATTACACTTTGGCCAAGTTTTGCAAAGAGCACGCAGATAGAATTAAAGCTCCGCCAGGAAAAGTAAAAGTTGATATTAAGGAGGGATGGTATCATGCTTGGGCTGCTGGCAAAAAACCTTGGAGAGAAAAAATGGCAATGACTCTTCATGATTGTCCAGATTTTTATGTTGATAATGACGGTCGATTTACTAACCCGATATGGGTTGAATGGATGGTAAATAAACACAAAGTTTACCCTTCAGTAGAAGCATTTTATGAGATGGCGCAAAAAGATCCAAGAAAAGCATGGAAGTCTGGTTTTAAAATTATGAAAAAAGAAAAATGTATTTCAAAAGGAGTTACTATAGGCGGAGATAACGCAGATGCTTATATGCCTCAATTTATAAATTTCTTTAAAAATAATTTATTATAGTGAGTAAATTAAAAGCTGAGGTAATAAAATATTCTAAAAAATTGAATATAACTAATTTATCTGCCTTAAGATCAGGAAATATTTCAGTAAGAGCAAAAGAAAAAGGGGTTGCTGGATTTTACATAACTCCATCAGGAAGAAAATATTCATCACTTAAACCTAAAGACATTATTTTTGTTTCTTTAAAAGGAATCTTCGACAGAAAAAAAGGAAAACCATCCTCAGAATGGAGATTTCATCAAGATATATATGTGAATAAAAAAGAAGCAAAAGCAATTGTTCACGCTCACTCAACATGTGCAACAGCAATCTCAACTCATCAAAAAGATATTCCAGCCTTTCACTACATGGTTGCAGTTGCTGGTGGAGAAGACATAAAATGTACTAAATACGCTACATTTGGGACTAAAAACTTATCAAGAAATATTATTAAAGCACTCAAAAATAGATCAGCTTGTCTAATAGCAAATCACGGTCAAGTTGCTTTTGGAAATAATTTAGAGCAAACTTTTGAGCTTGCTCAAGAGATAGAAAATATTTGCCATCAATATATAAATGCCCTAAGAATTGGAATACCTAAGATTCTTTCAAATAAAGAAATGAAAATAGTTTTAGGTAAGTTTAAAAATTATAAAAAAAGGTAATTTTTAATGATAAAAGTAGGTGAGCACATAACTATAGATTTCTTAGGTGTTAAAAAAGATTATTCACCAGAGTTTTATGAAAAAGTAATTTATAAAATTGCAAAAGCTGCAAAAGTTGAAATATTAAACGTTTCATCACATAAATTTGAACCTCAAGGATTTACTCTAGTTGCTTTACTAGCTGAAAGCCATTTTAGTTTTCATACATTTCCTGAAAGAGGTGTAATTAGTTTTGATTTCTTTACATGTGGTAAAGTTAACCCAAAAGTTGCTCTTAAAATACTTAGAAAAGAAATCGATCATACCAGAGTAGTTACCCATGCATTTGATAGAAGTAGTGTAGGTTTATATGACGATATTTATAGCACCCCAGGTCAAAAGAAATTTTATGTGGTTAAAGATGTTTTAGAAAAATTTACATCTAAAGTAGGTCAATTTGTTGAAATAATGGATCTGGAAGAATTTGGACACGCTTTATTTATTGATCATGAAATACAAGTCGCTGAAAAAGATGAAAAAATTTATAGTTCGAACTTCTTTAAATCAAGCTACGATCTAAGCAAAAAAAATAATAATGTTGCTATCATTGGAGGTGGAGATGGTGGGGTAGCAAGAGCTTGTCTGGAAAATAATTCTAATTATATTGATTGGTTCGAGTTAGATCCTGAAATAGTTGATGTGTGTTATCGCCATTTACCCAAGGTTTGCTCTAAAGTAAAAAAAAGTAATAAAATTAAAACGTTTTGGGGCGATGCATTTAAAAGCATAAAAGAAATAGAAGACTCTAAATACGACAAAATTTTTGTAGACTTGAACGACGACCAATATTGTATTGATCTAGCTAAAAAAAACATGAAAGGTCTTAAAAGAATTCTAAAAAAAGGTGGAGTTATCACTGCACAGGTTGGCAGCAAAGATAAAAAGCCTAAGCAAGTAGAAAATTGGTGCAAAGTGCTTGATAAAAGCTTTGGTAATGTAAAAGTTTCAGGTGTTCACATTCAAAGTTTTGACTGTAATTGGAATTTTGCATCTTCTATCATGAAATAACCTTAGATCTTGTTGACTAATTAATATCTAGCAAATCTCTTTTTTTTATTTACAATAGTAAAAAAAAAGGGGGACATATGAGTAAATTTAATAAACTATTTATCTCTTTTGTTACTATATTTTTTCTTTTAGTTGGAAATGCTTATTCTGACAAAGTTAGAATTGGTACAGAAGGAGCTTACCCACCATGGAATGCTAAAGACTCTTCAGGTAACTTAATTGGATTCGAAGTGGATTTGGCTAAAGAGCTTTGTGCTATACTTAAGCATGAATGCACTATAGTGGAGCAAGATTGGGATGGAATGATACCAGCGTTATTAATGAGAAAATTCGATTTAATTATGGCTGGAATGTCTATTACTGAGGAAAGATTAAAAACAATTAATTTTTCACAAGGTTATGCTGATGAAGTTGCATCTCTGGCAGTAATGAAAGGTTCAGATCTTGAAAATTTAAAAACAGTAGAATCTCTTAGTTTATCTAATAAAAATGCAGCCAAAAAAACTCTAGAGCAATTAACTAAAGCTTTAGCGGGTAAAACTATTGGCGTTCAAACAGGAACAATTCACCAAAACTTTTTAGAGTCAGGTGACGTTGGCAATGTGAAAGTCAGAAAATACAAAACTCAGGATGAAGTTAATCTAGATTTAGCAGCAGGTAGAATTGATGCAGCATTAGCCGCAGCAGTTGCTTTTACTGATTATGCAGCTAAATCAAAAAAACCTGTAGTTCTAGTAGGACCTACTTTTTCTGGAGGTGATTTTGGTAATGGAGTTGGAATTGGAATAAGAAAAGGTGACAGTTCCAGCGCAGTCGGTAAAAGAGATACAAGATTATTGAATGAATTTAATAGAGCTATCAACACTGCTAGAAAAAAAGGAATAATTAGCGAGCTAGCTATTAAACATTTTGGCTTTGATGCCTCAATGTAGTTAATATTTTGAAATGGCGGTTATTTCATAACCGCCTTTTCTTTATGGAACTTCTTTATTTTGGAACAAAAGGTTGGGGTGATGAACTATTTGTAGCATTTTTAATGACAATAGCTGTTTCGATAACAGCTATGTTCATTGGAATATTGTTTTCAATAGTTTTTACTCCTTTAAAATTATCTAACAACAAAGTACTAAATTTTATTTCTAATTTTTATACTACTGTTATTAGAGGTGTACCTGAACTATTAGTAATTTATCTATTATTTTTTGGAGGAAGCGGCGCTGTCATGTTTGTCGCGAGTATGTTCGGATACAATAAGTATATAGAAATTAATGCTTTTATTACGGGATCATTTGCAATTGGTATAATTTCTGGAGCTTATTCTACAGAAGTTTTTAGAGGGGCTATTCAATCCATAGACAGAGGACAATTCGAAGCTTGCAAAGCTTTAGGCTTTAAAAAATTTATTTACTTTTTAAAAGTCATAATTCCTCAAATGCTAAGGTTAGCGATACCAAACTTAAGCAATGTTTGGCAAATTACATTAAAAGATACCTCTTTAATTTCGGTTACTGGATTAGTTGAAATAATGAGGCAATCTTATATTGCGGCAGGATCTACTAGAGATCCTTTATTTTTTTATTCTTTCGCAGCACTTTTATATCTAATTTTAACTTTCGTAAGTATGAAGATATTAAATAAATTAGAAAATAAATATAGCAGAGGTTTTTAATGGATTTAGATTTAATGATTAATAGTTTTCCAAAGTTATTGAGTGCCACTTTAACAACTTTAAAACTTTTATCGCTATCACTTATTTTTGGTTTAATCCTTGGTTTGATCTTTGCTATTATGAGATTAAGCAAGAAAAAGATTATTGCTAATTTTTCTTATAGTTTTTCATATGTATTCAGAGGTACTCCACTTTTGGTCCAGATATTTATTATTTATTTTGGATTAGGGCAAATTGAATATTTAAGATCAACAATTTTATGGACTGTTTTAAAGGAACCATACTGGTGTGCGATTATAGCTTTTTCACTTAACACTGGAGCATATACTTCTGAAATTTTAAGATCAGCTTTTCAAACAATTAAACCAGGATTTATTGAAGCTGGAAAAAGCCTAGGAATTTCAAACAAAATAATATTTTACAAGATACAGATACCGATAGCTATTAAACAATCTTTACCTGCTTATGGAAATGAAATTATATTAATGTTGAAAGGTACTTCGTTAGCGAGCACAGTAACTTTAATGGATTTAACAGGAGTAGCAAAATATATCATTTCTACTACTTTCAAGCCTGTGGAGGTTTTTATTGTTGCCGGAAGTATATATTTATTTTTGACTTTTCTCATACATAACTTTATTAAGTTTGCTGAAAAAAAAATGGGAACAAATTAAATGTTTAGAGTTTCATGTATTCAATTAAAATCTAATAATGATATTCAAAGCAACCTTATTAAGACAGAAAAATTAATTAAAAAAGCCATTAGTCAAAAAACAGATTTTATATTGACTCCTGAGGTTTCGTCTTTATTTACATTAAACAAAAAAGAACTTTTAAAACAATGTACCTCTATGGATAAAGATGAGTACTTAAAAGGAGTAAAAAGATTAGCTAAAAAATTTAAAAAATGGATATTAGTGGGCTCATTGGTAATTAAAGTAGGAAAAAAAAAATTAGTTAATAGATCAGTTTTAATCAATTCAAAAGGAAAGATTGAATCTTACTATGATAAAATTCATATGTTTGATGTAAATTTAAGTAAAAAAGAGAGTTATATTGAGTCTCGAACTTTTGTTGCTGGAAAAAAACAGCAAATTTCTAAACTGCCATGGGGTAAACTTGGAATGTCAGTTTGTTACGATTTGAGATTTCCAAACTTATATCGAAGTTTAGCGAAAAAAGGTTCTTTATTTTTATCTGTTCCCTCTGCATTTACTAAAACAACAGGTAAAAGACATTGGCATTGTTTATTGAAAGCTAGAGCAATTGAAAACTTTTGTTATATTTTTGCACCTGCTCAAACAGGAACTCATTACAATGGAAGGCAAACTTTTGGCCACTCATTAATTGTTTCACCAGATGGAAAAATTATTAAAGAGCTCGGTAAAAAAGAAGGTGTCATCACAGCATCAATTGATCCTAATATAGCAAAAAAATTAAGATCAATAATACCAAGTTTGAAAGCAAATTAACTAATCGTAAGATTTAACTTCCTTAATATTTGAGCCTAAATGATTATTTATTTCTGACTTAATTTTTGCTCTTAAATCATTTTTCTTATAAACATTTCTAGCCAATTGAATAAACTTTTCGTCAAAATTATTATTTTTTTCAGCCAATCTTTTGGCATCTTCTATTTCCCAAAGTTCTAAATTAATATTTCTCAAGTCTTCAATCAAATTTTTAAGTTTTCCTTCTATTTGATACAGTCCATTTTTTTTCAAAGTATCATTGAGAGAATTAAGTTCTTTCTCTATATTATTGATTTTTTCTTTATCTTTAATTTTTGATTTTTTAATCTCTAAAATTGTAATTTTATCAAATAATTCACCAATTGAAATCTCTGCCAATATTTTACCAAATTTCTTATTCATAATATTTTTTTAGATATTTAATACCATTTAATATATGCAGTTAGTATAATGTCAAATATATTAATAATTAAACACGGCTCTCTAGGAGATTTGATACAAGCAAATGGGGCTATAAAAGATATTAAAGAATTTTATCCAAATAGAAAAGTTTTCTTACTAACCTCTAGACCTTATTCAATATTTATGTCTGAGTGTCCTTATCTAGATGGAGTAATTATTGATAAAAGATTACCACGCTGGAATATTTTTTTCTTATATAATTTAAAAAAATTATTATCTAAATATAATTTTACTAAAGTATTTGATCTACAAAATTCTAATAGAACAAAATTTTATAAGAATTTCATTTTAAAAAATTCTGAATGGTCTTCTTCTGAAGACACATTAGAAGTTGGGCAGACTAAAAAAGATTTTGATAATTATCCTGTTTTAGATCGCATGGAATTACAATTAAAAAAGAATAATATTCCCACAAAATATATTAAGAATATAGATCTTAGCTGGGCCCGTGAGGATCCATCAGCTTTAATACAACAATATACAAACAGGGATTATATTTTAGTTTTTCCATTTTGTTCAAAAAAACATCTAAATAAAAAATGGCCTTACTTTAAAGATTTGATTTCAAGAATAAGGCGAGAATATAAAAACAATTATTCTATATTAGTTGCTCCTGGCCCAGATGAAATTGAAGAGGCTAAAGGATTAAATGCAAATATTGTTATGAACAATGAGCAACCTATTAATATAAAAATGTTGATCTCATTAATATATGGTTCAAAATTTGTTATTTCTAATGACACAGGTCCTGCTCACATAGCATCTCATTTAAAAAAAAAAGGATTAGTTCTTTTCGGAAGGCATACCTCTGCAAAAAAAGTGAGTATAGAAAGCTCAATTTTCAAAGCATTAAGTGTAAAAAATTTAGCTGATCTAGATGTTGATACAGTAATGAGAGAGATAAAAAGTAATTTAAATTAATTCTATATATTTTTTTATAATTTTATTCCAGTTAAAGTTTTTCGAAAACTCTAAAGCATTAGTACCTAATTTTTTATAGTGATCATTTTCAAAAATTTTTAGTAATGTTTCATAAAGAGAATTTAAATCGTTACCGTCACAAAGATAACCAGTTTTTCCTTCAAGTATAGCATCTGCCTCACCACCAAAGACTCCGCCGATCGAAGGTTTTCCATAAGATGCAGCTTCAATATAAGTAATTCCAAATCCTTCTACTGATTTTTTATAAACTATAGAGGGCATTACAAATACATCTGATTTTTCAAGTAAACCTAATTTTTCTTGTTCAGTGGATTGATATATAAAATTTACTTTATCTGATAGGCCAAGTTCCTTTGTTAATTTAATTAAATTATTTTTTTCATTTCCATCTCCAATTGATACATATTTCAATTTTGGAAATTTAGGTAAAAGGTTTTTAATGGTCATTAAAATATTTTGATGGCTTTTTCTTCCATCTAATCTGGAAATTGTAATTAATTTTGGAAAAGAATCACCATAAATTATTTTTGCAAATTCTTTGCCTTTATGATTGACCTCAATAGGATAGTTGCAACCAGGATTAATTATTTTTATATTTTTTTTTTTATAACCTAGTTTAATAGCTAAACTTTTTGAAAAATTTGAGTTCGCAATTACAAAATCAGCTTTATTCAATGCCACAAGCATCCTTTTGTTTAAGGTAGACCCAAGAGGATGATTTATCTCTTTAGAGTGTATTAAACAAAAAGTTTTTGTTTTTTCTAAAATAGATGTGTCTATATTTTCTATACTTTTCCAATGATCAAAAAAAGCTGCTCTTAATTCGTTACTATTTATAAATTCTTTAACTAAATTAGCTTTTCTATATTTTTTAAAAATTTTGAAACCAGAAACTCTTTGTATGTTTAATCTAGAATTTTGATCATAATTTTCAGAATTTTCAAAATTATCTGCAAAAACTTTTACAGGACCATGATTCAGAAGCGCAATAGACAACCCTTCCATCAAATTTTGTATACCTCCTATATCTGGTGGAAAATTTCTAGTAGAAATTAAAAACATTATTTAAACCATTTAATGTTACATCCCATACTTGGAATTTGCTCTTTAGGACCTTTTTGTGTATTTGCAATCATTTGCATTGCTAATTTTAAATCACTTTCTCCGTCGCTAATAGGTTTTAAATTTTTAAGCTCCCTTATTCTTCCTCTATACTGAAGTTCTAAATTTTTATTAAAGCCGAAAAAATCTGGAGTACAAACAGCTCCATATTTTTTTGCAGTTTCTTGAGTACTATCTATTAAATAATTTAAATCACCGAATTTATTATCTATTGAAAATTGAATCATTTTATCAAACGAGTCTTCAGGATAATTTTCTGTATCATTAGACATTATAGCAACAGAGCTAATTCCATCCTTTTTCAAATTTTTACAATCCTCAACAAGATCTCTTATGATAGCTTTGACATATGGGCAATGATTACAAATGAACATTATTAATGTTCCATTTGTCCCCTTTATATCTTCCAGAGAAATAAATTCGTGATTTATAGATTTGAGTTTGAAATCCTCTGCTTTTTTACCGAAGTCACAAATTGGTGTTTTAGTTAGAGCCATAATATATTATAAGAGTTATTAATTAATTATACAGCAATTTTATGATTTACGATTTTGAAGGCAAAACACCTAAACTAGACCCAAACAGTTGGGTTGCACCAAATGCAGTAGTAATTGGAAACGTAGATTTAAAAAAGGATTCGAATATATGGTTTAATGTTACGCTGAGAGGTGATGTTGAAACTATTACAATAGGAGAAGGGTCAAATATTCAAGATGGAAGCGTGGTACATACAGATCCTGGTTGTCCGGCAATAATAGGAAAGAATGTTACCGTGGGTCATTTAGTAATGCTTCATGGATGTGTTATTGAAGATGACTGCTTAATAGGAATTGGCAGCACTATCTTAAATAAAGCAAAGATTGGAAAGAATTCAATTATAGGGGCGAACGCTCTCGTTACTGAAAATAAAGTTATTCCAGAAAGATCTCTAGTTCTTGGTAGTCCTGGTAAGATAGTAAGACAAGTAACAGATGAAGAAATAAAAAGCATTAAAGAAAATGCTGAACATTATGTTGCAAATTATAAAAAGTATAAAAAATAAATTTAGGGAACTAACCAATTGTTTTTATTATTTTCAAAATCAAATATAGCTCTACGGTGACCTTTTGCAGCTAAATATAACCACTCAATAGATTTAATTTTACATTTGATTACTGTAAAATTTTCATAACCTTTTTCACTTTGTTCCATCGTATAATCAAAATCCTCTAATTTTGAAATCATACCTGATGTTGGACTCTCTGATACAGATCCAGGCCCACTATCTGTAAGATAACATCGTCTACTAATGTGTTGAGTTTTTTTCCAGGATTCTTCAGCTATTGAATTTTTATTATTAATTTCACAAATAACTTTTACTCTTAATTGGATTTTTTCTTCTTTATCATAAAAAACTAAAGACGCATTCTTATTTTGTTTAAGTATATCAACTTTTTGAGATCTAAGATCAGTATGAAATTGCAATACATTATTCTTCCTATCTGATTTTCTCAAAACCACTATCCTTCCATCGATATCATTTTGATCAGCACAAATGAAAACTGGTATTCTAAAAGATGAACTTCTATTAACTACTGCATCGTCCAACATGGACCATAACTTTTTCTGAATTTCCTTTAGGTTTTCGTAGTATGCTGGTTGCATACATTACTTTCTAAATCTTTTGATTAAGCTTGAAGTGTCCCATCTTTGACCGCCCATCTTTTGTACTTCTGCATAATAATCATCAATGATTTTAGTTATAGGTAGGGGAGAATTATTTTTCTTTGCTTCATCCATCGCTATTTTTAAATCTTTTCTCATCCAATCAACAGCAAAACCATAATCGAACTTGTCTTCGATCATTGTTTTGTGTCTATTTTCCATTTGCCAAGATTGAGCTGCGCCTTTGGAAATAACTTCTATTACGTCATGCATATTTAAGCCAGCGTTCATTCCAAAATTTATAGCTTCAGATAAACCTTGAACTAATCCTGCTATACAAATTTGATTTACCATTTTTGTTAGTTGACCGCTTCCAGAAGGTCCAAGCAATTTAATTTTCTTACTGTAACAATCGATTACAGGCTCTGCTTTCTTAAATGCAGATTCATCTCCCCCGACCATTACAGTTAAAGTTCCACCCTCTGCACCAGCTTGACCGCCAGATATAGGGGCATCTAAAAAATCAAATCCTTTTGTCTTAGCTTCTTTATAAAGTTCTCTAGCTATATTTGCAGAAGCAGTTGTGTTATCGACATAGATTGCATTTTTTTTAGCAGATTTAAATAATCCTTTATCTCCAAGAGTAACTTCTCTCAAATCATTATCATTTCCAACACATGTAAAAATGAAATCACAGTCTTTAGCGGCATCCATAGGTGTATCAGCGATTTTTCCTTTATATTCCTTAGTCCATTTTTCAGCTTTGGTTTTTGTGCGATTATAAACAGTTACATGGTGACCTGCTTTTGATATATAACCTGCCATAGGGTAACCCATCACACCCAAACCTATGAAAGCAACTTTACAGCTCATAAATGATTAACCTTTCGTTAAACAAAAAAGTAATTATATTTGGTTTTATATTTACATTTTTTTCTAGTTTTGGACAGAGCTTTTTTCTGGGATTGTTTAACGCACCAATAAGAAATGAATTGGGTATTACCCACGGACAGTTCGGAAATATTTATGCGATTGCAACAATCTTTTCTAGTGTTTTATTAATATGGGTCGGAAAGAAAATAGATGAGTATCAAATAATTTATTATTCTATTTTTGTTATTATATTATTATTTTTATCTTCTCTTTTTTTTTCTATTTTAAAAAGTGTTTATTTTTTAGCAGCTGGAGTTTTTTTAATGAGATTTTCTGGCCAGGGTTTAATGAGTCATACTGCTACAACTACAATTTCAAGATTTTTTGAAAAATCTAGAGGAAAGGCTCTTAGCAGTATCTGGTTTGGATTATCTTCTGCAGAATTTATACTACCTGTATTAGTAACTTATTTACTAGCAATGTATTCATGGAGGACAGTATGGCAAGGAATTGCATTATTAATAATTTTATTTTTACCATTTATAGTTCTAAATACAATTAGGAATATTAAATTAGACTCAAGGGAAAAAGATGAAAATTCATCAAAAAGTTTTAAAATAAAAAGTTGGAATAGAGGAGAAGTAATTAAAGATTATAGATTTTATATTGTTTCTTTAAATATGTTAGCTATGCCTTGGATAGCTACTGGAGTATTCGTATATCAATCTTTTATTTCTGATTCAAAAATGTGGACCGTATACACAATACCTAAAGCTTTTATGGTTTATTCGATAGCTTCAATTATTACTTTATTGTTTTCCGGTTTTTTAGTTGATAAATTTACTAGCAGGAAATTAATCCCTTTAATGAATATTCCATTGCTTTTAGCTATGTTTGTATTGTTCTATTATCAACAGGAAATTTCTGCTTTTGTTTTTTTGGGTTTAATTGGAATTTCTAACGGTTTTGCAAATGTTCTTGGCTCTTCTACTTGGGCTGAAATTTATGGGGTAAAATTCATTGGTTCAATAAAAGCTTTAACAACTGCTTTTATGGTTTTTTCAACAGCTTTCGGCACTGCAGTGTTTGGACTATTAATTGATCAGGGATTTTCTATTGAAAACATTGCTACTATTTCTGGCATATACGTAGTCATTTCATTAACTCTTTTAATAATAATAAGAAAAACTTTAGAACCAATTAGGCTCAAAAAATAATTGATTTATATAGATTATTTGAATATACACTCATCATCATGGCAAGAATTACAGTTGAAGACTGCTTAGAAAAAGTTGATAACCAATACGATCTAGTTTTATTAGCTAAAGAAAGAACTGTTCAATTAAACTCTGGCGCTCCAATTTTAGTTGAAGAGGATAATGACAAAAGAACGATTATCTCTTTAAGAGAGATAGGTGACGGTAAGATTTCCATAGAAGAATTAGAACAGAATGCTATCAAAAGACTTCGAAAAGAGCCAGATGAAGACGAACAACAAGAAGACGTAGAAGAAGAGACAAATGATGAATTTGAAAATTTATACAAAGGGCAAATTTCTAAAAGTGGAGTAGCTATTTTACCTTCTAAAAGAACAAGAAGAATTCCTGAAATTAAGAAACCTGCATCGAGCAATTTAGCAAAAGAGGCTCTTTCAGAATTAAAAGCAGAACAGCCTGAAATCAAAGAAGAAAATTTGGAAACTGAAACAGAAGAAGCTCCTCTTGAACTAAAAGAAGAGGCCTCAACAGAAGAAAAAAACAAATCAGAATAAATTATGATTAAGACCGTCTCAGTAGCA
Organism: uncultured Pelagibacteraceae bacterium; assembly: GCA_902572605.1. Classification (GTDB taxonomy): domain Bacteria; phylum Pseudomonadota; class Alphaproteobacteria; order Pelagibacterales; family Pelagibacteraceae; genus Pelagilacustribacter. The sequence goes on along the minus strand of CACGGD010000002.1, from coordinate 178,960 downwards.
CCTATGATGGATTGCACTGACAAACATGAAATATATTTTTTAAGTTTAATTAGTAAGAATATTCATCTTTACACTGAAATGATTGTAGCCAATGCAATCATAAGAGGTGATCGAAATAAACTTTTATCCTTCAAGAATATTACTAATCCAGTAATTTTACAAATTGGAGGTTCGAATCCGGACGAATTAGCAGAAGCGTGCAAAATTTCAGAAGACTATGGTTATAAAGAAATAAATTTAAATCTTGGTTGTCCAAGTAGAAAAGTCCAAAAAAATAAATTTGGAGCTTGTTTAATGCAAGAGCCGTATCTTGTTGGAAGATGTATAGAAGCAATGGTCAAAGCAACTAGACTTCCAGTGACAATTAAAACAAGAATTGGATACAATGAAATTGAAAATTTTGAATTTTTAAAATCTTTTATAAAAACTACCAAAGATGCTGGTTCAAAAAAATTTGTAATACATGCGAGGAAAGCATTATTAAAAAAACTAAGCCCTAAAGAGAATTTAAATATACCACCCTTAAAGTATGAATTTGTTTATAAATTAAAAGAATATTTTAAAAATGATGAAATTATAATTAATGGAGGCATTAAAACGACTGAAGATATTAAAAATCATTTATCTAAAGTTGATGGCGCTATGATAGGAAGGGCTATATATCATTCACCGTATTTCTTAGCTGATATTGAAAGAAATATTTTTAATAATAAAAATGTTCCTACAAGAACCGAAGTTATGGAAAAATTAATACCATATATTCAAGAAGAAACTGCTAAGGGAGTTCAGTTAAATCATATTATGAGACACACAGTTGGTTTATTTCATGGGCAAAATGGCTCAAGAACCTGGAAACAATATCTTTCAAAAAATATGTGTATAAGAAATGCTGACCTTCAAAAAGTAAATCATATAATGGATCAGGTTAGACAAAAAAATCTAGTATCACTAGAAAGATAGTTTTGGATATCCTCTCTCAACAAGAAACTATTTATTTAATTTTAATCATGGTTGCCACAGCAATACCAGCTGGATTTGCAGCTGGATTGTTTGGAATTGGAGGAGGATTAATTACAGTGCCAATTTTATTTTACACTTTTGGTTTAGCAGGTATTGAGCCTGCTTACCTGATGCATCTAGCAGTTGGAACTTCTTTTGCAATAATTATTCCTACATCGATAGTTTCTGTTTTAACTCATCATCAACATAAAGCTGTAGACTTTAATATCGTCAGAGGTTACGGATTTTTCGTTGTCATAGGAGTAATTCTAGGAACAATTTTAGCTGCTGGGTTAAAAACTAAACCTTTAATATTATTTTTTACTGTCATTGTTTACATACTAGCTTTTTATTTATTATATTTAAAAGAGAAGGAGTCGGATCTTTCAATTAAGATGGGCTTACCTGCTAAAGTTATTTCAGGTATTATCACGGGATTTATATCAGCACCTATGGGCATTGGTGGTGCAGTAATGAATGTTCCTATTCTAAAGTTTTTCGGTTATCCGATTAACAAAGCAATTGGAAGTGCAGCTGCGATAGGATTCATAATAGCTCTTTTTGGTGCTATAGGATTTTTTATCTCTGGAAATTATTTAAGAACAAATTTACCGTTCAGTTTAGGATTTCTAAATGTGCCGGCATTCTTAGTCTTTTTTCCAATAACTGCTTTCATGGCAAGATTAGGAGCAAAAGCAAGCCATAGAATAGATAAAAAAAAGATGACCAAATATTTTGGTTTATTTTTAATCATTATTGGTACAAAATTTTTATATGAATATTTCAATCTTTAATGACCATCTTTTCTTTTAAAAATTATATTAAGATTATTATCAAAAATAATGGAGTAGTTTTTAGTTTTTAAAAAACTTATAATTTTTCTTTTTAATAATTTTTCAAAGGATGGAGCCTCTGTCATTATAAGAGTAGGTTTAAGTTTGAAAAGATTGATAGATTTTAAAACTTTTAAGTCGGATCCTTCAATGTCAATTTTAAGTAAATCAATTTTTTTAATTTTGTTTTTATATTTTTTTTCAATAGCTTTCCATGTTGTACTTTTTGTCGTATAAGCATCATAAGAATTTCCATGTAATTTCTTGAATTTTTTAGTAAAATTTTGGTCTGTTGTTATTTCTGGAGATAATGGATTTTTATTAGGTATGTAAAATTTAATTTTACCTGTTTTATTAGATATTGCTGTACATATATTAATATCTTTAGGTCTAAGTAAATTAAATAAATCAATACTAATTTGACTAAGATCAATATTTAAACCAGTCCAACCTCGTTTATATAGAATAAAAGTGTTATTGTATCTGAACGGATGGTGGCAACCTATATCAACATAAAAACCATTTCTTTTCTTAAAATATTTTTTTAAATAAGCATCTTCGCCAAACTGAGAATAGCTATCTTTCAATAAGTATTTTAAATTTCTTATGTAAATATTGTATAAAAGATATATTTTATAAAAGTATTTAAACTTTAAAGAAAAATTCAAGAATAAATTTTTTTTCATTTCCAGAAGCTAAATTTTTTGATCGTATTCACCAATTTTTTTAGTTTTTTGAAGCAAAGAGTCTATAAAATTAAAAATATTTTTCTTTCTAATCTCTGAGGTAGGACTTTCGGTAACAACAACTAGTGAAGGTTTGTTCGATGAAGCTCTAATTAAACCCCATGAACCATCTTCTAAAGAAAATCTAATTCCATTAATCGTTAACAATTCAGTAATATGTTGATTATCAATTTTAACTTTTTCCTTTTTAAGTTGTTGAATCCTTTTTATTATTTCATCAACAACCTCATATTTTTCTTCATCTTTACAGAATGGCGCCATAGTAGGCGACTGAAAAGTTTTTGGTAATTCATTAATAATTTCACTAATTTTTTTATTTTGATTATCTAGCAAATGGCAGATTTGTATTGCTGAATTAACACCATCATCATAACCATACCCCAAAGGTTGATTAAAAAAGAAATGACCACTTTTTTCAAAACCAGCTAAAGCTTTTTCTAAATATACTTTTCTTTTAATATGGGAATGACCTGTTTTCCAATAAATTGTTTTGCATTGATTTTCTAAAAGAATCTTATCTTTTGAATAAAGGCCAGTGGATTTGACATCTACTATAAACTTGGAGTTTTTGTATTTATTAGATAAATTTCTAGCTATTAGTAATCCGATTTTATCAGAATAAATTTCATTTCCATTATTGTCAATCACTCCACACCTGTCACCATCTCCATCAAAGCCAAAACCAATATCTGCCTTATTATTTTTTACAGCATTTGATATTTCATGAAGCATTTTTATATCTTCAGGATTTGGATTATATTTTGGAAACGACCAGTCTAATTTGCAATCTAATTCTATAACTTCACATCCTATACCCCTTAAAATCTCAGGAGCAAATATACTTGCTGTTCCATTTCCACAAGCTACAATTGCTTTGATTTTTTTTTTAATTTTATTTTTTGCAATTAAATTTTCTGTATAAATTTTTTTGAAATCCTTTATACTTTTATAAGAACCTCGACCTTCAATAAATTTTTTACCTAGCGTTATTTCTTTTAATTCATTCATTTCTTCTGGATCATGGGTTAATCCTTTTTTTATCCCCATCTTTACTCCTGTCCAGCCATTTTCATTATGACTTGCAGTAACCATAGCAATTGCATCTGAGTCCATTTTAAATTGAGCAAAATAAACTGTAGGGGATAATGATAATCCAATATCTTCAACATTACATCCCGCAGACACTAGCCCTTTAATTAAATTTTTTTTAATTTCTTCACTATAAGAACGATAATCATGACCTACGATAACTCTAGGATTAGTTTTTTTTGTATGCTTGATAATTTGAGTCCCAAGACCTTTTCCTAAATCAACGACTCCCTCTAAATCGATGTCTTTTTCAAACAACCATCTAGCATCATATTCTCTAAAACCGTTAGGATTGATTTTCATTAATTATAAATACTAAAGAATATAATGATTTGTTATTAAATGTTTATTAACAAAACTTTCCACTTGCTAATTTAGTTAAATGTTCTTATAATGTTCTATTGATTTTGATGTTATATAGTATATTAATATATTTGTAACACAACATGTAGTTGTTTTGTTAATAAACCGTACAAAATAAGGAAAATATGAATAAAAACGTATCATTGGCAATAGAGAAAGCTGTCGGCAGTATAAACCAAAAAAATCACAAAGAAGTGAAAAATAATGGTCCAAAAAAGCCAGATTTATTCTCATTATCAGGAGAGACTGAACTTTTTCAAAACGAAAAAGGTATAACGATCAAAATTGATAGGTCTAGAGATTCTAATTTAACTGATTTTGGAAAAGCAACTCTTCGAGATAGGTATCTAGGGCAGAACGAGGGCTTTCAAGACTTATTTGCTAGGGTGGCAAGCATATATGCTGACGACAATTTACATGCTCAAAGAATTTATAATTACATAAGCAATCTCTGGTTTATGCCAGCAACGCCTGTCTTATCAAATGGCGGAACAGAAAGAGGTTTACCAATTTCATGTTTTTTAAATGAAGCTAACGATAGTCTCGAAGGTATCACAGATTTATGGGAAGAAAATGTTTGGTTAGCCGCTAGAGGTGGAGGAATCGGAAGTTACTGGGGAAACTTAAGATCTATCGGAGAAAAAATAGGTAAAGTTGGAAAAACCTCAGGGATAATTCCTTTTATTAAAGTTATGGACTCTTTAACATTAGCTATAAGCCAAGGTTCTTTAAGAAGAGGATCTGCAGCATGTTACTTACAAATTGATCATCCCGAAATAGAAGAATTTATTGAGATGAGAAGACCAACTGGTGGAGATGTTAACAGAAGATCATTAAATTTACATCATGGAGTTTTAGTGACAGATGACTTTATGAGAGCTGTTGAAACTGATGGTCAATGGGCTCTTCGTAGTCCTTATGATGGAACAGTCCAGTCAACTTTATCTGCAAGAAATTTATGGATTAGACTTTTAACTGCTAGAATTGAGACAGGTGAACCATATATAGTTTATATAGACACTGTTAACAGACAAATACCTCAACATCACAAGCTTGCAGGTTTGAAAGTTAAGACATCAAATCTTTGTAGTGAAATTACTCTACCCACAGGAATGGATAACGATGGAAAACAAAGAACAGCAGTTTGTTGTTTATCATCTTTAAATATAGATACATATGATCAATGGAAAGACGATCCTCAATTTGTAGAAGATGTAATGAGATTTTTAGACAATGTTATGACTGATTTTATTAATAGAGCTCCTGATGAATTTGCACATGCTAAATACTCGGCAATGAGAGAAAGAAGTGTTGGACTTGGGGTTATGGGCTTACATTCTTATTTTCAGCAAAAAAATATTCCTTTTGGTTCTGTAATGAGCAAAGTATGGAATAAAAAGATTTTTAAAAATATTCAAGAAAAAGTAGATGCAGCTTCTGTAGCTCTCGCCGAAGAACGAGGAGCTTGCCCAGACGCAGAAGAGTATGGAATTAAGGAAAGATTCTCCAATAAAACTGCAATAGCCCCAACAGCATCAATCTCTATAATTTGTGGAGGATCATCTCCTGGAATAGAACCAATTGCAGCAAATAGCTATACACATAAAACTTTATCGGGCTCTTTTAATGTAAGAAACAAATATTTAAAAAAGATACTTGAAAAATACAAAAAAAATACAGATGAAGTTTGGTCAAGTATTACAACAAATCAAGGTTCTGTTTCACATTTAGATTTTTTAACTGCAGAGGAGAAAGATACTTTTAAAACAGCTTTTGAAATTGATCAAAGATGGATAGTTGAACTAGGCGCTGATAGGACACCTTTTATTTCACAAGCACAATCCGTTAATGTTTTTGTTCCAGCAGACATACATAAAAAAGAACTTCATGATATTCATTTTCAGGCGTGGAAAAAAGGTCTTAAAAGTCTTTACTACTGTAGATCTAAATCTATTCAAAGAGCTGAAAACGTAGAAGCAGGATCATCAACAGATGTGACGAAAAATGTTTATTCAAAATCTAATGAATCAAATAATAAAGACAATAACTATGAGGAGTGTTTATCATGTCAGTAGCAGAAAAAGTTAAACCAAAAATAATTCAACCAAAAAAAATGGGTTTATTAGTGGAAAACCCTGTTTACAAACCATTCAGATATCCATGGTGTTACGATGCATGGTTAACACAACAAAGAATTCACTGGTTGCCAGAAGAAGTTCCCCTTGGAGATGACGTTAAAGATTGGCAAAAAAATTTAACTGTTGAAGAGAAGAATCTTTTAACTCACATATTTAGGTTTTTCACTCAAGCTGATGTTGAAGTTAATAATTGTTATTTAAGACATTACACAACTGTTTTCAAACCAACTGAAGTTTTAATGATGATGACGGCTTTCGCAGCAATGGAAACAGTTCATATTGCTGCTTACTCTCATCTTTTAGACACCATAGGAATGCCTGAAACAGAATACTCTGCATTTTTGCAATACAAAGAAATGAAAGATAAATATGATTACATGCAAGGGTTTGATGTAAAATCAAAACACAACATTGCGATGACAATGGCTGTATTTTCTGCTTTTACAGAAGGTCTTCAGTTATTTGCAAGCTTTGCAATACTTTTAAATTTCCCAAGATTTAATAAAATGAAGGGAATGGGCCAGATTGTTACCTGGTCAGTGAGGGATGAAACTTTACATTGTAACTCTATGATAAGATTGTTTAGAGATTTTGTAAAAGAAGAGCCGCAAATTTGGAACGATAAATTAAAAAAAGAAATCTACGATGCATGCAAAACAATAGTTCAACACGAAGATGCATTTATCGATTTAGCTTTTCAAATGGGTCCTTTAGAAGGTTTAACTGCAGATCAAGTAAAACAGTATATAAGATTTATTGGAAATAGAAGATTAGAACAGTTAGGTTTAAACCCTATCTACGATGTTAAGAAAAATCCTTTAACGTGGTTAGATACAATGTTAAATGGAGTTGAACACATGAACTTCTTTGAAGGTAGAGCAACTGAATATTCAAAAGCTTCTACTAGAGGTACATGGGGTGAAGTTTTTGCTTAATTTTTGAAATTAAATTACAGAACATTCTGGAGAAAATCTGGCTTAAAAGGCAGATGGGGAGATGTCTATCTTAGCAGACTAGAAAAATATAAACCTAAATTTTTTTTAGAGATAGGAGTGTTTTGTGGTGTTACAGCAAGAAATACTTGCGATTATTTGTTTCAAATTCATGGAAATAATTTTAAGTATACTGGAATTGACTTATTTGGAACTAAAAAAAATTTATCAAATGATGAAGTAGAACCTAAATTTTTAAAAGATCAAAAATTTTCAAATCCACTTAAAAATTTTTACTACAATTATATTGTTAAAGAAAATCTTAATTCATTAGATAGTGTAAAAAATTTTTTAAGAAAATATGAAAATAATATTAATCTTATAGCTGGAGACACAAACACAGTGCTAAATAAAGTTAATTTAAACATTATTGATTTTGCTTTCATAGACGGTGGTCACAGCTACCAAACTGTAATGAATGATTTAGATACATTATATGCAAATCTTAAAGGAAAAAATAAAGTTTTACTTTGCGATGATTATGGAAAAGCTAGCCACATACCTGAAGTGGAAAGAGCAATTAACGATTTTTCTAAGAAAAAAAGTTTAGATATAAATGTAATAGAAGATCGTTTTGCTGAGATCATTACTTAATCTGTTTTCTTTAATCTTTAATTTTAAAAGATATTAAAGTATCATAGAGTTTAATGACCTTAGCTATAAAGCATTTCAACGCTAAATTTAAGAAAGAACTAAATCCTAAAGTTGGCTTAATTGCTTTATCTACTGATCAAACTATAGAAGGTGATTTTAATAACATATGTAAAAATTTACCTTTAGATATTTTTATTAATCGTATCCATAATCAAAATCCACTTACAAGGGAAAATTTATTAAAAATGCAAAATGATCTTGAGTCGGTGACAAATAAAATACTCCCCAACGAAAAAGTTAATACTATTGCTTACGGCTGCACATCAGGAACTATAGCTATTGGAGAAAGTAATGTAAAAGCAAAGATATTATCAGCTAAACCCGGTTGTTATGTCACCACACCAACATCATCAGCAATAAAAGCTTTTCAACAAATGAATATAAAAAAAATAGCTTTATTTACTCCTTATCCTGAAGCAGTAAATAAAACAATTTTGGAATATTTTATTTCAAAAAATATTCAAGTTACATCATTTGCAAGTTTAAATTTAAACCACGACTCAGAGTTTGCTAATGTAGATCCAAATTATATTTTAGAAATATCTACAAAGTTAGAGATGAAAAATGCAGATGCTTTATTTATTTCTTGCACTGCTTTACCAGTACTTGATATTATAGATGAATTAGAAAATAAAATACAAAAACCAGTGTTATCTAGTAATCAAACCTTAATTTGGGATACTATAAGATCAATAGGATATAAATCTTCAATAAAAGGATACGGAAAACTTTTTAAAAACTAAATGCTTTTTGAAAAACAAGAGTACAAAGATCGTTTAAAAAAGGTCAAAATCGATATGCAAAAAAAAGGCATAGATCTTCTTGTATCCCATGATCCAGCAAATATGAATTATTTAACTGGTTATGATGCTTGGTCTTTTTATTATGCGCAGTGTGTTTTAGTTCATGTTAACGAAGATGAACCTGTTTGTTTTGTACGAGCCCAAGATGCAGGAGGAGCATATATCAAAACATATTTAAAAGGTAAAAATATTATCCAGTATAATGAAAAGTATATTCATACTTGGCCTCTACATCCTTATCAGTACTTAGTTAAAATAATTAAAAAAAAAAAGTGGGATAATCTTAATATCGGTTTAGAAATGGATAGTCATTATTTTACAGCTTTTTGCTATGAAACTATTAAAAAAGGTTTGCCAAATGCGAAGTTCAAAGATGCCGAAAGATTAGTTAATTGGGTTCGAGTTGTAAAATCAGATACAGAAATTAAATTAATGCAATCAGCAGCTCGTATAGTGGAAAATGGAATGAAAACTGCGTTTAAAAGTATCAATCCTGGAGTAAGACAATGCGATGCTGTAGCAGAAATCCAAAAAGCTTTATTTAATGGAACAAAAGAATTTGGTGGCGACTACCCTAGTATTGCAACTTTATTACCGACGGGAAAAGGAACATCAGCTTCACATTTAACAGCTACTGAAGAAAAATTTGTTTCAGGTGAGGCAACTATTATTGAAATAGCTGGTGCTTATAAAAGATACCATTGTCCAATGGCTCGAACAGTTTTGCTCGGTAAAAAAGATCAAAAAAAAATTGACACAATGAAAGCCACTAATGAAGCACTGGATGCTGGTATTGATGTTACAAAACCTGGAAATACCATTGATGATGTTGCACAGAAATTTTGGGGGGTTTTAGATAAATATAAAATTAAAAAAGACTCAAGAACCGGTTACTCAATTGGAATTGGCTACCCACCTGATTGGGGAGAGCAAACATTCAATATATTAAAAGGAGATAAAACCATTTTACAACCTAACGTTACTTTTCATATGATTGCAGTAATGCAGTTCGACGGTTGGGGGGTAGAATCTAGTGAGGCAGTAAGAGTAACTGAGAAAGGTTCAGAATTATTCTGTAATTTATCTCGAGAATTACATATTAAATAATAAAAACCTTGAAATAAATTTTCTTAAATGCTTTAAATAATCATTATATGACGTCTTCAAAAAGCTTTGTAAAATTTGATAAAGTAGACAAAAGTTATGATGGTAAAGTTTTAGTCGTTAAAGACTTAAATCTTGATATCAACGAAGGTGAATTTATTACAATGCTGGGACCATCCGGATCAGGAAAAACAACTTGCTTAATGATGTTAGCAGGTTTTGAAACACCAACTAACGGTGAAATTTATTTAGACTCAAAACCTATTTCTAGAATTCCACCTCATAAAAGAGGAATTGGAATGGTTTTTCAAAATTATGCTTTATTTCCTCATCTGACAGTTTATGAAAATTTAGCTTTTCCTCTAAAAGTTAGAAAGCTTTCAAAAGATGATATTGATAAAAAAGTTGATAAAGCTTTATCTATGGTTTCTTTATCTGGATTTGAAAAAAGAATGCCTAATCAACTCTCAGGGGGACAACAGCAAAGAGTTGCTGTTGCAAGATCTCTAGTATTTGACCCTCAATTAGTTTTAATGGATGAACCATTAGGAGCTTTAGATAAAAATTTAAGAGAAAGTATGCAGTATGAGATAAAACATATTCACGAAAATATTGGTGTAACTGTAGTTTATGTCACTCATGATCAAAGCGAAGCTCTTACCATGTCTAGTAGAATTGCAGTATTTAATGATGGGAAAGTTCAACAACTATCAAGTCCAGATAAATTATATGAAGAACCAGTCAATTCATTTGTTGCAGAGTTTATAGGAGAGAACAATACTTTTTCTGGACAAGTGACAGATATCTCAGGAGGTAAATGTAAAGTTAAACTAGATACTGGCGCTGAAATAATTTCTAATCCGATAAGGGTAAAAACAAAGGGAGAAAAAACTAAAGTTTCATTGAGACCTGAGAGGGCGATAATAGATCCAGAAGAAAAAATGGATAACAAACATAAAGGGAAAATAGAGGAAGTTATTTACCACGGAGATCATGCAAGAGTTAGGTTAAATTTGTTGGGCAATAAAGAATTTATTTTAAAAGTTCCAAATAGCTCAGCAAGAATGGATATAAAACCTGGTAATGAAATTAATGTAGGTTGGAACAGTAATGATGCTAGAGCTTTAGATCCAAAATCAATCTGAGATTGATTCAATCAAAAAATCCTAATTTTAAACAATAATAACCCTAAATCAGAGGTTGACTTAATTTTTGTTACTTGTTGTAATAAAAAAATAATAAACGTTTAAACGGAGGGGAACAAATGAGAAAATTAAGTAAACTATTACTTACTTTGGTTTTTGCACTTTCAATTTCTTCAACTTCATATGCAGTTACGGTTGCATCTTGGGGTGGAGCTTATACTGAAAGTCAAAAATTAGGTTATGGTGATCCATCTGCAAAAAAACTAGGTATACCTATTAACTGGGTAGACTATTCAGGCGGATTATCTGAAGTTAAAGCTCAAAAAGCAGCAGGAAAAATTACTTGGGACATAATGGACGTTTTCGCTATGGACACTATCAATGGATGTGACGAAGGTTTATTTGTTAAATTTGATTTTGACAAAGACTTTCCGCCAGCTCCAGATGGAACTAAAGCGAGCAAAGATTTCTTTACGTCAATGCCTAGTGATTGTGCTGTAGGGAATATTTTATATTCTTGGACATATGCTTATAACGATTCAAAAATCGGAAGCAAAAAACCAAAAACTATAAAAGATTTCTTTGACACTAAAACATGGCCAGGTAAAAGAGGTGTTTACAAAAGTGCTATGCACAATCTAGAGATGGCATTAGCAGCTTCTGGAACTAAGCCAGGTAAAGGTGGAAAGAAAATTTACAAACAACTTTCAAAGGAAAAAGGTCTAAAAAAAGCAATGGATAAGATGGAAGCTCTTTGCAAGGACCCTAACGGCGGATGTGTATTTTGGTCAGCTGGTGCAAAACCACCTGAACTACTTATGCAGGGTGAAGTTGTAATGGCAACAGGTTGGAATGGTAGATTCTTTAACGCAGAAGTTGGAGAAGGCGCACCATTAAAACAAGTTTGGGATGCTCAAGGTTTAGATTACCAATACATGGTAGTTGTAAAAGGTGGACCAAATGAATCTGATGCAATGAAAGCAATTGCGGAAATGACTAGCACAGAAGGTTTAGCTGGTTCTGCGAAGTACATTGCTTACGCACCTTGGAGAAAATCTTCTCTAAAAGTTATTGAAGCGGGTGAACCATGGTACAAAGATGGTAAAACAAACATGATGACTCAAATGCCAACTCATCCAAACAATACAAAAAGCTATATCCTAATTGATGCATTATTCTGGGCTGACAACGGCACAGAAATTGGCGAAAAATGGGAAGCTATGAAATCTGGTCTTTAATAAAGTTTTAAAGACTTAGATGATATATTATATTTAGGGCGGTTATAAACTAACCGCCCTTTTTATTTATGAGCAGTGAAACACAACAAATTTTAACAACTGATGGAATACCTCTAGAGGTAAGCCTTAAAAAAGTTGAAAGAAGAAATAAATTAAAAGCTTTTCTTCTTGTTGCTCCCTTGTTACTTTTTTTATTAATTGTATATATTTCTCCAATAGTTGGAATGCTTTTTAATAGCGTTGATGATCGAATGGTAACCAATGCACTTCCAAAAACATTCAAAGCAATGGAAGATTGGGATGGTAAAGAACTTCCATCAGAAAAAGTATTCGAAGCTTTTTATTTTGATTTTCAAAAATTAATCGAAGAAGAAAGAGAGGGAAAATTATCAACTCAACTTAATTACACTAAAAATGGTTTTAAAAGTATCATTAAAAAATTAAGACGAAAATCAAAATCTTTTGAAGAAGGAAATTATAAAGAACAAATTATGGCTGTTCATGAAAGATGGGGAGATGTTGAATATTGGAGAGCAATTCAAAGACGTGCACCAGCTTATTCATATTCTAAATATTTAAAGGGCGTCGACATGTATCAAAATGAAGATGGAAAAATAGTTCAAGTTGAAGAAGATCGAAGAATTTATAAGAAATTATGGGTTAGAACTTTAAAAATAGCTTTTTATGTCACCCTATTTTGTTTTTTGATGGCTTACCCAATAGCTCATTTGCTAGCGACTCTTCCTATGAAATATAGCAATTTGTTAATGATTTGTGTTCTTTTACCTTTCTGGACTTCATTGCTTGTCAGAACTGCAAGTTGGATGATTTTACTTCAACAGCAAGGAGTAGTTAATGATTTTTTAGTTTGGATTGGTCTTGTAGCAGACGATAAAAGATTGGTGATGATGTACAACGAAACAGGAACTTATATTGCCATGACTCAAATTTTGTTACCATTTATGGTTTTACCTCTTTATAGCGTAATGAAAACTATTTCACCAAGTTTAGTTAGAGCAGGTAAATCTTTGGGAGGAACACCATTTATAACTTTTTGGAAGGTATATTTTCCATTAACTATACCAGGAATAGGTGCTGGTTCTCTTTTAGTTTTTATTCTTGCGATAGGATACTATATTACTCCAGAATTAGTTGGAGGAGCTTCAGGAACACTTATAAGCAATCAAATTGCTTATCATATGAAATATACTTTAGATTGGAGTTTTGCATCGGCAATGGGGCTAATGCTATTAGTTGGCGTGCTAGCTGTTTACTGGGTGTACAATAAATTAGTAGGAATTGATAATATAAAATTAGGATAAATATGGCTTTACCAAAATATACAGAACCACATTATAGAGTATGGCATTATTTTTATCTTTTTATATGCGGTTGTGTTTTTTTCTTTTTAATTGCACCTTTGTTTGTAATTTTTCCATTATCATTTAATGCAGAAGAATTTTTAGTAATAACAGATGGAATGAAAAGATTAGATCCAGATGCTTTCTCTTTAAGGTGGTATAAGGACATGGTTTATGGAACAAAAAATCCTTGGGGATTAGCTGCAAAAAATAGTTTTTTTATAGCAATATTTGCAACAATAGGAGCTGTTATTCTTGGAACAGTTGCAGCCTTGGGATTAAGCAGCAGATATATGCCTTATAAAGGAATAATAATGGCTACTTTAATTTCCCCTATGATTGTTCCATTAATTATTTCAGGAGTAGCAATTTTCTTTTTTATGGCTAAAGCAGGCTTAGCAGCAACTCACACAGGAATAGTGTTAGCACATATAATATTGGGAACTCCATTCGTAGTAATTACAGTTACTGCTACATTATCAGGATTTGATCATAGTGTTACAAGAGCTGCAGCAAGTCTTGGAAGCAACCCTGTAAACACTTTCATGAAAATAACGCTACCACTTATTTTACCTGGAGTTATTTCTGGAGCTTTATTTGCATTTGTTACATCTTTTGACGAAGTTGTTATTGTGTTATTCTTAGCTGGATTAGATAATACAACTATTCCAATTCAAATGTGGACTGGCTTGAGAGAACAACTAAGTCCAACAATATTATCTGTTGCTACTTGTTTAATTCTTTTATCAACTTTAGTCTTGATTGCTGCAGAACTTTTAAGGAGAAGGTCTGAAAGAATAAGAGGAATTAACAGATAAATTTAATCTTGAAGTAATTTAAAAGAATTTATAAAATCAGGTCTAAGGACATACTCTCTCCTATGATCATCAGTTATAGTGCCTAAAATCTCTAAACCATAAATTACTTCTCCTATAGGCGTATACTCTCCTTTAAATAAAGGGGCATCCTCAAGTAAAATAAAAAACTGGCTATCTTCTGTATTTAATTCATTTGTTCTGGCCATGCCAACAGTTCCTATTTTAAAATCAACAAGATTATTTAATTCCGATTTGATAGTTCCAAATCCTGATTTTCCTGATCCTATATAAAGATAGTTAAAATTATCTTTTCTTCCAAATTCTAAATCACCGGATTGAACTAAAACATTTTTTATAACTCGGTGAAAAGCAATATCATCATACTTACTTGACTCAATTAACATTTTAAATCTTTTGACAGATTTTGGGGAAATTTCTGGATATAGTTTAATTATAATATTTCCACAATCTACATTTAAAACAACAATATTTTCAGGATTTTGAAAAAAAATTTTATTGGGGTCATAGTCTTTAATGAATAAACATTTTTGTGGTAATATTACAAATATGTAAATAGCTATAATTCCTAAAATTATAAACAAAGCTAATAATAATTTTTCCGAAGTTGTTTGTTTTACTTTTTCAATCATTTATTAAAATTTAAAGTTATTATCTATTTTTCGAATTTCACTTACTATAAAATTAATTTTGTTATTTAATATAGAGTCTTTTTGAGACATTATTGATAGATTATCCATATCAGTCATCATAAATGAGAATATTTCCGCCATATCCTCAGAGGCAGTAGACATTGAATATTCAGTAATAAATCCTTTAGTGTCTTTAATTAGAGATAAATCTGATCTATTTGAACAAGTTGAACATTCAGCGTATTGAAAATTTGAAATATTAAATTTTTCCCATTCATCATATGAAAATAAGTTACCATAACTTTCATCAGCCATATGAAAAAGCTCATGATGAATTGACCTTTCAAAGTATCTCGGATCAGATTTGATATCAATAATAAGTGTTTTAACTTTATGATTTGGTACACCCGCAGTTCTAATGTCTGATACTTTAAGGTTTTCACAAAGCACAACATATTTAAGGTTTATTTTTTCTAAAAAATTTTTTTCATATTTTTCTAAATTACTTTTTATTAGATTAAATTTATTTTTAATATTATTTTCACTGGGTTTATTACACTGAACATTATTTTTGACTATTCCAACCTTAAATGATTTTTCAGCTTTAAGATATTTAATGCCATTCGAAGCTGTAAGATCGTATACTTGTAGATTGGGTATTTTTGTTAAATAATAGATTGTATTGCCGTAGGCTGGTGAAAAAATTTTAAGCAATAAAAAAGTAAAAAGGAATAATCTCATATCAATACTTTAAAAATGTTAAATTTAATTAACCATTTTTTCTTGTAAAGAGATAAGCATTTTAAGACACTTTTTTAGTTGATCAAAGGTGATATATTCGTCCACCGTGTGAGCTTGCTCAATAGATCCAGGTCCACAAATAACAGTGCTTATTCCAGAATTTTGAAATAGACCTGCTTCAGTACCAAATGACATTGTTTCTTTTGCATTATCTCCAGTGAGATTACAAACAAGATTTGCAGCTTCTGATTTTTCTTCTTTATTAAAACCAACTACCTCACCAATTATTTCCTTTTTGATATTTCCTTTTGGATTATTTTTTTTCATTTCAGGTAACAAAATATCTTTGGCAAAAGAATCAATATTCTTGCTAACAAAATCCCCGTCATCTTTATTGATAGGTCTAACTTCCCATTCAAGAGAACATTGATCCGGAATTACATTTGCTCCTATTCCTCCAGAAATTTTTCCTATTTGAAGAGTCGAATAAGAAGGAGAAAAAGATGTTTTTTTTGAGTTTCTTTTTTTTAATTCATCCCTCAATTCAATAAGTTTGTTACTGTATCGAATAGCATATTCAATAGCACTAATACCATTTTCAGGGTTGGAAGCGTGTCCAGACAATCCAGTAAAGTGAGTTATGTATTCATTGTATCCTTTGTGAGCAGTTATAGCTTTCATTCTTGTTGGTTCACCAATTATACAAGCAGAAAAATTAACATTTCTTTTTTTTAAGTCAGCTAAAACGAATGGTGCTCCCAAACAACCAGTTTCTTCATCAAATGTATAAGAAAAATGAATTGGTACTTTTAATTTTTTAGAAGCAAATAAAGGTGCAACTGCTAAAGTACAAGCGATAAAACCTTTCATATC
Source organism: uncultured Pelagibacteraceae bacterium (assembly GCA_902572605.1). Lineage (GTDB taxonomy): Bacteria > Pseudomonadota > Alphaproteobacteria > Pelagibacterales > Pelagibacteraceae > Pelagilacustribacter. The sequence goes on along the minus strand of CACGGD010000002.1, from coordinate 162,413 downwards.
ACATGTCCCTCGGCCATAAACTTTATTATCTTTTTCCCTTGATATATACGGATCAGAAGTCCATTCGCTAGATAGTGCAGGAACTACATCTGTATGTCCTGACAGGATAATTCCTTTATTATTAGAATTATCTTTATCACCAATTGTTGAAAATAAATTGGCTTGAGAACCAGATTCATTAAAAGTTTTAAAGGATTTTGCTCCAACTTCTTCTAATTTTTTCTCACAATATTTAATTAGTTCAAGATTTGACGTACCAGACGTTGTTTTAAATTTTATAAGAGTAGATAAAATCTTTAACGTTTCAGGAAATATTTTATCGATCATTTATCTTTGATTTAACAACATTACTTCTCTTACTTCTTTTCCTTTATATTTAGATAGAGGTCTAATTAATTTGTTTGAAGTATGTTGTTCCATGATATGAGCTGACCAGCCAGTAATTCGAGACATGACAAATATTGGAGTATAAAAGTCTATATCGATGCCCATCATGTAGTAAGTAGGACCACAAGGGAAATCTACATTGGGATGGATATTTTTTCTATCTATCATTACTTTTTCTAAAATTTCATACATTTTAGTGTACTTTTCTTTTTTCAAAAGTTTTGCCACTTTAAACATATAATGTTTCATTGTCGGCACTCTAGAGTCACCTGTTCTATAAACTCTATGACCGAAACCCATTACTACTTTTTTCTTTGCTAATGCATTTTCTATCCACGCTTTAGCTTTTTCTGGCTTACCTATTTCTTTCATCATGTGCATTACTGCTTCATTTGCACCACCATGAAGAGGCCCTTTTAAAGATGCTATTGCTCCAGTAATTGCTCCATGTAGATCCGATAAACTACTTGTAATAGTCCTAGCGGTAAAAGTAGAAACATTAAAGCTATGTTCAGCGTATAAAATTAAAGAGATGTCAAATGCTCTAACAATTTCTTTGTCAGGCACTTTGTTAAACATCATTTTAAAAAAATTCTCTGAAAAGGATAATTTCTTACTAGGAGATATTATTTTTTTTCCTTTTCTAGCTCTAAAGTATGCCGCAACTGCAGTTGGAGTTTGAGAAAAAATTCTTAAAGCTTTTCTCATATTGGCTTTAGGAGAGTTATCTTTAGTATCTTTGTCCTCTAATGCCATTAAGCTAACACAAGTTCTAATCACATCCATAGGATGAGCATTTTTTGGCATTTGTTGAATATTCTTTATTATAGTTTTAGATAGTTTTCTGTTTGATCTTTCATCCTTAATAAATTTTTTTAGCTGTTTTTTACTTGGAAGTTCTCCATGAAGAACTAAAAATGCAACTTCTTCGAAGTCACATTTATCACAGAGATCTTGAACTTTATAACCTCTGTAAGTCAACGCGCTTAATTCTGGAACAACGTGGGAAATCGTAGTTTCATCTACAACAATTCCTAATAGACCTTTTTTAATTTCTTCACTCATTATTCATGTCCTTCGGTGGAAAAATCAGTTATTTTTTTTCCAGGCGTATTGTACTTCTCATATTCTACTAATTCGTACAACCTTTTTCTAGTTTGCATCTTGTCTATAATATTGTTTTGATGTCCCTCCTTAAAAATAGATTTAAGACCATCTTCTACGCTTTTCATAGCCAACCTTTGAGTTGTTACAGGATATATAACCAAATTATATCCAAGATTTTCTAATTGTTTTTTATCTAATAATTTAGATTTACCAAACTCTGTCATATTAGCTAATAAATATCCTTTGGTGTTTTTTCTTACCTTTTCAAACTCGCTTTCATTTTTCATTGCTTCAGGAAATATCATATCTGCGCCTGCATCTTCGTATGATTTAATTCTGTTTATTGTCTTATCTAGTCCCTCAACTAAATTAGCATCAGTTCTTACTATAATTAAAAAGTTTTTATCTTTTCTTGTTTTTACAGCGATTTTAATTTTTTCAACCATTTCTTTTGTGGAAATAAGCTCTTTGTTATCTAAATGTCCGCATCTTTTTTCATCAATTTGATCTTCTATATGACATCCAGATAAACCTTTACTTTCAAATGTTGAAACAGTTTTTTCACAATTTTTAAATCCGGTATCAGCATCAACTATTGAGGGTAAATCTGTAACTTTAGCTATTTGTTCAGATCTATAACTTACTTGGTTTAACGTTGTTAAACCTATATCTGGTATTCCTAAATCATTAGACATAACACCACCTGAAATATAAACACCGTCAAATCCTATTTCAGAAATAACTTTTGCACATAAAGGGTTATAGGCACCGGGAAATCTAAGGAGTTTATTTGATTTTAATAACTTTACTAGATCAGAGCGTTTTTCAATATTAGTCTTTTTTGTAAAATGCATTAGAAGTTTTATATTAGAGAGAATTTAAAAAATCAAAGATTATTTAATCAAAATATAACTAGCAGTTACAAACAATAGTATTGCAAGAATATACTCAATTATTTTTTTGGTTTTAGTGTTATTAATATAAAGTCTTAGACTATTTCCAAAAATTGCCCAAATACAGATAGATGGAAAACATATTAAAGCTGCAGTAGAAGTCAAAAAAATAGTTGCTAAATAAAAATTTTCTTCTGAAGGAAAAAAAGCAGATACAACCGTTATAGCAATAGTCCAAGCTTTAGGATTGATAAATTGAAATAAAGCAGCTTCATACAACTTTAAAGGTCTTCCACTTTTTTTTTTAGTTAAGCTTAGAGAACCTAATATTGTCCAACTCAAATACAGTAAATAAAAAAAACAAATAATTTTTAAATAAAATTGTAATTCTGGAAATCGAATAAATAAATTTCCTAAACCTAAGCAAACTAAAGATATTTGAATTATATGACCAGTTGGAATTCCTATTAAATGTGGAAGTGTTTTTACAAAACCAAATTTCATGCCAGAAGCAGTGAGCATTGCGTTATTAGGACCGGGAGTAACAAACATAATAAAATAATATGTTGATAAAGCTGATAATAATGCAAATGAAATCATAGATAATTATTGATAATTTTATCAAAATTTACAAAATCTTTGATCAAGTAGTCGTGTTTTATTTCTTTTGGTGATTTGCCTGTGTACCCATCTTCTACTAATATAAAAGGTAGCTTAGCATTTACTGCTGCAATTTCATCAACTTCACTATCTCCTACCATAATTGTTTTCTTTAAATTACCTTCTAATATTTCAACAACATTTGTTAAGTGTCTAGCATCTGGTTTGTTAAAATCAAACGTGTCAGATCCTGCTACAAAATCAAAATATTTCATTAAATCAAGTTTAATTAAAAGATCATTTGCTAATCTTTCTTGTTTATTAGTACATATTGCCATAACAATTTTTTTTGATTTCGCCCATTTAAGAAAGTCAACAAGGCCGTTTATAGGTTTACTATTTCTGTCAATATTCTTAGAATAATAATCAATAAATTCCTTTGTCATATTTTTTTTTAAACTTTCATCATTTATTTTTTCTTTAAAAGATCTTTGCATCATTACCCAGGCACCTTTACCTGCAAGAGTTTTAATATCCTCCATTTTTTTTTCTTCATATCCAAATTTTCTCATTACGTGGTTATGTGCTGCCATTAAATCGGGAGCTGTGTTAATAATCGTTCCATCCAAATCGAATAAAATTGTTAAATTTTGAGTCATTTTTAAAGTATTAAAAAGAAATATTTTGTGACTTATTTCAGTTACATTAATAATGTAAAGAAAAATTCTATGAATACAAATAATAAATTAAATAAGGCTAACTCATATAGACTTTCGCAAGAACTTTTAAGAAATAAAGCTTTAAAGAAGGGGGTTAACTTGATTGCTCCAGAGACAATTTTTTTATCTAAAGACACTTTTTTTGGAAAAAATGTAACTGTAGAACCTTACGTAGTGATTGGAGCTAAAGTAAAAATTGGCGATAATAGTTACATAAAATCTTTTACGCACATTGAAGGAACTAGAATTGAAAACAATGTAGTTGTTGGTCCATACGCAAGATTAAGACCAGGTACTATTTTAAAGTCAAATACGAAAATTGGAAATTTTGTAGAAACAAAAAAATCAAGCATTAATACTAATTCGAAAGTTAATCATCTTTCTTATATCGGCGATACTGTAATAGGAAAAAATTCAAATATTGGAGCTGGCACAATTACTTGCAACTACGATGGTATTAAGAAATCTAAGACAAAAATATCTGACAATGTTTTTGTAGGCTCTAATTCAGCCCTTGTAGCCCCAGTTAAATTAGAAAAAAATTCTATAATTGGAGCTGGTTCGGTAATAACTAGAAATGTAAAAAAAGACTCTCTAGCAATTACAAGAGCATTTCAAAACGAAATCAAAAACTATAAAAGAAAAAAGAAAAAATAATGTGTGGGATTATTGGAATAGCAAGTAGTAAACCAGTTTCAATGAATATTATAAATTCATTAAAAAAATTGGAATACAGAGGATATGATTCTGCTGGATTAGCCACAATAAGTAAAAATGAAATAAGTGAAAAAAAATGTTCAGGTAGAGTTGAAGAACTAGAGAAGATTTTATTTAAAACACCATCAAATGGAAATCTTGGCATTGGACACGTTAGATGGGCAACTCATGGCATACCTAACGAAGTAAACGCACATCCTCATTCTTCGGAAATTGTTTCTGTTGTCCACAATGGAATTATAGAAAATTCAGATGAAATAAAAAAAAAATTAGAATCGAAAGGTTTAAGATTTAAATCTCAAACAGATACGGAAGTTATAACTTTATTGATTACAGAGGCTTTAAAAGACAATGAGCCTTTAGAGTCTGTTTTTAAAACATTGAAACAATTAAAAGGTAGTTTTGCTCTTGGAATTATTTTTAAAGATTTTAAAGATATAATTATAGGCGCTCGAAGAGGGAGTCCTTTGGCTGTCGGATATTCAAATAAAGAAAATTATCTTGGTTCAGATTCTTACGCACTAAAGTCAATGACTAATAAAATTTCTTATTTAGATGATGGCGACCTATGTGTTTTATCCAAAGACAAAGTTGAATTTTATGACGTTAATAAAAGAAAGATTAATAAAAAAGTATACGCTTTATCTGATGATGAAAATATTTCTGATAAAGGAGATTACAAAAACTTTATGTCAAAAGAGATATTTGAACAATCTACGACTGCAAAAAATTGTATTAATGAATATATTGATAGTTTAAAAAAAGATATTAACATTTATAACTTTCCAATAAAACCAGAAAAAATTAATAAAATTATTCTAATAGGATGTGGAACTGCTTATCATTCATGTCTAGTTGCAAAATATTGGTTTGAAGAGTTAACATCTATCGATGTTGAAACTGATATAGCTTCTGAGTTTAGATATAGAAAATTAAGATTTAATTCTGAAAATTTGTATATATTTGTTTCACAATCTGGAGAAACAGCAGATACTGCAGCCGCATTAGATATATGCAAAAAAAATAATGTAAAAACTTGTTCTATAGTAAACGCAGTAGAAAGTACGATTGCAAGAAACTCTGATTGGGTTCTTCCAATACACGCTGGCCCAGAAATTGGTGTTGCTTCAACGAAAGCATTTTTAGGTCAAATGTTAGTTCTTTATATTTTATGTTTAAAGATATCTAAAATAAGAAAAGATATAGATGAGTCAAAATATCAAAATAGCATAAAAAATTTAAAAATTCTTCCTGAGTCAATTAAAGAAAGTTTAAAAATAGAGAATAATATTCAAGCTATGGCTAAAGAATTTCTTGATGCTAAAGGATCTATGTTTTTAGGAAGAGGTTTATCTTTTCCAATTGCATTAGAGGGAGCTTTAAAACTTAAAGAATTGTCTTACCTACATGCAGAAGGATATCCAGCGGGAGAAATGAAGCACGGTCCTCTAGCTTTAATTGAAGAAGGCCTACCTGTAATTGTGATTGCTCCAAAAGATAAATATTTTGAAAAAACTCTCTCAAATATGCAAGAAGTTATAGCAAGAGGAGGAAAGATTTTATTTATTACTGATCACAAAAAACAATTAATGAATGAAAACATTAGATTTGGTATCAGAGTTCCAGCTGTAGACAATTTACTTTCTCCTATATTGTTAACCATTCCGATTCAGTTATTGGCTTATCATGTAGCACTATTAAAAGGTTGTGATATAGATAAACCAAGAAACCTAGCTAAATCAGTCACTGTTGAGTAATTTATTTTTCAAAAGTCTTTAAAAAGTCTTTTTTATAATTTATATATATCTCAGGTTGAATATGAAAAAATGGAATTTAAACAGTTGGACTAAATTTCCTGCAAAACACTTACCTGTGTACAAGGATAAGAAAGAATTGGATTTAGTACTTAGCAAAGTAAAGAAATATCCTCCATTAGTTTTTGCAGGAGAAACGAGATCATTAAAACAATCTTTAGCGGAAGTTGTTAAGGGTAAAGCTTTCTTATTGCAAGGAGGAGACTGTGCTGAAAGTTTTGAGGAATTTAATCCTGACAATATAAGAGATACATTTAAAGCTATTCTTCAAATGTCTTTAGTTTTAACTCATTCAGCTTCAATGCCAGTCATTAAAATTGGAAGAATTGCTGGACAGTTTTCAAAACCACGAAGTTCACCTACTGAAGAAAAAGATGGAAAAGAACTACCTAGTTATCTAGGTGATAATATTAATGGTATGGAATTTACAGAAAAAGCTAGAGTTCCAGATGCGAAAAGATTATTCAGAGCTTATTCTCAATCTGCTTCTACATTAAATTTAATTAGAGCATTCTCACAAGGAGGATTTGCAGATTTAAGGCAAGTTCATTTATGGAACTTAGGATTTATAAATAAAAAGACTAAAGGGAAATATAAAGAAATAGAAGACAAAATAAGTGACGCTTTATCATTTATGGAAGCTTGTGGAATAACTCCTGAAAACAACAGAAGACTAAGAACAGTCAACTTTTATACTTCGCATGAAGCTCTTTTACTTCCATTCGAAGAAGCTATGACAAGAGTAGACTCCACAACTGGAGAGTATCACGATACATCAGCTCATTTTGTTTGGATAGGAGATAGAACAAGACAACCAGATGGTGCACATGTTGAATTTTGTAGAGGTATAGAAAATCCCATCGGATTGAAATGCGGACCTTCGCTCAAAGCAGATGAACTAATTAAGCTTTGCAACATTTTAAATCCCAAAAATGAAGCTGGAAGACTTACTTTAATTTCTAGATTTGGAGCAAACAAAGCAGAAGAGTTTTTACCTAAATTAATCAAAGCTGTTAAGAAAGAAGGTTTAAATGTAATTTGGTCTTGTGATCCAATGCATGGTAATACAATTAAGGCAACCAGCGGACTAAAAACCAGACCTTTTGACAGTGTTTTAAAAGAAGTAAAAAATGTGTTTGGCATTCATCAATCTGAAGGAACTTACGCTGGCGGACTTCACGTTGAAATGACAGGTCAAGATGTAACAGAATGTACTGGTGGAGCCCAAAAAATATCAGATAGAGATTTATCTAATAGATACAGAACTCATTGTGATCCGAGATTAAATGCCTCACAAGCTTTAGAACTTGCTTTCCTAATTTCTGAGGAAATAAAGAAAAATTCTAAATATTCAAAAAATATTATTAAAGAAGCGTCTTAATAGTTATTGAAATTATTAAAACCAAACCTTAAAAGAGAGGTAGGTACTATTTATGGAAGTAAAAAAAAGAGCAGAAATTATTACAAATTGGATCAATAATTATTGCGATTCGGCATCTTATAAGCCGAAAGCTTTAATCGTTGGAATTTCTGGTGGAATTGACTCTTCTGTAGTTAGTACTTTATGTGCAAGTACTGGACGTAAAACAATTGTGTTAACGATGCCAATTAAACAAATTAAATCTCAACATGACCTAAGTTTGTTACATGCTAAATGGTTAAAACAAAAATATAAAAATGTGGAGCACCATTTATTAGAAATGGATAAAATTTTTACTTCATTTTCTCAGGTTTTAACAAAATTTAATAATGATCATGGATACGCAAACTCTAGAGCGAGGTTAAGAATGGCAACTTTATATCAAGTAGCAGCAGCTAATAATGGAATAGTTGTAGGCACAGGAAATAAAGTTGAAGATTTTGGCGTTGGTTTTTATACTAAATATGGTGACGGTGGAGTTGATATTTCTCCGATAGCTGATTGTACTAAAACACAAGTTTGGGAACTCGGAAAACATTTAGGTGTTTCTCAAGATATAATAGATACACCGCCAACCGACGGTTTATGGGACGATGGAAGAAACGATGTTCAACAACTTGGAATGAGTTACGAAGATTTAGAAAAAGCTATGGAAAATAAAAATGATCCTAATTATAAAAAATATTTAGAAATTAGAGAAAAAAATTTACACAAAATGAATCCTATACCAGTCTGCAAATTTAATGAGTAATCTTCAACTTACTAACTCCTTATCAAGAAAAAAAGAAATTTTTAAACCAATAAATTCTAAGAAAATTTCTTTATACGCTTGTGGTCCTACTGTTTACGATAATCCGCATGTAGGAAACGCTAGAAGTTTAGTAGTATTTGATATTTTGTTTAGAGTTTTAAGATTAATTTATGGAACAAATGTAAATTACGTAAGAAACATTACAGACGTAGATGATAAAATAATTGAAGCCTCTAAGAGAAATAAAAAAAGCATTAATGAAATCACAAATGAAGTCACAAAAGTTTTCCATGAAAATTGCAGAAGTTTGAATTGTTTAGACCCTACTGTAGAGCCAAAAGCAACAGAACATATCAAAGAGATGATTGAAATGTCCTCCTCTTTAATAAAAAAAGGTTATGCTTATGAAAATAAAGGTCATGTTTATTTTGCCATTAATTCCTTCAAGAACTATGGAAAGTTATCAAATAAAAATTTAGAGGAATTAAAAGCTGGAAGTAGAATAGAAATTTCTGATCTTAAGAAAAATCCATTAGATTTTGTTTTATGGAAACCTTCAGAAGACAATGATCCAGGATGGAATTCGCCATGGGGAAGGGGTAGACCAGGTTGGCATTTAGAATGTTCTGTCATGAGCGAAAAGTATTTAGGAAAAAATTTTGATATACACGGTGGAGGTTTAGACTTAATTTTTCCACACCATGAAAATGAAATTGCGCAGTCTTGCAGTAATAATTCTACAGAAAGTTTTGCGAATTATTGGGTTCATAATGGCTTTGTTACATTTAACAAAGAAAAGATGTCTAAATCTTTAGGCAACATCATTACGATTTCAGAAGCTGTGAAGCAATACTCTGGACAAGTTGTAAGATTAGCTTTATTGAGCGCACATTACAGTCAACCATTGGACTGGAATGATGAATTGTTACAAAATCAAAAAAACATAATTGATAAATGGTACAAACTTTATGAAGAAACTAAAGATACAAATATTTTAGATATTTCAGAAACTTTATTAGATGATTTAAATACCCCAGGCTTTATTGCTAAAATACACGAATTATATAATGCTGCGAGTAATGGAGATAAAAAAAGTAAATCGCTATTTAATAATGCATGTAAATTAATAGGTTTATTTAATATCAATAAACAAGAATGGGAGAATTTAAAAAAATCTAATATAAAAGTTTCAGATGATTATATTTCAAAGAAAATTGCTGAAAGAACTAAAGCAAAAAAAGAGGGAAATTTTACTCTAGCTGATCAAATAAGGAAAGATTTGTTAGGACAAGGGATTGTAATTGAAGATCAACAAGATAAAACAGTTTGGAAATTAAAATGAGTAAAGATAAAATTTATATATTTGATACTACACTAAGAGATGGTGCTCAAACTGAAGGAGTAGATTTTTCTATTGAAGATAAGAATAAAATTGCAAATGTTTTATCAGATATTGGAGTTGACTACATTGAAGGAGGTTGGCCAGGAGCAAACCCCAATGATACTAAATTTTTTTCTCATCCACCAAAATTAAAAAAAAGTATTTTCACAGCTTTTGGTATGACAAAAAAGATAGGAAGAAGCGCTGATAATGATCCAGGGTTAGCATCTTTAATGAATGCAAATTCACCCGCAGTTTGCGTTGTAGGTAAAGCTTGGGATTTTCATGTGAAAGTTGCCTTAGGCATTAAAAATGAGGAAAATTTAGAAAATATTAAAGAAACTACAAAGCACTTTGTCAAAAATAAAAAAGAATTTTTGTTTGATGCTGAGCATTTTTTCGATGGTTATAAAGCTAATTCAAGTTATGCGCTAGACTGTCTTAAACATGCTTATGATTCAGGGGCTAGATGGCTAGTATTGTGTGACACGAATGGTGGAACTTTACCCCATGAAATTAGTGAAATAGTTTCAAAAGTTTCCAAAACTATACCAGGAAAAAATCTTGGAATACATGCCCACAACGATACAGAAAATGCAGTAGCAAATTCGTTAGCTGCTGTAGAGGCAGGTGCTAGACAAATTCAAGGTACTATTAATGGCTTAGGTGAAAGGTGTGGCAATGCTAATCTAATGTCAATTATACCTACACTTTTTTTAAAAAAATCATTTAGTGAGAAATATGAGATTAATATTAAAAAAGATAAATTATCTTCATTAACAGAATGTTCGAGACTGCTAGATGAAATTTTAAATAGAAAGCCAAATAAAAATATGGCTTATGTAGGGGCATCTGCATTTTCTCATAAAGGAGGTCTACACGTATCTGCTGTACAAAAAGATCCAAAAACTTATGAGCATGTTGATCCTAAGCTTGTTGGTAATCACAGAAATATAGTTGTTTCCAACCAAGCTGGTAGATCAAATATTCTTTCTCGTTTAGAAAAATATGGCATTAAAATTGATTCAAAAGATCCAAAAGTTAAAAAAATTTTAGAAGAAGTCAAAGATAGAGAGTTCAGTGGGTATTCGTATGATGGTGCTGATGCCTCTTTTGAATTATTAGCTAATAGGCTTTTAGGAAAAGTTCCTGAATATTTAAAGGTTAAAAGTTATAATGTTAGTGTAGCAAAATCAGATACTATAAAAACAAAAGCAAATGTTGTTTTTTTAATTGATGGAAAAGACATTGAATGCAATGGAGAGGGGAATGGTCCCGTTAATGCATTAGACAATGCAATTAGATCAAATTTTAAGAAAGTTGAAAAATATTATAATTTTTTTTCTGATTTAAAATTATTAGATTATAAAGTAAGAATTTTAAATACTGGAACAGAGGCAACTACAAGAGTTTTAATAGAGAGCACCGATAAAACTGGAATTAGCTGGTTCACTGTTGGAGTGTCCCCAAATATTATTGAGGCTTCATTTAAAGCTTTAATAGATAGTTTAGATTATAAACTTTATAAAGAAAAAGCTCCAGCTAATTTAAATGAAAAATAAATTTGGATTTATTTTAGTAAAGCCTCAACTTGGTGAGAACATAGGAGCTTGTGCAAGATCATTAAAAAATTTTGGATTTTCAAAACTTCACATAGTGTCCCCAAAACAATCCTGGTCAAATAATAAAGCTAAAGCTACATCTGTTGGAGCATATGATATTCTTAAAAAAGCAAAAATTTATAACAGTACCTATGATGCGATTAACGATTTTAATGTAGTTATATCCCTTAGTGCAAGAAAAAGGGATATTAATAAGAGACATATTTCTATTAATCATTTTTTAAAAATGATTAAATCAAAAAATAATACAAGATTCGGACTTATGTTTGGCCCTGAAGCATCTGGTTTATCAAATGATGATTTATCCTTATCAAATTTTGTTTTACAAATACCAACCTCAAAAAAATTTAAGTCATTAAACTTATCTCACTCTTTAACTTTAATATGTTATGAGATATTTAAATTAATAAACTTTAAAAAATTTGAAAAAGACAAAAAAAGTTTAAAAATTTCTTCAAAAAAGAAAATTTCGTCTTTAGTTTTACATCTTAAAAAACTACTTGAAAAAAAAAGTTTTTTTGTACCAACTGAAAAAAAACACTCTATGTTAATGAATATTAACAATTTAATTTACAGATTAGAGCCCAACGACAAAGAATTGAGGATTTTAGCTAGTATTATTAGTTCTTTAAGCAAAAAAAATATTAACCATAATTGACAATTACCCCTGAAACCTTATAAAAACTCATCATTTAAATATGACAAAAAGACTTAAATCTAAACATAAAGTTGACCGAAGGTTAAAAGCCAATCTTTGGGGCAGACCTAAAAGTCCTTTTAACTCAAGAGCGTATCCTCCAGGACAACATGGACAAAATAAAAAGGGGAAACCTACAGATTATGGAATTCAATTACAAGCTAAACAAAAACTTAAGGCTTATTACGGAAATATAAATGAACGACAATTTAGAAATATTTATAGAAAAGCTCTTGCTAAAAAAGGTGACACAACTGAAAATTTAATTGCATTACTTGAAAGTAGATTAGATACAGTAATTTATAGAGCGAAATTTGCTACGACAGTTTTTTCTGCAAGACAGATGATTAATCATGGACATATTAAGGTTAATAAAAAAAGAGTTAATATTTCTAGCTATTTAGTAAAAGAAACTGATTTGATTGAAGTAAGAGAAAAATCAAAAAAATTAGTTGTTATAGATGGTGCTCTTCAAAGTAAAGAAAGAGATGTGCCTGAATACATACAGTTAGATGATAAAAATAAAACTGCAAAATTAGTCAGAGTACCAAAATTTGCAGAGGTTCCTTATCCTATAATAATGGAGCCGAACCTTGTTATAGAATACTATTCTAGATAATTGAATTTCTTTAGTTTATTTAAAAGAAAAATCTTATATAAAATTAAAAAAAAGATTAACATTGATTCAGACAATGTTAATAGAGATGATTTGGATGAGCTATTACATTATTATGGTAGTGATAAAGCAAATATTTTTAAGACAACTCAAGATAGAGGGCACGGATTTTCAGAATTTTACATTCAGAATTTTAAACATTTAAAAGAAAAAAAAATAAAAATCTTAGAAATAGGGTCTTATGCAGGAGCTTCAGCAGCTTCATTTGTAAAATATTTTCCAAATTCTACTATTTATTGCTTTGATATTAATATTTCTAAATTTCTGTATTCCTCTAAAAATATTAAAGTTTATGGTTTAGATATTAATAATCAAAATCAATTACAAAAAACTTTACAAAATATAAACTTAGACTCCAACTCAAATTTTTTTGATATAATAATTGATGATGGTTCTCATTATTTAAGTGATATTTTAATAAGTTTAAATGTTTTATTTAAATATTTAAAAAAAGGAGGAGTTTATGTTATTGAAGATTTTAAATATCCTAATTACTACGATTATAATAGAAATATAGACCACGTTCTAGTTGATAAAGTTTTAGAAAATATAAAAGAAAAAAAACTATTTAACTCAAACATTATTAAAAATGAGGATCAGGTTTATTTACAAAATAGTATAAATAAGATAATAACTTACAAAGGTAATTTAAAAAATTCAGATATATGCTTTATTAAAAAAAATTAAATTATTTTTTTTTCTTTCAAAAGATTTAAAAGCTCCCCTTTTTCAAACATTTCTTTTACTATATCGCAGCCACCTACAAATTCTCCTTTGATATATAGCTGGGGTATAGTAGGCCAATCACTAAATTCTTTTATTCCTTGTCTTAAATTTTCATCTTCCAAAACATTAACTCCATTAAAATTAACTTTTAGATGTTTAAGAACATTTGATACAGCCATTGAAAAACCGCATTGTGGAGAGTCAGGAGTTCCTTTCATAAATAGGCAAACATCATTACTATTAATTAAATTTTTTATCTTTTCTTTAATTTCCATTATTTTTCTTCTGTTGTAATAGATAAAGCATGTAATTCATTACCCATTTTACCCTTAAGTGATTTATATACTAACTTATGTTGTTCAATTTTACTTAACCCAGAAAACATTTTAGACTTAATAAGAGCAGAATAGTGATTGTTATCACCCATGAGATCTTTAATTTCTATTGACGCATCTGGAATTGATGAGGTTATAAGTTTTTTAATTTCTTCTACTGCAAGAGCCATTAATAATTATTATACCACTGATTGTTAATTTTATACAGTTCTTTAACATTGATTTTCATTTCCTTCTCAATTTCAAAAAAGTCTTTTTGAGTTGAACCAATATTCTCGTAAAAAACGTTGTTATTTTTTAGTATTTTCTCAACTTTTTCAATATTATTTTTATCAACTTCTAAAATATACCTACTCTGATCTTCTCCAAAAAAGTATTTAAATAAATTTGTTAATTTTTTAGGTTTATTAATTTTAACACCATAATTACTACCCATGGACATTTCAGCTAGAGTAATTAATATACCTCCAGTTGAAACATCATGAACAGAGTTAACTAGATTATTTTTAATAATAGACAAAACACTCTCTCCATTATTTTTTTCATTAAGCAAATTGATTTCTGGTGGCTGACCATCTGTAATAGAGTAAATTTCTTCTAAAAGAACACTTTGTTCTAAATGACCAAAAGTTTTACCAACAACAATTATGCTACTGTTATCTTTTTTAAATTGATGATCTATAGGTTCTTTTAATTTTTGAATTAAACCAACACCTCCAATGACTGGAGTTGGTGAGATATTTTTTTTATTTGTTCCATTATAAAAAGATACATTTCCTGAAACTACTGGGTAATTTAGGTATTCACACGATTCTTTAATACCAATTAAACATTCTGCAAACTCACCCATAATTTTTGGATTTTCAGGATTGCCAAAATTTAAACAATTAGTTATTGCAATAGGAGTAGCGCCCACAGAAATTAAATTTCTCCAATTTTCACAAACAATTTGCTTTCCACCAGTTAAAGGATGAGCTTTACAGTAGTTTGAAGATGAATCTACTGAGACAGCTACTGCCTTTTTTTTGTTATGTATTCTTATTATTGCAGCATCAGCTCCTGACTTTTGAACTGTGTCACACATTACCATTTGATCGTATTGACTAGTGATCCATCTTTTATTTGAATGATTAGCTGAAGATAAAATTTTAATTAAAGCTTCTTCTATCTTGATATTTTTTAATTTTTTAATATCAAATTTACTTTTACTTAATTTTTTTTTAACCCATTTTCTATCATAAATAGGTGCCTCAGAGGCTAATGCATTTATAGGAATTTCTCCTTTAACAATATTATTAAACTTAAGTGTCAACTTATTGGTATTAGTAGTTTTTCCAATTACTACAAAATCAAGATCCCATTTTTTAAATATTTCTTTTGCATGTTTTTCTTTTCCATCTTCAAGAATGATCAACATTCTCTCCTGACTTTCAGATAACATCATTTCATAGGGAGTCATATTTTCTTCCCTGCAAGGAACTTTCTCAAGATTAATTTCAATACCTAATTCTCCTTTGGAAGCCATTTCGACACTAGAGGAAGTTAATCCTGCAGCTCCCATATCTTGAATCGAAATAATAGAGTTATCTTTCATTAACTCCAAACAAGCTTCCATTAATAATTTTTCTGTAAAAGGATCACCTACTTGTACGGTAGGTTTTTTCTCTTCAGAATTTTCATCAAACTCTGCAGAAGCCATTGAAGCACCGTGAATACCATCTCTCCCAGTTTTAGAGCCAACATAAACAACAGATTTATTCAGACCTTTGGCTCTAGAGTAAAAAATCTTATCTTTTTGTGCATGACCTACAGCCATAGCATTTACTAAAATATTTTCATTGTAAGTACTATTAAATTTTGTTTCTCCAGCAACTGTTGGTATACCTATACAGTTTCCGTATCCTCCAATACCTGAAACAACCCCATTTAATAAACTTTTTGTTTTAAAATGATTTGGTGAACCGAAATGAATTGAATTCAAAAGTGCTATAGGTCTTGCACCCATAGTAAAAACATCTCTCAGTATTCCCCCAACACCTGTAGCAGCTCCTTGATAGGGCTCTATATAAGAGGGGTGATTATGACTTTCAATTTTAAAAATAATTGCATCATTATCCCCAATATCAATCACACCCGCATTTTCACCAGGGCCTTGAATAACATGTTTTCCTTTTGTAGGTAAATTTTTTAGATGTTTTCTTGATGATTTGTAGGAACAGTGTTCATTCCACATAGCAGAAAAAATTCCAAGTTCTAATAAATTAGGCTCTCTTTTTAAAAGTTTTTTTATATTAGAATATTCTTCTATCTTTAATCCATGACTTTCTACAACTTGATTAGTAATTTTCATTATTTTTAATTAAGTAAACTAGAAAACAAATTTACTCCATCTGTATTAGAGATTAAGTTATCAACCATTCTTTCAGGATGAGGCATCATTCCTAAAATATTTTTTTTCGAATTAAATATTCCTGCAATATTTTCTAAAGAACCATTAGGATTAAAATCATCATTTATAACTCCATTTTTATTGCAATATTTAAATGCTATTAAGTTTTCATCTTTTAAGTCTTTTAAATGATTTGGATTTGTAAAATAATTACCTTCATTATGGGCAATATTAATTTTTAGAATTTGATCTTTTTTATATTTATTAGAAAATTTTGTTTCATTGTTAATGACTTTAATATTCACATCTTTGTTAATGAATTTTAAATTTTTATTTCTCAATAATACTCCCTTCAACAATCCTGTTTCAGTCAATATTTGAAAACCATTACAAATACCTAGAACTAAACAACCTTGATTAGCTGCCTTAATAACTTCATTAATTATCAGTGATTTACCTGCTATTGCTCCTGATCTTAAATAATCTCCATAAGAGAAACCACCTGGAACAACAATTAAATCTGATTTGGGTAGTTTAGTTTCTTTGTGCCAAACCATTTGGTTTTTAAATTGGAATTTTTCTAAAGCAGAAGCAATATCTCTATCACAATTTGAGCCTGGAAAAACAATAACCGATGAATTCATTAAATCTTGTTAACCTTGTAATCCTCTATGATCAAATTAGCCAAAAGTTTTTTACACATATCATCAACTTTTTTCTCTGCTTTAATTTGATCATTATCATTTAACTCAATCTCAAAATATTTTCCTTGCCTAATGCTTTTTAGATTCTCCATTCCAAGGTTTTGTAAGGTGTTTTGTACAACTTTACCTTGAGGATCTAACACATCTTTTTTTAATGTAACTGTGACTGAAAATTTCAATTTATTTTTTCTTAAATTTAATTGAAGTAGCTTTGCCGAAGTTTACCTCACTTATATTTGTCTCTTCGGGCATAATACCTAATCTTCTGGCTACTTCTTGATATCCTTGAATAATATTTCCTAAATCTTTTCTGAATCTGTCCTTGTCTAATTTCTTTTCAGTTTTTACATCCCACAATCGGCAGGTATCAGGGCTAATTTCATCAGCGAGGACGATTTCTTTTTGTTCTGTGTCTTTATTCCAGGCCTTACCGTACTCTATCTTAAAATCCACCAACTTTATTCCTATACCTCTAAACAGTCCAAGCAATAAGTCATTAATTCTTAAAGTAGTTTTATCTATTTCTTTTATTTCTTCTTCAGTCGCCCAGCCAAAAGAATAAATATGTTCTTTTGAAACAATAGGGTCTTGTAGTTCATCCTTCTTATAACAATACTCCAATAAAGGTTTTTCTAATATAGTCCCTTCAGAAATATCTAATCTTTTAGTTAAAGATCCTGTAGCAATATTTCTGACTATAAATTCAATAGGAAATATTTCCGCCTTTCTAATAAGTTGTTCTCTCATGTTTAGTCTTTTGACCAAGTGAGTTTTTATTCCACATTGAGTTAAATTAGTTAAAATGTACTCTGAAATTCTATTATTTAAGACACCTTTACCCTCTACTTTTGATTTTTTTAAATTATTAAAAGCAGTTGCATCGTCTTTAAAATGTTGAATAACTAAATTTTTATCTTTAGTTTCGTAGATAATTTTAGCTTTACCTTCGTATAGTTTATTACCTTTATTCATTATTTAAATTTTATTTTTTTTTTAAACTTCTTCTGAAAATTATATTAATTTTTTTGGTATGATAACTAAAATTGAATAATTTTTTAAGCTTATTAACAGGTATTTTGTTTGTAATTTTCTTATCAGTAACAATATTTTTATAAAAGGAGGAATTCTCATTCCAAGACTTCATGGCATTTTTTTGAACTATCTTATAGGATTCTTCTCTAGTAAATCCAAAATTAGTTAACTCTAATAAAATTCTTTGTGAAAAAATAATACCATTAGTGATATTTAAGTTTTTTATCATATTTTTTGGATAAATATTTAAATTTTTTATAACATTATTTAATCTACAAAGAGCAAAATCTAAAGCTGTTGTTGAGTCTGGACCAATATTTCTCTCCACAGCAGAGTGGGAAATATCTCTTTCATGCCATAACGCAACATTTTCTAAAGCTGGAACTACACTTGATCTTATTAATCTTGCTAGACCTGTCAGGTTTTCACTTAAAATTGGATTTTTTTTATGAGGCATTGCCGAAGATCCTTTTTGTTTTTTTCCAAAAAACTCCTCAACTTCCAAGACTTCAGTTCTTTGTAAATGTCTAATTTCCACTGCTAGTCTTTCTATTGAGCTTGCGATGATTCCTAGAGTTGAAAAGAATTGTGCATGTCGATCTCTTGGAATAATTTGAGTTGAAACAGGTTCTATTTGAAGTTTTAATTTTTTAGCAACATATTTTTCTATTCGAGGATCAATATTTGCAAAAGTTCCTACTGCTCCAGAAATTGCACATGTTGATATTTCTTTAATTGAGTTTTCAAGTCTTTTTCTATTTCTTAAGAATTCTTGATAAAAAGTTAACATTTTTAAACCAAAAGTAATTGGCTCTGCGTGAATACCATGACTTCTTCCAATGCATAAAGTAAATTTATGTTTTATAGCTTGTTTTTTTAAAGATTTTAACAATTCATCTATATCTTTTAATAAAATATTACCTGATTGTTTTAATTGTAAATTAAAGCAAGTATCAAGAACATCAGAAGAGGTCATACCTTTATGAAGGTATCTTGCTTCTTTACCAGTTTTTTCTGTTATAGAAGTTAAAAATGCTATAACATCATGCTTTACTTTGCTCTCAATATCTAGAATTCTTTTTACATTAATTTTTGCTTTAGATTTAACTTTTTTCACAACACCTTTTGGAATAATCTTAAGTTTTTCCATTGATTCAGCAGCTGCTAATTCGATATCTAACCAAATAGAATATTTATTATAATCTTCCCAAATATCTTTAAGTTCTTTTCTAGAATATCTTTCAATCATTTTAATAGATTAACTAAATTTTTGTGAATGAGTAAAAATTTCGTATCCATCTTTTGTTATACCAACAGTATGTTCAAATTGTGCAGATAAAGATTTATCTTTTGTAACTGCTGTCCAGCCATCATTCAATACTTTTGTTTGGTAATCACCAAGGTTGATCATGGGTTCAATAGTAAAAATCATACCAGCCTTTATTTTTTTTCCAGTCCTCATTTTTCCATAATGTAAAATAGTTGGTTCTTCATGAAATGATTGACCAATACCATGACCACAGAAATCTTGAACAACTGAAAATCCTTGAGCTTCAACATGCTTTTGTATAGCATGACCTATGTCTCCTAATTGAATGCCTTCTTTTAATATCTTAATTCCTTTCATCATAGACTCGTAAGTTGTATCAATTAATTTTTTTGCTTTTACAGATATTTTACCTACTTCAAACATTCTACTAGTATCTCCATGCCAACCATCTTTATAAGCTGTGACATCTACATTCAGAATGTCACCTTCTTTTAAAATTTTATCTGAAGGAATTCCGTGGCAAACTACATGATTAGGAGATGTACAACATGATTTGGGAAAACCTCTATAAAATAATGGTGCTGAATAGGCCCCATGATCATTTATATATTCATAACAAATTTTATCAATTTCATCAGTAGTAATGCCGGGTTTAATTATATTAGACACTTCATCTAGCGCACCAGCTGCTATTGATCCAGCTATTCTAGTTTTTTCAAAAGACTCTTTTGTGCTTTCTTTCATTAAATTTTAAATTTTATTCTTTTATTTACTTTTATTCCTTTTGATGAAAATTTACAATCATAGGAAAGTATGTTTAGTTTTTTCTTAACAGCTTTAGATAGTAAATCTGAATATTCAGGATCTATATCTCTCGCAATGGTGCACAGATTGCAATCTTCCCGCTGAATAATAAAAGCAATATAAATTTTATAACCACTTTTACTTGCTTTAAGTAGCTCATTAATATGCTTAGCCCCCCTTGATGTAACAGAGTCTGGAAACTCTGCGATTGAAGCTTTTCTCATTAAAGTTACATTCTTAACTTCTATAAAAGCTTTAAAATTTTTTTTAGTAATTAAAAAATCAAATCTGGTATTATTACCGAATTTTACTTCTGGTTTAATCTCAATTTCTTTATTAAAATCTTTTATTAGACCGTCTTGTAAAGCATTCAAAAAAATTTTATTCGTTGAATGTGTATTTACCCCAACCTTTGACTTCTTATCTTCAATAATTTGAAGAGTATATTTTAACTTTCTACCTGGATTATTCGACTTACTTAACCAGACTTTATTACCTTCTTTTAAAAGACCCCGCATTGACCCAGTATTAGGACAATGGGCCGTAACTATCTTGTTTTGAATTAGCACATCTACAAAAAAACGCTTATATCTTTTTATAAACACTCCTGATATTAATTTATTTTCAAAGTTCATATATAATTATCAATCTATGAAGAAAAAAAACAAAAAAGTAAATGCTGCAATTTTAATTATAGGCAACGAAATTCTCTCTGGAAGAACACAAGATAAAAATACTGCATTTATATCAAATTGGCTAAATTCAAAATGTGGAATCTCTGTAAACGAGGTGAGAATTATTCCTGATTTACAGAAAGTGTTAGTTAAAAATGTATTAGAACTATCAAAAAATTTTAATTATGTTTTTACTACAGGAGGTATAGGTCCAACCCATGATGATATAACGGCAGAATCTATTTCAAAAGCTTTTAAAATAAAATATGAATATCATAAAGAGGCGTTTAAAATTTTAGAAAATTATTATGGGAAGTCAAAATTTAATGATGGTAGAAAAAAAATGGCTAAAATGCCTAGCGGGGCAAAATTAATTTATAATCCCTCAAGTGCTGCTCCAGGTTTTATAATTAAGAATGTATTTTCTTTACCAGGAGTACCATCTATCTTAAATTCCATGATTGAAAACTGTAAACGCTATTTAATTAAAGGTTCAACAATTCATAGCAAAACATTAAATCTTTTTACAGTTGAAAGTAATATTTCTAAACAATTAGGCATTATACAAAAAAAAAATAAAAAATTTGTTGATATAGGAAGCTATCCTTTTTTTAGATTAGGAAAAATAGGAGTTTCTATTGTGACAAGATCAACATCAAAAATAAAACTACAAAAAGTTAATCGAGATTTAATTAATTTAGCTAGACTGAAAAAGATTGAAATATTAAAAATTTAAATCAATTTAAAAACATCATGAGTTGTTATCGTATCAATATTTTTAGATTTATACATCTGCTTACTATCTAAGATTTTAATAGAATTAATTTTTGGAGCAAATTTTTCTGCATCGGTAGGTCCAAATAAAACAATCATTGGAATATTAGCTAATCCCATCATATGCATCACTCCGTTATCAATTGATATAGCTAAACTCAGTCTTGAAGCAAGTGCTGTTACTAGAGCTGGACAGGAAATTTTGGACTGATGTTCCGGAAATAAAGCATTAGGTACTTGAGACTTTATTTTTTCTATTAACTCTATCTCATCTCTTTCAATAAAAAAAACTGGCACCTTATTAATTTCATCAATCTTATTTGCAAGATCTATAAATTTATTGATTGACCAATTTTTTTTTCTATAAACATTACCTTGAGTAATAGAAAATCCAACATAATTTTTATCTGGCAATAATCTTTTAGCTTCATTTATATATTTTTCTGATATCTTTTTTAAGTTAAACATTAATACCTTGATATTTGTATCAAAGAACTTATCCAAATTTATTAGATGATCCTTCGATGAATAGTCTTTTTTTTTAGTGCAGAATCTAAAATTAAAAGTCGATGAATAAAAATTATCATGAGGTATTTTATTTAAAATTATTGTATTTCTTAATTTGGATTGTAGATCTATGATTAAATCTATCTTATCTAAGTTTTGATCGGTAAATCTCTTTTTTGCTAGGAAAAAGTGCCACCATCTGAAACCGAAGTATTTTAAGCTTAAGTCTAGTGTTTTAATATTAATATTAAATTCTTTTAATTTGCCGACAAAATGATTTGCATGTGACCCTAAATAAAAAAATTCTGAGGATTTAAAATGATTTTGAAGGCTCAATATTAAGGTAAACAATTGTATTGAGTCACCTAAACCTCCACCAGAGTTATATAGTAAGATTTTTTTCATTAGATAATTATACTTTATAAGATTAATAAAATAATATAAATGTCATTAACAAAATAATAATGTGCCCTCGTGGTGAAATTGGTAGACACAAAGGACTTAAAATCCTTGCCCTTTTGGGAGTGCCAGTTCGAGTCTGGCCGAGGGCACCATATTTAAAATGATTAAAACGACTATAATCTCGGATAAAAACACAAAGTCTATAAAGATAAAAAATTTTTTATTAAGAATTATAGAAGATAACCTTATTAAAAGACAAAATTTAGTAATAGTAATTGGAGGCGATGGTTTTATGTTACAGGTTTTGAAAAGAAATAAAAAAAAGTCAAACTTATTTTATGGAATTAATTCTGGCAACTATGGTTTTTTGATGAATAAATTTTCAAAAAAAAATATTATTAAAAATTTATCTAATGCAAAAATGACAAGTATCTCTCCATTAGAGATGAGAGTAGTTACTAAAAACAAAATCAAAAAATCTCTAGCAATAAACGAGGTATCAATTTTGAGACAAAGTAGACAAGCTGCTTCAATTTCAATTAAAAATGGTTCTAAATACCTAATTAAAAAATTAATTTCAGATGGAGTATTAGTTTCAACTCCTGCAGGAAGCACCGCCTATAACTTATCTGTTTCTGGGCCAATATTGAATTTAAATTCAAAAAAAATTTCTATTGCACCTATAAGCGCTTTTCGCCCTCGTAGATGGAAAGGTAAAATTGCTAGTGATAGATCAAAAATAATTATAAAAAACTTAAATCCCGTTAAAAGACCTATAAGCGCTGTTGCTGACAATATTGAGATAAGAAATGCCAAAACTATTTATGTAAAAGTAAACAATAAAATTAAATTTAATTTACTATATGACAAAAATACAAGTCTCCAAAAAAAAATTAAATTGGAGCAATTAAGAAAAGAAACTTTTTAACTAGCTATTTATTTAAGCGTTTTGTTTAAAATAATTTTATTATAATATGAATTTGCTTGATCAACACTAAATATAAAAAGTCGATATTTATTATTTATTAATGTATAAAAATGTATGTTTGAAAATTTTCAATTAACTGAGTCTGCCCCGATTTCCTTTACTTCGTTATTTATAAACCTAGCGATAGGTGCAGTAGTATCTATCTTTTTAAAGATTCATTATAAGAAATTTGGTTCAACAATTAGTAATCGAGAGGAGTTTAGTAATATATTCCCTTTTATTTTATTAACGACAACTCTTGTTATCACGATTGTAAAATCATCTCTTGCACTATCATTAGGTTTGGTAGGAGCTCTTTCAATAGTAAGATTCAGAACTCCCATTAAAGAACCAGAAGAACTATCTTATTTGTTTATTTGTATAGCTGCTGGCCTAGGTTTTGGTGCTAATCAAACTTTGATAACATTAACCTCAGTAGTCTTGATTTTATTATTTATGATGTTGTTTAAGATTTTCAGAAAATCATCTATTGAAAAAAATATGTTTATATCCTTAGAATTAAACACCGAGAAACTGAAAGATAAAGCAAACCTGTTAAAGAAAATTAATAAAATTATTTTGAACGAAGTTGATAATTTTGATTTACGAAGATTTGATACAAAAGACAATAATATTGAAGCTACTTATATGATTAGTGTAAAAAAAATTGATTCTATTGAAAAAATGATGGGTAATTTGAGAAAAAACTTTCCCGGTATTTCAGTGACGTATATTGATCAAAATCAAATTCCCAGTATATAAACTTTATCATGAATAATTTAGTTCCTAAAGATAGCAGATTGGAAATTAAATTTATAACTCAAGATTTAAATTATCCTTTAGTAGTCAATTGGATAAAATTAAATAAAGAAAATTTTAAAAAAAGATACTTAGATAGAATTGTAAATAATATATATTTTGACTCTTTCGATTATGAGGCTTTTAAGGACAATATTTACGGAAGCAGTTCTAGGATGAAAGTAAGATATAGATGGTATTCTCATTTCAATGAAGAAAAAAAAGGGAAATTAGAATTTAAATTTAAAAGAAATATTTTTGGATGGAAAAGAAGATTTGAAGTACCCGGTTTAAAAATTAATTCAAATCTAAGATTGAAGAAACTAAAAGAAATTATAAAGGATAATTTATCTGGTTATGAAAAAATAATTTTTGAAAACAATTGTGAACCTAAAATAATAAATCAATACAAAAGAGAATATTATGAAAATTATAATAAAAAATTCAGAGTAACTATAGATACTTTACACAATATATATGATCAACGTTTTTACAAAAAGGTTAATTTAGTTAAAAAAACTTTGATACAAAAATATGTTATTGTAGAATTCAAATTTGACAGAGACAGCAGCCACTTATCCAAAGAGATGCTAAAAACTCTTCCATTTAGAATTAGTAGAAACTCTAAATATATAAATTCGATAAGAAGTGTAAGTGGAATTTAAAATGAAAGCTCAATCAATTAAAAAAAAATCAAAAAAAATATTTTTTTATAAATATAAAATATTTTATACAATATTTTTACTTTTATCATTTTCGATATTCTTTCTTCTTGGTATTTGGTCTGAAAAATATGATTTTAATAAAAAAACAAAACTATTTTTAAATGATATCTCAGAGACAATTGCAAACAGATTATATTCTAATTTTTATGATATTGATAAATTAGTTATTGACATGAATTACAGAAATTATCAAAAAATTTTAGAAACTCGGAATGAAAGTTTACAGTCATTTAGGGCTAGTGAGGACATGCATAAGTGGGTTATTGCAACTCTTAATTACGATAATAAAGATTTTAAGATTAAAGCAAAATTGAAAGGTGTTCACGAAGATCACTGGAAACACCCCTTAAAATGGTCTTTCAAAATTAAAATGGACGAAGAACAAAATGAATTGAAAACTATATTCAATTTAAAAAGGTTTTCTTTACAACACTCTAAGACAAGAGGATATTTGCATGAGTGGTTATTTATGAAAGTTTTAAAAGATGAGGGGTTAATAGCTCACAGAACTAGATTTGTAAATTTTGTTTTAAATGGAAATAATTTAGGAATTTATAATTTAGAGGAGCAACACTCAAAAGAACTTTTGGAGTCTAATAATAGACGTGAGGGTCCTATCATAGGTTTTAATAAAAATTTATGGATTAATGAAGCAAACAATGTAAACAAATTGAGTATAAATAATTTAGAAGGTTCATTTTGGAGATCAGAAATTAAACCTGTTCAATTTAAAGACAGCAAGAAGAATACAGAGCAGGAAATGTATTTAAATGAAGCTATAACTCTTTTAGAGAGCTTTAGACAAAATTCCAAACAATTATCAGAAATATTCGACTTGGAGCAATTATCAAAACTAATGGCTGCAAAGGCTGTATTAGGATCAATAGAATTTGATTGGAGAGACCTTAAATTTTACTACAATCCAGTTACTAAACTTCTTGAGCCAATAGGTAGAGAAGTTCACATTGATCTTAATCAATCTCAAATAAACAGTTGGTGGGCTGATTTAAGTCCAAGAAACTTTTCACATTCTATGGATCAAAAATACTTTCTTTCTTTATTGTTCAATGACAGATCTTTTTTTGAAATGTATTTAAAAGACTTGTCTCGTATGTCAAAAAAAAATTATATTCGTGGAATTATAGGTAAAAATTCTGAAGAATTCAAAAAATACGAAAAAGTTTTAAATCAAAATTATCCAGGTGAGAATATTTTTTCTTTGGAGTATATAGAAAAATATAGAAGTGAAATTGAAAAAACTCTTAACCCAATACAAGGAGTTAATCTTAACTTCATTGAAGGTAAAAAAAATTCATTACTCCTTAATGCTTCAAATTTACAAAGATTACCCGTACAAATTATTGGCATTAAAGAGAAAGATGAAGATGTTAGTGTTTTTAAAAAACCTATATATTTAAAAGGCAAACTTTTAAACAAAGCTACAAAACTAGAACTGATTAAAATAGATTGTTTAAGTGAAAATTTGTGTAATAAAGAAAACTTGGATAGCCTAAAGATAGTATATAAAATTTTAGGTCAAACTAAACATAGAACAGCTACAATCGCTTTTTGGTCTAATACAGTGAATAATTATCTATCTACTTTATATACAGGAGATTTAGAAAATTTGAAAAAACATGTTTTTTTAAAGATAGAAGACAAAAATATAATCTTTGACACAGATAAGATAGAAATTAATGAACCAATTTACATTCCTTCAAATTTCAGAGTTTTAGTTAAACCAGGTACAGAAATTATTTTTTCAAACCAAGGTCATATTATTTCTCGATCACCAATTTTCTTTAACGGAACGACTGAAAATCCAATTCTTATTAGGTCTAATTTTATTGGAAACATAAAATCATTTAGATCAAACAGCTTAAATCACAACACTAAAACAGAAAAAAATGGTTATGGTATAGTAGTTATTAATGCTAATGAAGTTTCAGAAATTGACAACACTGTATTTTATAGGATGTCTGCTCCCCCGCAATTATCTGGATTAGGTTTATTGGGATCGATAAATTTTTATCAGTCTGATGTGAGAATTAAGAATTCTAAATTTTTAGAAAATATAGTAGGAGATGATTATTTAAATATAATAAGATCAAATTTTGTATTAAAAAACTGTATTTTTAAAGATGTTAATTTAGATGCGGTAGACATAGATTTTAGTAAAGGAGTAATGTCAAAATTAAATTTCCAAGAATCCGGCAATGATGCATTAGATTTTTCAGGTAGTGAAGTTGAGTTAAAAGAAATAATCATTTATGGAGCAGGAGATAAAGCCATTAGTGTGGGTGAGAAAAGTAAAATTAGCATTAATGACATTTCAGTGTTTAATAGTAAGATAGGGTTAGCCAGCAAAGACAATTCAAGTCTTGAGGCAAATAATGTAAAGATTTCCAATACAAGGTACGGTGTAGTTTCTTATATGAAAAAAAATGAATACGGACCTTCAAAAATTAATATTAAAGATATTTTGGTTTCTAATAGCGAAGAAAAATATTTAGTGGAAAAAGGTTCTAGCATTAAAGTTAATAATCGTGATATACCTTCTGTAGATTTTAATTTTAAGAATTTTATGTAGTATTAATAAATGAAAGCTATTAAATTCATATCAATAACTGTTTTAATTATATTTTTTAATATTTCTAAGCTATATGCAGAAGATCTTAACTCTGGAACCAAGTTCATAGTTGCTGGCCATTTATATCCGATTACCAAAGATCAAAAAAAACTAAATAAGTTTGCAGAAAAAGTTAATTCCCATAATGCTGACTACATTTTTTTATTAGGTGACTCTGATTTACAAAACAAAGATATTTTTGATTATTTTAATACAATTATTGATACTAAAATATTCTTCTCTCCAGGCAATAATGAATTAAGAATTTCAAAAGAAAATTATATAACAAATGTTGGATATCTTAATAAAGTGATTGTTGAGAAAGATGTTAAGTTTATATTGTTAGATTCTTCGGATAGCAAAGAAAATATAATCAAATTTTTAGAGGAAAGTTTGAAAGATGATTTTCAAAATGGACCAACAATTCTACTTACTCATCATCGAATCTGGGATGATACAATAATCGATCCAAAACCTTACATGCATGATAAAAGCTATTATTTTGAAGATATATATCCTGCTATAAAAGATAAAGTTGACTTTATATTTGCAGGAAATTCAAAAAGACAATATTTCAGAGACTTAGTTGAGTCCATTGCTTACGGCAAACAAAATGTAAATTTAATTTACTGGAGTGACAAAATTGAAAATTTAGAAGCATATTCTGTTGGAATGGGAAATGGTGATCCAAAAGCATCTTTTGTTGTAGTGAATATTTTAAAAGAAAATTTACTAATTAAAGGTGATTATTCAACTATCGAAGATTATGACATATTACCAAAAAATTTAATTCAATATAACACAAGAGGATTATCATTAGAATTTGAGTCTGAGTTTAAAGATTTTGCGAGAGAGAAGTTTTTTCTTGTGAAGTGGAAAAAACTCTATGTAGGGATTTCAATAATATTTTTAATTATTTTTTCATTAGTAATTTTATTATTAAGAAGTAGACGTAAAAATAAGATTCTTGTCGAAAAAAACAATCAAATTTAATCTGGTGCCCTCACACGGACTCGAACCGCGAACCTATTGATTACAAATCAATTGCTCTACCAATTGAGCTATGAGGGCTTGCGGATTATTTATCATGAAACACTAATAAATCCAATCCTTTTCAGGATAGTGCTCGCAGAGTCTTATTGAAAGGTTTTCAACAATACATTAGGTTTAATTGAAAACTTCTAAAAACTTAAATTTGTATAATTAGATGAGTAATAATTTATTAGTAGTCATTAATAATGATAAAGTTTTTGAAGAAAGTAATGAATTTTCTAGCAGTAATTATAATTTAAAAATTATTCCTGAGGGATTAAACAACTTTCATAAAGTTAAATACATAGGGAGAAAATCTAAAAAAAAAGGAAGCCATAAGATAAATTTAGAAAAAATAGATATAGCATCTAACATAATTCAATTTATTTATTTTATATTCTTAACTTTTAAATCTAAAAATTCTAAGTATTTGATTGTTTCTATTAATCCTTACACATTTATTTCATTTTTATTTTTATTATTATTTAGAAAAAAAGTTTTTTTGTATTTAATTAGTAGCGGTCATGAAGAATGGAAATTTATATTAGGTTCTTGGTCAATTTGGATTTACCACTTTATGTATTCAATAATGACTTCAAATTCAACGGTCCTTACTCTTCATGAGAGACTATACCACGGAAAAAATTGTCATTTAATAACTTCTTCAACTTTAGATGAAGATTGGTTTAAAGATTATAAAGATGCAAAACTCAATAAAATTAAGTTTTTATATGTTGGAAGAGCAAATCCTGAAAAAGGCATTTATCAATTCTTAGAAATGTTTGAAAAAATAAATATTAACGCAGAACTCTCTATAGTCGGTAACCTTAAAAATATTCAAGTTTCAAAAAATAAAAATGTAAAGTTAGTTGGATATATTTCAGATAAGCAATCTTTAATTGATATTTATGATGAACACAATATTTTGATACTGCCATCATTTACAGAAGGCCAACCACATGTTGTTGATGAGTCTCTTGCCCGAAGACGACCTGTAATTATATTTGAAGAAATTTCACATATAATAAAAGATCGAAAAGGAGTCTTTATTTCAAAAAGAACAGTAGATTCGTTATCTCAAACAGCAAAATATGTAATAGAGAACTATAATAAAATTCAAAACAGTTTAAAACAAAATAAATTTTCGCTTAGAAAAGATATGTTAAAACAAATTTTTAGTATTATATTTGATTAAATAATTTTTATTTAATTGATTGATAAATGTGATGGCAAACCACGGAAACAGTATTTGAAATATTCAAACTTTCAATATTTCTATTCATATTAACTTTAAATTTAAAATCAGAGTGCATTAATGTTTTAGATTTTAAGCCAAATCCCTCTGAACCAAATAACAATACGTTTTTTCCTTCCCATTTGTTTTTAGTAAAATCTTTAGTAGCCGAAACATCAAACGCACTGACCCAAAAGTTTTTTGTTTTTAAAAATTTTAAGGAGGTATTAATGTTAGAAACTTTAAAAATTTTTAAGTGTTCGGCTCCACCACTTGCACTTTTATAAAGTAATTTACTTTTAGAGGGAAAAGATCTTTCTTTAACAATTATTCCATCAATATTGAATGCTACAGCACTTCTAATAATTGATCCTATATTTCTTGGATCTGACACCTCTTCAAGCGCAATTAAATTGATATTTTTTTTTTTACTATCTATCACAAACTCTTTTAATGTAATTTCTTCTAATTGTTCAACTTCTGCTATTAATCCTTGGTGAGATGTCTCATCTCTACCACACAAATTATCTAATTCTCTTCGAGATTTATAAAAGACTTGAATGTTTTTTAGTAAATTAAGAGATTGATTTTCTCTATTGAGATTTTTTAGAGCATCTTCAGTTAAAAAGACTCTTTCAATCTTTCTAGAAGGGTTTTTTAATGCCTCTATAACAGCGTGCTTACCGACTATAAAAAATGTCATTTTTTTCATAATTTTTATGCAATTTTTTTAAATAATTAGCATATTTCAAGGAAAAATGATTTATTGCAATTATTTCACAAAAGCTTATAAAACGCTTGTTGTTAAATACTTTTTAAGTTAGGGGGTATCCCTAGTAAGATAATTTAAGGAGGGGTACCAAAGCGGTCAAATGGGGCGGGCTGTAAACCCGTTGACTTCGGTCTTCGAAAGTTCGAATCTTTCCCCCTCCACCAAATTTGAGTATTTAAGAACGTAAGAGCGAGATAAGTTTGGATATTGCGGGTGTAGTTCAATGGTAGAACGCTAGCCTTCCAAGCTGGATGTAAGGGTTCGATTCCCTTTACCCGCTCCAAAGTTAAAAATTAAAATATAAAGTGAGGATAAAATAAAATGTCAAAAGAAAAGTTTCAGCGAAACAAACCGCATTGTAATATCGGTACTATCGGACACGTTGACCATGGTAAAACAACACTAACTGCTGCAATTACTAAAGTATTGTCTGAGGCAGGAGGAAAATCAAGTGCAAACTTTGTAGCTTATGATCAAATCGATAAAGCGCCTGAAGAAAAAGAAAGAGGAATAACAATTTCAACAGCTCACGTAGAGTATGAAACTGAAAAAAGACATTATGCTCATGTTGATTGTCCAGGTCACGCCGACTATGTAAAAAATATGATCACAGGTGCTGCTCAGATGGATGGAGCAATTTTAGTTGTGAATGCAGCTGACGGACCAATGCCTCAAACTAGAGAACATATTCTTTTAGCTCGTCAAGTTGGAGTTCCGGCAATAGTAGTGTTTTTAAATAAGATTGATACAGTTAAAGATAAAGAGTTAGTTGATCTTGTTGAAGAAGAAATAAGAGAACTTTTAACTTCTTACAAATTTCCAGGTGATAAAATTCCAATAGTTAAAGGATCTGCTTTAAATGCTGTTGAAGGGAAAGATGAAGCAACAGGTAAAAATGCAATTATGGAATTAATGAAGGCAGTCGACGATACTATTCCTCAACCTAATAGACCAAAAGATAAACCTTTCCTTATGCCAGTAGAAGATGTTTTTTCTATTTCGGGTAGAGGTACAGTTGTAACAGGTAGAGTTGAGTCAGGTGTTATCAAAGTTGGAGAAGAGATTGAAATTGTTGGTATTAGAGATACGAAGAAATCTGTTTGTACTGGCGTTGAGATGTTCAGAAAACTTTTGGACAGTGGTGAGGCTGGAGACAACATTGGAGCTTTATTAAGAGGTGTTGAAAGAGAAGATGTTGAAAGAGGACAAGTTCTTTGCAAACCAGGATCAATTACTCCACATACAGAGTTTGAATGTCAGGCCTATATTTTAAAAAAAGAGGAAGGTGGAAGACATACCCCTTTCTTTACAAAATACAGACCACAGTTTTATTTTAGAACTACTGATGTTACTGGTGAAGTAACTTTACCGTCTGGTACAGAAATGGTCATGCCTGGTGATGATGGAAAATTTAGTGTAAAATTAATTACTCCAATAGCTATGAACGAAAAATTAAACTTTGCAATTAGAGAAGGTGGAAAAACAGTTGGAGCTGGGGTAGTTACTAAAATTATAAAATAAACGCTTAGGAGCGTAGTTCAATTGGTAGAGCGCCGGTCTCCAAAACCGGAGGTTGTGGGTTCGAGTCCCTCCGCTCCTGCCAAAAAAAAGAGTTATGAAAAATCCTTTAAAATTTATTCAAGAAGTTAAACAGGAAACTTTTAGAATTACTTGGCCAACGAAAAAAGATACTATGATGGGAGCTTTAATGGTATTTGCATTGGCATCCGTTGCTGCAATTTTTTTTCTTATCCTTGATCAAATTTTAAGATTTCTTTTAAATTTAGTTTTAACTATTAATTTTTAATTTATGAATTGGTACATTGTACAAGCTTATTCTGGTTTTGAAAAAAAAGTAGTAGACTCAATTAAAGATGAATTAAAAAAGAATAAACTACAGGAGAAGTTAGGTGAAATTTTAGTGCCTACGCATCAAGTCACAGAAGTAAAAAAGGGAAAACGTACAAAAAAAGAAAAAAAATATTTTCCGGGTTATGTATTAGTGAAGGTTGAGCTAACAAAACAGATTTATCATTTAATTAAAAATCTTCAAAAAGTAAGTGGATTTTTGGGTTCAGCAGAAAAACCTACTCCAATCTCTGATGAAGAAATCAAACGTATACTTGGTCAAGTATCGGAAAGTGCAGTTAATCAAAAAACAGGTATGAACTTTGAAATTGGTGAAAAAGTTAAAGTTTGTGATGGTCCATTTGCTTCATTTAACGGATTAATTGAAGAAATTGATGAAGAAAAATCTAGACTTAAAGTATCAGTTTCTATATTTGGTAGAGCAACTCCGGTAGATTTAGAATTTAACCAAGTGGAGAAAAATTAAATGGCAAAAAAAGAAATAACAGGATATGTAAAGTTACAAATCAAAGGTGGTCAAGCTAACCCAGCTCCACCAGTAGGACCTGCTCTAGGTCAAAGAGGTATTAACATAATGGAATTTTGTAAAGCATTTAATGAAAAGACAAAATCTTTTATGGGCAAACCAGTTCCTGTAGTAATTACAGTTTACAAAGATAAAAAATTTGACTTTATAATAAAATCACCACCAGCTTCACATTTTATAAGAGAAGCAGCTAAGTTAAAAAGTGGATCACAAGAACCTGGTAGAATTGTTGCAGGTTCTATTACAATGAAACAAGCTGAATCTATTGCTAAGGAAAAAATGAAAGATTTAAATGCGTTTGATATTAAAGAAGCAACTAAAATTATTTGCGGTTCTGCTAGATCAATGGGAATAGAAGTAAAAGAATAATTATGAAAAAAAGATCAAAAAGATATAAAGAAATTTTAAAAACAGCTGTTAAAGACAAAAAAATTACTGCTAAGGAAATTATAGATTTAGTTAAAGTAAACTCTAATTCTAAATTTGATGAGTCAATTGATGTTTCTTTAAAAATAAATTTAAAACAGTCCAAGGGTGGAGATTTGAGCTTAAGATCAGTTGTGAACCTTCCAAATGGTTCAGGAAAAAAAAGTAAAGTTGCTGTTTTATGTGAGCCAGAGAAAATTGATGAGGCAAAAAAAAGTGGAGCTGATATTACAGGTTCAGATGATTTAATAGAAAAAATTGCTGCTGGGAAATTTGATTTTACCAAATTGGTTTGTACTCCAGCCATGATGGGTAAAATTGGAAAACATGGAAAGATTTTAGGACCCAAAGGATTAATGCCTAATCCAAAACTAGGAACAGTAACAAATGATATAACAAAAGCAGTAAAAGATATTAAAAAGGGACTAGTCGAAATCAGAAACGATAAAGATGGTAATCTTGCTTCTACAATAGGAAGAAAAAGTTTCTCAAGTGAAAAATTATTAGAAAATTTTAATTATTTTATTGAAAGTGTAAAAAAGGAAAAACCCGATACAATAAAAGGAGAATTTATTAAAAAAACTTTTATAACTTCTACAATGGGTATTTCGTACAAAGTAGGAGCTAATTAATTGTTATGATGAGCAAAACTGCAAAAAAAAACTACATAGAAGAAATGAAAAAAAATTTTTCATCTAATGAGTCAGTTATGATAGCTCAATACCAAGGTCTTAATGTTAATGAACTTGATGAGCTAAGAAAAGAGTTAAGAGAAAAAGGAATTCTTTTTAAAATAACAAAAAATAGAATCACAAAAATTGCAATTAAAGAAACACCAGTAAAAGATTTAGAAAAATATTTTACTGGTCCCACTGCCGCAGCAATTTCATCGGATCCAATTTCAACTGCAAAAATCTTAACTAAGTTTGCTAAATCTCATGACAAGTTAAAAATTGTTGCTGGATTCATGGATGGCAAAGTTTTAGATCAAAAAGAAGTGGCTATAATCGCCACACTACCTTCACTCGAAGAAGCAAGAGCGAAAATAGTAGGTATTTTAGCATCTCCAGCTCAAAAATTAGTGAGTATTTTACTTGCACCTGGCTCAAAAATTGCTAATTTAGCGCGCGCAAAGAGTTTAAAAAATTAATTCATAGGATTCAAAATGGCAGACTTAAATAAAATTATTGACGAATTATCAACTTTAACTGTTGTTGAGGCAGCAGAACTATCAAAACAATTAGAAGAAAAATGGGGTGTTACAGCAGCAGCACCAGTTGCAGTAGCCGCAGCCGCAGGAAGTGCAGCACCAGCAGGTGAAGAAAAATCTGAATTTTCACTTTTTTTATCAGCAGCAGGAGATAAAAAAATAAATGTTATTAAAGAAGTAAGAGCAATAACAGGTTTAGGACTAAAAGAAGCAAAAGATTTAGTAGAAGGCGCACCAAAAGAGATTAAAGGTGGTGTAGCTAAGAAAGAAGCTGAAGAATTTAAGAAAAAACTTGAGGCAGCTGGAGCTAAAGTAGAATTAAAGTAAATAAAATTTAAGACTGAATTTTACTGTACTATAAAAATTTTACAGTAAAATTTTTTTATTATTGATGCAATTATCTTTTACTCAAAAGAAAAATATTAGAAAAAATTTCGGCAAGCTCGTTGAGGGCTTATCAATTCCAAACCTTATAGAAGTACAAAAAAATTCTTACAATGAGTTTTTAGAGTCAAAAACACTTAAAGAACAAATGAGTGACTTATCAAAAGGAATTGATAAAGTTTTTAAGAATATCTTTCCTATAGAAGATGGTTCTGACAAATCTACACTTGAATATATTTCTTATAAATTAGAAAAACCTAAATTTGATGTGATAGAGTGTAAACAGAGAAGCCTTTCCTATTCAGCTGCACTTAAAGCTAATTTAAGATTAGTTGTTTACGATATAGATCCTGAAAATAATACTAAGCAAATTCTTTCAGCAAAGGAACAAGAAGTTTTTATTGGAGAATTACCTTTGATGACGCCTAGCGCTACTTTTATTACAAATGGTGTTGAAAGAGTTGTTGTAAATCAAATGCATAGAAGTCCTGGAGTTTTTTTTGATCACGATAAAGGAAAAACTCATTCTAGCGGAAAATTGCTATTTAATTGTAGAATAATTCCAGGAAGAGGATCTTGGCTAGATTTTGAATTTGATCCTAAAGATATTTTATATTTTAGAGTTGATAGAAAGAAAAAATTACCAATTACTTCAATTTTATTTGCATTAGGTTTTTCTAAAGATAAAATTATCAATACATTTTATACCACTAACAAATATACATTTGATTCTGAAAAAAAAATGTGGATGACTGATTTTAATCCTGAGAATTACAAAAGGCCTATAAAGATTTCTTATGACTTAGTAGATTCTAAAAATAATAAAAAGATTTTATCAAAAGGAGAAAAACTAAATTTCATAATAGCTAAAAAACTTCAGGAAAAAGGTTTAAAATCAATTTTAGCTTCTAATGAACAAATCGTAGGAAAATATATAGCAAATGATATCAAAAAAAAAGATGGCGAGATTTTAATAGGAAGTGGTTTTGACATAACTCAAGAACAACTAGAAAATATTATTAATCAAGGGGAAAAAACTATAAATCTAGTTAATATAGATCCGATTAACAAAGGTCCTTATTTATTAGAAACTCTTAAAATTGATAAAAATCTAAATAAAGCAGATGCTTTAAATGATATTTATAAAGTTTTAAGACCAGGTGAAGCACCATCATTGGATGTTGCTGAAGAAATATTTAATAATCTTTATTTTACAAAAGAACGTTATGATCTTTCTGAAGTTGGAAGAGTTAAATTAAATTCTAAATTAAATCTAGAAATTAGCGATAAGAAAACAATTTTAACCATTGATGACATTGTAGCTATTATTAAGTTTATGCTTGATTTAAGAGATGGTAGAGGAGATGTAGATGATATAGACCATCTTGGAAACAGAAGAGTACGATCCGTTGGTGAGTTAGTAGAAAATCAATTTAGAATTGGTCTTTTAAGAATGGAAAGAACCGTCAAAGAAAAAATGTCTACATTTCTTGAAATTGAGTCTGCAATGCCCCAAGATTTGATAAATGCAAAACCCATAACAACTTCTTTAAAAGATTTTTTTGCTACTTCACAGCTTTCACAATTTATGGATCAAACTAATCCATTGTCAGAAATAACTCATAAAAGGAGAGTTTCTGCACTAGGTCCTGGGGGCTTAACTAGAGAGAGAGCTGGCTTTGAAGTAAGGGATGTACACCCAACTCATTACGGTAGAATTTGCCCTATAGAAACACCCGAAGGTCCTAATATTGGATTAATCAATAGTTTAGCAACTTACTGCAGAGTGAATAAATTCGGATATATAGAGAGTCCTTATAAAAGAGTTGTTAACGGGAAAGTTACATCTGAAATTCAATATTTGTCTGCAATCGAGGAGGAAAAATACACAATTGCTCAGGCTAATTCTCCTATTAAAAAAGATGGATCTTTTGAGGAAGAACTAGTTGCTTGTAGAAAAAATCTTAACTTTGAATTAGCAAATAGAGAAAATATAGATTTTATTGATGTCTCTCCTAAACAATTAGTTTCTGTTGCAGCTGCTTTAATTCCATTTTTAGAAAACGATGATGCAAACAGAGCTTTAATGGGATCAAATATGATGAGACAAGCTGTACCACTTTTAAAACCAGAATCGCCTTTAGTTGGCACAGGAATCGAGTCAGATGTTGCTTTGGATTCTGGAGTAACTATTGTAGCAAAAAGAAATGGAATAGTAGATAAAATTGATGGAAAACGAATTGTTGTAAAAGTCACAGATGTAACTGATTTATCTCAGTCAGCTGTAGATATTTATAATTTATCTAAATTTCAAAGATCAAATCAAAATACTTGCATTAACCAAAAACCATTAGTTAAGGTTGGAGATCAAATTAAAAAAGGTGATATTATTGCTGACGGACCAGCAACTAAACTTGGTGAATTAGCTTTAGGTAAAAATGTGACAGTAGCATTTATGCCCTGGCAAGGATACAATTTTGAAGACTCAATTTTAATTTCTGAGAGATGTGTAACTGACGACGTATTTACTTCAGTCCATATAGAGGAGTATGAGTCGATGGCACGTGATACAAAATTAGGAGCAGAAGAGATTACAAGAGATATTCCGAACGTAAGCGAAGAAAGCTTAAGAAACCTAGATGAGTCTGGAATTGTATATGTTGGAGCAGAAGTTAAGCCTGGTGATATATTAGTTGGAAAAGTTACACCGAAAAGTGAAACTTCATCAAGTCCTGAAGAAAAATTATTAAGATCAATTTTCGGTGAAAAAGCTACTGACGTAAGAGACTCTTCTCTAAAATTACCATCTGGAAGCACGGGTGTCGTAATTGACGTAAGAGTTTTTAATAGACATGGGATCGAAAAAGATGAAAGATCCATCGCAATCGAGAGAGCTGAAATCGAAGTAGTACAAGAAGATAAAAAAGTTGAAGAAGAGATTTTAAATAGAAACATAAAATTAAG
This sequence comes from uncultured Pelagibacteraceae bacterium, assembly GCA_902572605.1. Lineage (GTDB taxonomy): Bacteria > Pseudomonadota > Alphaproteobacteria > Pelagibacterales > Pelagibacteraceae > Pelagilacustribacter. The sequence continues at coordinate 124,476 of CACGGD010000002.1, read as the reverse complement.
AGCAATAGATTTATTGAACGGTCAAAGCATCAGCAAACAATATAAAACTCTTAAAGCAGAAACTACATTAAATAAAAATGATTTTGAGAATTTAACTTTAAAAGATTTATGGAAACTTAGTTTTCAAAAACAAGAACTCAATAGTAATTTAGAAAAATTAAAAAATCAGTTTGATAATGCTTCTGAAGATATAAAGCTCAGGTTTGAAGATAAAGTTACCAAGATACAACAAGGCGATGATCTACTACCAACTGTAATGAAAGTTGTAAAAGTTTTTGTTGCTGTAAAAAGAAGACTGATGCCAGGGGACAAAATGGCTGGAAGACATGGAAATAAAGGAGTGGTCAGCAAGATTGTTCCAGTAGAAGACATGCCTTACATGGAAAATGGAAAACCAGTTGATATTGTTTTGAATCCTTTGGGTGTACCAAGTCGAATGAATGTAGGACAAATTCTTGAAACCCACTTAGGTTGGTCTTGTTCAGAACTTGGTGAACAAATTAAAGCTTATGTTAAAAATTTTGATGAACAAATTGAAAAAATTAAAGATAAATTGAAGGAAATTTATGGAAAACAAACTTATGAAGATGTTATTTCTAAATTATCAAAAAAAGAAGTTGCTGAATTAGTTAACAATATTTCAAATGGAGTTCCAATTTCAACACCAGTATTTGATGGTGCAAGCACAAAAGATATTAATGATATGTTGGATATAGCAAAACTACCTAATTCAGGTCAGACACATTTATGGAATGGGCAAACCGGAGAGGCTTTTGATAGACCTGTAACTGTTGGAATTATTTATATGTTAAAATTAAATCACCTTGTAGAAGATAAAATACATGCAAGATCGACAGGACCTTATAGTTTAGTTACTCAACAACCTCTTGGTGGAAAAGCTCAGCTTGGAGGACAAAGATTTGGTGAAATGGAAGTGTGGGCCTTAGAAGCTTACGGAGCATCTTATACTTTACAAGAAATTCTTACAGTTAAATCAGACGATGTAGCTGGAAGGACTAAAGTTTATGAAACTATTGTAAAAGGAAACAACAATTTTGAGTCAGGTGTTCCTGAATCATTTAATGTTTTAGTAAAAGAAATTAGAGCATTAGGTTTAAATATTGAATTAAATTAATATGGAAAAAAATTTAACAAAAAATTTTGATAATCAAAGTTTAATTCCAGAAAACAATTTTGATAGTATTAAAATTACATTAGCAAGTCCTGAAAAAATTAAGTCATGGTCTTATGGTGAAATAAAAAAGCCGGAAACAATTAATTATAGAACTTTTAGACCTGAAAAAGATGGATTATTCTGCTCAAGAATATTTGGTCCTGTAAAAGATTATGAATGTTTATGTGGAAAATATAAACGTATGAAATTTAGAGGGATAATTTGTGAAAAGTGTGGTGTTGAAGTAACTAAGTCAAATGTTAGAAGAGAAAGAATGGGTCATATAGACCTTGCTTGTCCTGTAGCTCATATTTGGTTTTTAAAATCTCTTCCTAGCCGAATATCTTTAGCTATAGATATGAAACTTAAAGAAGTTGAAAAGGTGTTATATTTTGAAAGTTTTATTGTAGTAGAACCAGGTTTAACTACTTTGAAAAAAGGTCAATTATTATCCGAAGAAGCTTTAACAAAAGCACAAGATGAATTTGGTGAGGATGCATTCTCAGCAGGAATTGGCGCAGAAGCAGTAAGAGAAATTTTAATAAATTTGGATTTAAAAAAAGAACAAAAGAGATTAAGAGATTCTCTTTCTAGTATTAAATCTAAAGTAACAGAAGAACGAACTATAAAAAGATTAAAATTGATCGAGTCTTTTATATCTTCAGGAAATAAACCTGAATGGATGATTTTGACTTCTGTTCCAGTTATACCACCTGAACTAAGACCTTTAGTGCCACTAGATGGAGGTAGATTTGCGACTTCAGATCTAAATGATTTATACAGAAGAGTTATTAATAGAAATAATCGTTTAAAAAGATTATTAGACCTTAAAGCTCCCGATATTATCGTTAGAAATGAAAAAAGAATGCTTCAAGAGTCAGTTGATGCATTATTTGATAACGGACGAAGAGGAAGAGTAATAACAGGAACTGGTAAAAGACCTCTTAAATCATTAGCTGAAATGTTAAAAGGAAAACAAGGAAGATTCAGACAAAACTTGTTGGGAAAAAGAGTTGATTATTCAGGTAGGTCTGTAATAGTTGTAGGCCCAGAACTTAAATTACATCAGTGTGGTTTACCAAAAAAAATGGCGTTAGAATTATTTAAACCATTTTTATATGCAAGATTAGACAAGTTAGGATTAGCTACAACAATTAAACAAGCAAAAAAATTAGTTGAAAAAGAAAAAAGCGAAGTTTGGGACTCTTTAGAACATATAATTAGAGAACATCCCATTCTCTTAAACCGTGCACCCACATTACACAGACTTGGTGTCCAAGCTTTTGAAGCTAAACTTATCGAAGGAAATGCTATTGAATTACATCCACTTGTCTGTGCTGCATTTAATGCTGATTTTGATGGAGATCAAATGGCAGTTCATATACCTCTAAGTTTAGAAGCTCAACTAGAAGCCAGGGTTTTAATGATGTCTACCAATAATATATTAAGCCCATCAAACGGAAAGCCTATTATAGTGCCAAGCCAGGATATAGTTTTAGGAATTTATTATCTTTCACAAGGTAATGATAACGATAAAAAACCAAAAGGTATTTTTTCTAGCGTTGAAGAAATTGAGCAAGCATTAGAAAATAAATCTATTAGCTTGCATTCAAAAATAGTGTCTACATTTCAAACAATAAAAGAAGATGGATCGAGTAAACTTGAGAAATATACTAGCACAGCTGGTAGGTTTTTATTAGCGAACGTATTACCTAAAAACAAAGATATAAAATTTAGTTTAGTAAACAGACTGTTAACTAAAAAAAATGTTTCAGAAGTAATAGATGTAATTTTTAGATACTGCGGTCAAAAAGAAACAGTTATTTTTTGTGATAAAATTAAAACACTTGGTTTTAAACATGCTTTCAAGGCTGGTATTTCTTTTGGAAAAGATGATTTATTAATTCCTAAGACTAAGGAAAATTTAATCTCAAATACTAAAAAACAAATTGAAGAATACGAGAAACAATATTCAGACGGACTAATTACAAGAGGAGAAAAATATAACAAAGTTGTAGACGTATGGTCAAAATGCACGGATATCGTTGCGAATGAAATGATGAAAGAAATTTCCTCTGCAGAAAAGATTTATGAAGACGATAGAATTGAGACAAACTCAGTTTATATGATGGCTGATTCTGGTGCCAGAGGATCACAAGCGCAAATGAAACAGCTTGCAGGAATGAGAGGTCTAATAGCTAAGCCATCTGGAGAAATTATTGAGACTCCCATTATTTCGAATTTTAAAGAGGGTTTGTCTGTATTAGAATATTTTAATTCTACTCACGGTGCTAGAAAAGGATTGGCTGATACAGCTCTGAAAACTGCTAATTCGGGTTATCTTACAAGAAGACTATGTGACGTTGCTCAAGATGTACAAATTACAAAATCAGAGTGTGATCCTAAAAAAAGATCATCTGTAACTATTTCAGAAATAATAGAAGGCGGAAATATTTTGGTAAGTTTATCAGAGAGAGTGCTTGGTAGAGTAATAGCTGAAGATATTAAAAATCCAGTAACTGGAGAAGTTATTATTAAAAAAGGAAAATTGATTGATGAATTTGATTGTGAAAAAATTGATGCGGCAGGAGTAAAATCTCTTAATGTATATTCTGTAATTACTTGTGCTTCTACTAAAGGTGTTTGCCAAATTTGTTATGGTAGAGATTTAGCTAGAGGTAAATTGGTTAATATTGGTGAAGCTGTAGGCATGATAGCTGCTCAGTCTATTGGAGAACCCGGAACTCAATTAACAATGAGAACTTTTCACGTAGGAGGAACTGCACAAATTAAAGAAGAGTCTCAAATCATTTCTCAAAGTAAAGGAAAGTTGAATATAATAAATAAAAATCTTATCGAAAACTCTAAAAAAAGTATAATAGTAATGAGTAGAAACACTCAATTAAGCATCGAAGATGACAGCGGAAGACAGCTAGCAATCTACAAAGTTAATTATGGAGCGAGATTATTTTTTAAAGATGGAGATATGATTGAAAAAGGAAAAAAAATTGCTGAATGGGATCCATACACTTTACCAGTTATTGCTGAAACAAGCGGTATTGTTAATTATATGGACTTGATGGAAGGAAGCTCTTTAACAGAAACACTAGATGATGCTACAGGACTATCTTCTAAATCAGTTACAGATTGGAAATCTTTAAGCAAGAATTCAGAATTAAAACCTCGTATTACTTTAAGAGATGATAAGGGAGAAATAATTAAGAAGGCAGATGGGAATGAAGCTAGATATTATTTAGTTCCAGATACAATTTTATCTGTAAAAGATGGTCAAAAAATTTCTGCTGGGGATGTGTTGGCTAGACTGCCAAAAGAAACATCAAAAACAAAAGATATTACTGGTGGTTTACCTAGAGTAGCTGAATTATTTGAAGCTCGAAGACCTAAAGATAGTGCAATCATAGCTGAAAATGACGGGGTAATAGAATTTGGAAAAGAAGTAAGAGGAAAACAAAAAATTTCTATAGTTGACTCAAACGGGGAAAGTTCAAATTATTTAATACCAAAAGGAAAGCATGTTAATTTTAATCAAGGGGAAAAGATAAAAAAAGGTGAATATTTACTAGATGGAAGTCCTGCTCCTCACGATATTCTAAGAATACTGGGAGTAGAAAAACTAACAGAATATTTTGTTAGCGAAGTACAAGAAGTATATAGACTTCAAGGAGTTGTAATTAATGATAAACATATTGAAACTATTGTTAGACAAATGCTAAAAAGAGTTGAAATTAAAGATCCTGGTGATACAGGATTACTAACTGGTGAGGTAATAGACTTACTTGATATAAGCAAAATTAATGAAGAATTAATAAAAGATAAAAAGAAACCAGCAAAATTTGAGAGAGTTTTACTAGGTATTACTAAAGCATCTTTACAAACTAATTCATTTATATCTGCAGCATCTTTTCAAGAGACTACTCGGGTATTAACTGACGCTTCTATCAGAGGTAAAGTTGATACTCTTGAAGGTTTAAAAGAAAATGTAATTGTAGGTAGATTGGTGCCTGCAGGAACTGGTTTAACTAAGATTGACTGGGATAAAAAAGCTAGAGAGCAAGACAAAAAAAGATTAGAAGAATTACAAAAACAGGCACTAAAAGCTTCATCGGCACCAGAGCAAACAGCTTAAATAGTAAGAGAATACCTAATAAATATTGACTTTTTTCATTTCGATGCTAGTTTACGGCACATTTTGAATGTTAGAAGTAAGGCATTTTATAGCCTTAAACACTAACAAAATAACAAGATCGGCTATTCTCACTTCGACTTCAAAATATTATTATGCCAACAATTAATCAACTGATTAAGAAAAGAAGAATTAAGCCAATTGTTCGTAATAAAGTTCCGGCTTTAGAACGTCAACCACTTAAACGTGGGGTTTGCGTGAAAGTTTATACAACAACTCCTAAAAAACCAAATTCAGCTTTAAGAAAAGTTGCTAGAGTCAGATTATCAAATGGGTTTGAAGTAACAGCTTATATTCCAGGTGAAGGACATAATTTGCAAGAACACTCGGTAGTACTATTAAGGGGTGGTAGAGTTAAAGATTTACCTGGAGTTAGATATCATATCTTAAGAGGAAATTTAGATACACAAGGTGTAGCAAATCGTAAACAAAGAAGATCTCTGTACGGAGCAAAAAAACCAAAATAATATTATGTCTCGAAAAAGAAAAGCACCGATTAGAAAAGTTTATCCAGATCCTAAATTTCATTCTGAAACAGTGTCTAAATTTATAAATTCTATTATGTACGATGGAAAGAGATCTACAGCTGAAAAAATTTTATATGACGCTTTAGAAAAAATTAAATCTAAAAATAAAGAAGATCCACTAAAAATTTTTAATACTGCAATAAGTAACGTAAAACCTAATTTAGAATGTAGATCAAGACGTGTTGGAGGTGCAACATATCAAGTTCCAGTTGAAGTCAAATCAAAGAGAGCGCAAGCTCTAGCTTTAAGATGGTTAATGGATGCAACTAGAAAAAGAAAAAACAAAACAATGGCGGATAAATTATATGCAGAAATTTTAGACGCTTCACAAAATAAAGGATCAGCAATTAAAAAAAGAGAAGATACTCATAAAATGGCAGAAGCGAATAAAGCTTTTGCTCATTTTAGATGGTAAAAAATTATGGCTACTAAATATTCATTAGATAAATACAGAAACATTGGAATTATGGCTCACATAGATGCCGGTAAAACAACTACAACTGAAAGAGTTTTATATTACACAGGAAAAAGTCATAAAATAGGCGAGGTTCATGATGGGGCAGCAACCATGGATTGGATGGAGCAAGAACAAGAAAGAGGTATAACAATTACCTCTGCTGCAACCACATGTTTCTGGAGAGATCATAGAATTAATATTATAGATACGCCAGGCCATGTAGATTTTACAATTGAAGTTGAAAGATCATTAAAAGTTTTAGATGGAGCGGTAGCAGTATTTGATGGAGTTGCAGGAGTGGAACCTCAATCCGAAACTGTTTGGCGTCAAGCAGATAAATATAAAGTTCCTAGAATTTGTTTTGTAAATAAACTTGATAGAACAGGTGCTGATTTTTTTAGATGCGTTGAAATGATTAAAGAGAGATTAGGCTGTAAACCTTTAGTCTTGCAACTACCAATAGGTTCTGAGGCAGATCTCAAAGGTGTTGTTGACCTTGTTAAAATGAAGGGTGTTGTCTGGCAAAATGAAGATTTAGGTGCAAAATTTGATTATGTGGATATTCCAGCTGACCTTAAAGAAAAAGCAGATAAATATAGAAAAGAATTGGTAGAAACTGCTGTTGAGGAAGATGAAAAATTAATGGAATCTTATTTAGAGGGCAAAGAACCATCTGAATCTGATCTAATTAAATGTATTAGAAAAGGAACTTTAGGTTTTAGTTTTGTTCCAATTACTACAGGTTCTGCATTTAAAAACAAAGGTGTTCAACCATTATTGGATGCAGTAATTGACTATCTTCCTAGTCCAAAAGATTTAGGCTCAATTGAAGGAACTAAATTAGGCTCTGAAGACAAAGTTCAAATGAAATTTTCTGATAATGAACCTTTTTCTGCTTTGGCATTCAAGGTGGCAAATGATCCTTTTGTTGGCTCGTTAACATTTATTAGAATTTATTCAGGAAAGTTACAAGCAGGAACATCAGTTTATAATTCTTCAAAAGAAAAATCAGAGAGAGTAGGAAGGATGCTTTTAATGCATGCAAATAGTAGAGAAGACATTAAAGAAGCCACTACTGGAGATATTGTGGCACTTGCTGGGTTAAAACATACCATAACTGGTCATACTTTATGTGATGAAAAAAATCCAATTTTATTAGAACCGATGGAATTTCCTGATCCAGTTATTGAAATTGCCGTCGAACCCAAAACTAAAGCTGACCAAGAAAAAATGGGTGAGGCTCTAAATAGATTAGCAAAAGAAGATCCATCTTTTAGAGTAAGTTCTGATGAAGAGTCAGGTCAGACTATTATTAAAGGTATGGGCGAACTTCATTTGGATATAATTGTAGATAGAATGAAAAGAGAGTTTAAAGTCGAGGCTAATATTGGAGCCCCCCAAGTAGCTTATAGAGAAACAATATTAAAATCATCAGAAGTTACATATATTCATAAAAAACAAAGCGGTGGTTCAGGACAATTTGCTAAAGTTACTTTGAATGTAGAACCTTTAGAACCGGGCAAAGGAAGAGAAGTTGAAAATAAGATTAAAGGTGGATCAATACCAAAAGAATTTATACCTGGAGTAGAAAAAGGTGTCCTTAGTGTTGCTGATAGTGGAATCTTAGCAGGTTTTCCAGTCATTGATTATAAAGTTACAATTTTAGATGGTTTACATCATGATGTTGACTCAAGTGTATTGGCTTTCGAGATAGCTTCAAGAATGTGTTTTAGAGAGGCTTGTACAAAAGCGACATTAAAACTTCTAGAACCAATGATGAAAGTTGAAGTAGTTACACCAGAAGACTTTATGGGAGATGTGATTGGAGACTTGAACAGCAGAAGAGGTCAAGTTGCATCTACAGAAGCGAGAGGGAATGCAACCGCCATCAACGCAACAGTTCCATTAGCAAATATGTTTGGATATATAAATAATTTAAGATCATCTACTCAAGGCAGGGCTCAATATACAATGCAATTCAGTCACTATGATAAAGTTCCTCAAAATGTTCAGGATGAAGTAACTAAAAAATTAGCTTAACTATGGAAAACCAAAATATAAGAATACATTTGAAGGCATATGATAATAAGATCCTCGATTTATCTACAGAGGAAATTGTTAATACTGCTAAAAGAACTGGGGCACAAGTTAAAGGACCTATACCTTTACCAACTAGAATAGAAAGATATACTGTTTTGAGATCTCCTCACATTGATAAAAAAAGCAGAGAACAATTTGAGTCCAGAACACACAAAAGATTAATAGATATTATCGAACCAACTCCTCAAACAGTCGAAGCTTTGATGAAATTAGATTTAGCTTCAGGAGTAGATATAGAAATAAAGATATAAAATGAGCATAGGATTATTAGGAACAAAAATAGGAATGACACGAGAGTTCATGAAGAGTGGCCAGTCTGTTCCAGTTACAGTTATAAAGATTGAAAAAGGAAGAGTTTTGGATGTAATTACAAAAGATAAAAGAGGTTATAACGCAGTAAAAGTTGGATTTTGTAAAATTAAAAATTCAAAACTTACCAAACAAATGAAAGGTTATTTTATGAAAAAAAAGACAGAACCGAAGAAAATATTAAAGGAATTTAGAGTTGAAAGTAGCGATCAATTTAAAGAGGGAAATGAGTTTGGATTAGAAATATTTAAAGATAAAAAATTTTTAGATGTAAGATCAAAAACTATAGGAAAAGGATTTGCAGGGGGAATGAAAAGATGGAACTTTTCAGGGCTAAGAGCCTCTCATGGTGTATCAGTTTCACATAGAGCTCACGGCTCAACTGGTCAAAACCAAGATCCTGGTAAGGTCTTTAAAGGAAAAAAAATGGCTGGCCATATGGGGGATAAAATGAGAACAATTTTAAATCTAGAAATAATAAAGTCAGATGTAGAAAACAACTTGATTTATCTAAGAGGATCAATACCTGGATCGAAAAATACAACAGTTTATTTAAGAGAGTCTATAAAAAATATTACGAGAAAAACTGTTACAGAAAAACATGAGGCAAAGATTAAAAAAGCCGAAGCAAAAAAAGGAAAAAAATAATTATGAAACTTCCTTTATTAAATATTGATGGAACTAAAGCAATGTCGATAGAAGTGTCAGACAAAATTGTAAAACTAAAAGTTAATCATAAATTAATAAAATTTGTTATAGATTGGCAATTAAATAGAGCTAAACCTAGATTAGCTAAGACAAAACAAAGAAATCAAATTAAAGGATCTACAGTAAAAATTGTTGCACAAAAAGGCAGTGGTGGAGCAAGACATGCTAGTAGAAAAGCTCCTTTATTTGTTGGAGGTGGTGTAGCTCATGGGCCAAAAGGTGCTGTATATAGAGTTAAAAAGATTAATAAAAAAGTAAGAAAATTAGCTTTAGCACAAAGTCTATCTAAAAAAAATTTGGACAAAAATTTATATGTTTTAGCTGATATAAAAAAAGAGATTAAAAAAACAAAGGAATTTAACACATTTTTAAAAAAAAATAATTTAACTAACTCATTAATAATTACTGATATGGACTCTTTGAAAAATATTAATAAATCTGCAAGAAATATTAAAAATATTAAATTAATAAAAGAAGAGGGAACTAATATTTATGATTTGTTTAAATATAAAAATGTCATAATGACTTCTTCATCTATTAAAAAAATAGAAAATAGGATATTAAATGAAAAAAATTAATTATATCGACTCGATTAGAAGCCCAATAATAACAGAAAAAGCTACAATTTTATCTGAACAAAATAAGAGTGTTTTTAAAGTTCATAGAAAAGCAAACAAAAAAATAATTAAAAAGAATATAGAAAAATTGTTTAAGGTAAATGTGATTAAAGTAAATATTATAAATTCAAAAACTAAATTAAAGATTAAACAAGGCAAAAGATCATACAAAACTGGATACAAAAAAGCGATTGTAACTTTAAAAAAAGGTCAAAGTATTGATTTAACAACTGGTATTTAATTATGGCACTAAAAACATTTAAACCTTATACAAAATCTACAAGAGGAACTGTAGTAGCTGATAAAAGCAACCTATGGAAAGGTTCTCCTTATAAGCCTTTGACACGAGGTCAGAATTTTACAGGCGGCAGAAATAATTATGGTCGTATAACATCAAGACATATTGGCGGAGGTTCTAAACACAAGTTTAGAGTTATTGATTTTTTCAGAAAAAAAAGAAATATTTCTGCTACAGTTGATAGAATTGAATATGATCCAAACAGAACAGCTTATATAGCTTTAATTACATATGAAGATAAAGAGAAGTCATACATAATTTGTCCTCAGGGATTAAAACAAGGTGATAAAATAGATTCTGGAAAAAATGTTGAGATTAAAATAGGAAACTCATTAGAGTTAAAAGATATACCTCCAGGAACTTCTATACATAATGTTGAATTAATTCCAGGAAATGGCGGTAAACTCGCTAGATCTGCTGGTTCTTCAATAACATTGTCAGGTTATGATGGAGATTATGCAATATTAAAGTTGTCTTCCGGGGAAACAAGAAAAGTTAATAGTTCATGTGTAGCAACAATTGGAGTTGTATCTAACCCAGATCAAAAAAATATAAAAATAGGTAAAGCTGGAAGAAATAGATGGAGAGGGAAAAGACCTCAAACTAGAGGTGTTGCCATGAACCCTGTTGATCACCCCCATGGAGGAGGTGAGGGAAAAACCTCTGGCGGAAGAAGTCCAGTTTCACCTTGGGGACAATCAGCTAAAGGATTAAAAACAAGAAGACCTAAAAGAAGCGATAAACTAATTATAACAAGAAGAAGGAAAAGAAAATAATGACTAGATCAGTTTGGAAAGGACCTTTCGTTCACCCAAGTTTGTTAAAAAAAATTGATAAACTTAAAGACGCACCGAATAAAAAACCAATTAAAACTTGGTCTAGAAATTCAACTATTATACCTGATTTTGTAGGACATAGTTTCATGATACATAATGGTAAAACTTTTATACCAATAACTATTTCTGAAGAAATGGTTGGCCATAAACTTGGAGAATTTGCTCCAACAAGAACTTTTAAAGGACATACACCAGCTGATAAAAAAGCCGCTGCAGTCGCTGCTGAACCAGCTAAAACAGGAGGCGATAGTGCAAAAAAATAATACAACAGTTAAAGCTATTAATAAAAATGTAAGGTCGAGTCCTAGAAAATTGTCTTTAGTATTAAATTATATAAAAGGAAAAAAAGCAGATTTAGCTTTAAGAGATTTGGAATTTACTAGAAAAAGAATAGCAAGAGATGTAAGCAAAACTGTAAAATCTGCAATTTCAAATGCAGAAAATAACCATCAATATGATATTGATAATTTATTTGTTAAAGAGGCTTATGTTGGGAAATCACTTGTAATGAAAAGATTTAGACCAAGAGCGAAAGGAAGAGCTAGCCCTATAAAAAAACCATTTAGTAGAATAACAATTATACTTGAAGAAAAAAAAGGAAAAAAGGAAAACAAATAATGGGACAAAAGATTAATCCAATTGGCCTGAGATTAGGAATTAATAGAGGTTGGGATTCTACGTGGTTTGCTAAAAAAAAGGATTTTGGAAGATATTTAATAGAAGATTTTAAAATAAGAAACTATATTAAAAAAAATATAACAAATTCAGGTGTTTCAGAAATTATAATAGAGAGATCATCAAAAAAATGTAAAGTTTCAATTCACACTTCTAGACCAGGATTTGTTATTGGAAAAAAAGGAGCTGATATAGAGAAGATTAAGAAAAATATAATGAAAATTACAGATGGAGACGTAAATGTAAATATAAAGGAAATTAAAAAACCAGAGCTTAACTCTAATTTAGTGGCAGAAAATATTGCTCAACAACTTGTTAAAAGAATAGCTTATAGAAGAGCAATGAAAAGAGCGATGCAGTCTGCAATGAGATTAAACGCAAAAGGAATTAAAGTAATGCTGAGCGGTAGGTTGGCAGGAAATGAAATTGCTAGAACTGAATGGTTAAGGGAGGGAAGCATTCCCTCTCATACATTGAGAGCCGACATTGATTATGGTTTTGCTGAAGCATTAACTACATATGGAATAATTGGTGTTAAGGTTTGGATTTATAAAGGTGAACTAATGGCTAAAGATGTAGAAAAAGAAAAAAAGGAAAGGGTTAAAAATGCTGCAACCAGTAAGAACTAAATATAGAAAAGCTTTTAAAGGAAGAATACATGGAAAAGCTTCGAGAGCAGTAAAATTAAATTATGGTCAATTTGGCCTTAAAGCTATGGAACCAGAAAGAGTAATAGGAAAACAAATCGAAGCGGCTAGAGTTGCTTTAACTAGATATATGAAGAGAACAGGAAAAGTATGGACTAGAATTTTTCCAAATATTCCAGTATCTAAAAAACCAACAGAGGTACGAATGGGTAAAGGTAAAGGATCACCAGAATACTATGCATGTAGAGTAAAACCGGGAAGAATAATCTTTGAGGTAGATGGAGTTACCGAAGAAGTTGCGAGAATAGCACTTTACAAAGCATCTGCTAAACTACCGATTAAAACAAAATTTATTAGAAGATAATTTTATGGCTAAAAAAAAAGAAGATAAGAAATTAACAAAAGATCAGGCAGAAAAAAAAATACAAACTTTGAAAAAAGATTTATTTAATATCAGATTTAAAAAGATAAATAATCAAATTGAAAATTCTGCTCAATATAATGAAATTAAAAAAAATATAGCTAGACTGTATACAACTATCAGGAACACAAAATGACAAAAAAAGTTTTAAAAGGAGTGGTAACAAGTGCAAAAAATAACAAAACCATTGTAGTTGAAGTTACTAGAAAGTTTAAACATCCTTTTTATGAAAAAATAATTAAAAGAACAAAAAAATATCATGCACATGATGAAGCAAATAAATTTAAAGAAGGAGAGAAGGTTTCGATCGTAGAATGTAAACCAATTTCAAAGAAAAAAACGTGGCAGGTGATGAAATAATGATTCAAGTACAAACAGAATTAATGGTTGCAGACAACACTGGTGCTAAAAGAGTAGAATGCATCAAAGTATTAGGCGGTTCTAAACGTAGATATGCTTCTGTCGGAGATTTAATAGTAATAAGTGTTAAGGACGCGATACCTAAAGGAAAAGTAAAAAAAGGTACTGTTCATAAAGCTGTAGTAGTAAGAACCAGAAAAGAGATTTATAGAGATGATGGTTCTAAAGTTCAATTTGATACGAATGCTGTAGTGCTTACAGATGAAAAAGGTGAACCAATAGGTACTAGAATTTTTGGCCCAGTTACCAGAGAATTAAGAACTAGAGGTCATACTAAGATTATTTCACTAGCCCCGGAGGTACTTTAAGATGATTTTAAAAAAAGGGACACAAGTCAAAATTATATCCGGTAAGGATAAAGGTAAAACAGGAGAAATTTTGGAAATAAATAGAAAATTAGATAAAATAAAAATTAAATCTATTGGAATGATCAAAAGGCACTTGAAACCAACTAAAGAAAATAAAGGTGGAATAGTTTCCAAAGAAAGCTTTATACATAAATCAAATGTAAAAAACATTGATCAAAATAAAAAAGAGAAAAAAATAGCAGGTAAAAAATGACTCCAAGATTAAAAGCAGTATACGATAAAGAGATCACAAGTGAATTGATGAGCAAACTAAATTTAAAAAACAAACATGAAGTTCCTAAAATAGATAAAATAATACTAAATATGGGATTAGGAGAAGACGCTTCTGACGGTAAGAAATTAAAATCATGCATGGACGATATGTCTTTAATAGCTGGTCAGAAATCAGTAATTACTAAATTTAAAAAATCTATATCTAATTTTAAGACAAGAAAAGGATCTAATGCTGGAGTCAAAGTAACCTTAAGATCTAACAAAATGTATGAATTCATAGACAGATTGGTTAATATTGCTTTACCTAGAGTAAAAGATTTTAGAGGTTTAACTTCTAAAGGAATTGATAGTTCTTATAATTATTCTTTTGGAATTAAAGAACATATTATATTTCCAGAAGTAAATTTTGATAAAGTTGATAAAATAAGAGGCTTAGATATTACGATAGTAACTTCAAGCAACACAAAAGAAGGAACTTTGGAGTTACTTAAAGGATTTAATTTTCCAATTAACAATAAAAAAAATTGAGGTAAGATGGCTAAAACTAGTGCTATACAAAAAAATTTAAAGAGAATAAAACTCGTAAAAAAATATGCAAGTAAAAGAGCTGCTTTAAAAAAGATAATAAAAAATAAAAAATTAGAATTATCAGAAAGATTTGCAGCTCAGCTAAAGTTAAATAGATTACCTAAAAATTCTGCAAAAATAAGAATAAGAAATCGATGTGAAGTATCAGGAAGACCACATGGAGTTTATAGAAAACTTAAAATATCGAGAATTGCACTTAGAGACATGGCATCGTCAGGTAAAATTCCCGGAATAACTAAATCAAGCTGGTAGGAGAAATATGACTTTAACAGATCCAATTGGAGATATGTTTTCAAGAATTAGAAATGGTCAAATGAGATCATTAAATTCTGTAGATATACCCTCATCAAATTTTAGACAAAACATTTTAAAAATTTTAAAAAATGAAGGCTTTATTAAAGATTACTATATAGAAAAAACAGAAAATAATAAGGTGAGTTTGAAAATAAATCTTAAATACTACGAGGGAAATCCTGTAATTAAAGAAATTAAAAGAATATCGAAACCAGGAAGAAGAGTGTATTCAAGAGCCAGCAGTATATCAAAAGTCATGAATGGATTAGGTTTAGCAATCCTCTCAACACCAAAAGGAGTAATGAGTGATACAGAGGCAAGAAAAAATAATATTGGTGGTGAAATAATTTGCAAGGTATTTTAATGTCTAAAATTGGAAAAAAAAATATAACGATACCTAAAGAATCTTCAGTAAAAATTGAAGGTTCAAACTTAACTATTACAGGCCCTAAAGGATCTAAAACGCTGAGTATCAATGATAAGATTTTTTCTTCAAAACTTAATGAAAAAAATGAATTTCAAATTTTACCGTTAAATAAAAAAGTAGATAAAAAAACAACAATAATGTGGGGCACCTACAGAAGCTTAATTAATAATGCTATTACTGGTGTTTCAAGAGGTCATGAAAAAATTTTAGAATTAAGTGGAGTAGGTTTTAGAGCAAATATTAAAGGAGAAAATTTAAATTTACAAATAGGTTTTAGTCATGATGTTAATTTTAAAATTCCAAAAGACATAAAAATTACTGTAGAAAAACAAACTACTATTAAAATTACCGGAGTAGATAAAGATTTGGTTGCCAAAATAGCTGCTGATATTAAAAACCTAAAACCAGTAGAACCATATAAAGCTAAAGGAATTAAAGAAAAAGGTCAGTTTGTTTTAAGAAAAGAAGGAAAGAAGAAATAATGAGAAAAACAAGCAATAAAATTAAAAGAAAACTAAGAAATAGAAAGAAACTTAAAAAAGTAAATAATGAAAGATATAGAATTTCTGTTTCGAAATCTTTGAATAATCTTTTTATTCAAATAATAGATGACAAAAATAAAAAAACTTTAGTTTCTGCATCTTCAACAGAAAAAGACATTAAAAAGAATAAGATAAAAAAAATAGAGAAATCAAGTTTAATGGGAGAAATTTTAGCAAAAAGAGCAAAAGAGAAAAATATCAATAATGTATATTTTGATAGAGGTGGTTATAAATATCATGGAAGAATAAAAGCATTTGCCGAAACATTAAGAAAAAATGGATTAAAATTTTAATATGGTAGAAATTAAAAAAATTGAGAGCGATATAAAAGAAAAATTGGTTGCCATTAATAGGATTACCAAAGTAGTAAAGGGAGGTCGAAGATTCGGTTTTGCTGCTTTAGTTGTTGTTGGCAATCAAAAAGGATCTGTTGGTATTGGTCAAGGTAAATCTAAACAAGTTCCAGATGCAATTAAAAAAGCTACTGAAGTTGCAAAAAAGAGTCTTGTTCAAATTCCTTTAAAAGACGGAAGAACATTGCATCATGATGTAAAAGGAAAAAATGGATCAGGAAAAGTTTTTATGAGATCAGCTCCAGCTGGAACAGGGATAATAGCAGGAGGTCCAATCAGATCAGTGTGTGAAGTTTTGGGAATTCAGGATGTTGTAGCCAAATCTCTAGGATCAGCAAATCCTCATAATGTTTTAAAAGCTTGTGTTAATGGTTTAAGATCTCAAAATTCACCAAAAATATTATCAGCAATTAGAGGAAAAAAAATATCTGATATGGTTTTAAAAAGAGAGTCTAAATAATGGAATTAAATAGCTTAGCAAGAATTAATAAGAAAAAAATAAGAGTAGGACGAGGGATAGGTTCTGGTAGAGGTAAAACTTCTTCAAGAGGCCATAAAGGTCAAAAATCTCGATCTGGTGTAGCAATCAAAAGTTTTGAAGGTGGCCAGATGCCTTTATATAGACGATTACCAAAACGAGGCTTTAAAACATTAAGCAAGAAAAATATTGCAGTGTTAAATTTATCAAGGATTCAAAATATTTATGAGAAAAATAAAGATAAATTGAATAATACCTTAGATTTAAAATCCTTAAAGGATAAAAAGTTTATTAATAAAAAATATTTGAAATTAAAAATTTTAGGCACAGGGGAACTTAAAATTAAAATTGATATCACTGCACACCATGCATCAAAACAGGCAAAAGAAAAAATTGAAAAAGCAGGTGGAAAATTAAATATCTTAAAAAAATAATCTAATATGTCTAGCGAAACCTTAAATACAACAGGTGCATTTAGTCAGGCAAAAGATCTTAAAAACAGAATTTTATTTACTATTTTACTTTTGATCGTTTACAGATTGGGCACTTATGTTCCAATTTCTGGAATAGATCCATTAGCTTTAAAAGAAATAATGTCTAATAGTCAAAAGGGATTGTTAGGTATGTTCAATATGTTTTCAGGAGGTGCCGTAACTAGAATGGCTATATTTGCTCTTGGAATTATGCCCTACATCTCTTCTTCAATTATAGTTCAATTATTAACTGGGGTTTCTGATTATTTTAAAAGTTTAAAAGAACAAGGTGAAATGGGAAGAAAAAAAATTACTCAAATTACAAGATATGGAACTGTTTTAATCGCTTGTTTACAGGGATATGGAGTTTCAGTTGGTTTAGAAAATGCTGGAAATTTAGTAATTGAACCTGGTATGGGATTTCGAATTATAACTACAATTTCACTAGTTGCAGGAACAACATTTTTAATGTGGTTAGGAGAGCAAATAACTTTAAGAGGAGTTGGAAATGGTATTTCATTAATAATTTTTTCTGGAATAGTAGCTGAGATTCCAAGAGCTTTAGCCTCAACTTTTGAACTAGGACGAACAGGAGCTTTGTCAGCTTTAATGATAGTGGGAATATTTATATTGGTGATACTTACAGTTCTATTTATTGTTTTTTTTGAAAGAGCTATGAGAAAAATTTTAGTAAATTATCCAAAAAGACAGGTCGGCAATAAGATATATGGAGGAGACTCTTCTTATCTACCATTAAAAATTAACACTGCAGGAGTTATTCCTGCGATTTTTGCATCAGCGTTATTGCTATTGCCAATCACACTTACTAATTTTGGGTTTGCAGAATCAGATCTTTCTATTAAAATTTCTTCAATGTTTACTCAAGGTCAACCTCTATATATGTTATTATATGCATCTGGTATTATATTTTTTGCTTTTTTTTATACTTCAATAGTTTTTAATCCAAAAGAAACTGCAGAAAATTTAAGAAAATATGGTGGGTATATTCCTGGAATTAGACCTGGTGAAAGAACGGCCGAATACATTGAAAGTATTTTAACAAGGTTAACAACTGTAGGATCTTTATATCTTACATTTGTTTGTTTAATGCCTGAATTTTTAATTGCCAAATATCCAATTCCATTTTATTTAGGCGGTACTTCAATATTAATTGTAGTTGTCGTAGCCATGGATACAGTAACACAAGTCCAAACAAGATTAATGAGTTCACAATATGAGTCATTAATTAGAAAGACTAAATTTGGAAAATAATTAGATTTATGAACCTAATTATATTTGGCCCACCTGGAGCGGGTAAAGGCACCCAAGCTGATTTTATTGTAAACAAGTATAATCTTTATAAATTATCTACAGGCGAAGTTCTTAGAAATGAAATTAAGAACAAAACTAAATTAGGAGAAGAAATTTCATCCATTATTAACTCTGGATCTCTAGTTTCAGATGATATAGTTGAAAAATTAGTTGAGACTTTTATTTCAGATAAAAACTATAAAGATAGATTAATTTTTGATGGCTATCCTAGAAACTTAACTCAAGCTAAAACCCTTGGAAAACTTCTTGAAAAGCATAAACAAAAAATTGATTTGGTTTTAAAATTATCAGTTTCATTAGAAACAATTACAAAAAGAATTTTGGAAAGAAGCACGATAGAAAAAAGGGCTGATGATAACAAAGAAATAGCAGTCAAAAGATATAGAACTTACGAGAAATCTACTGAACCGGTGATTGAGTATTATAAAAAATTGAATTTATTAAAGGTGATTGATGGAGAGAGGGCAATAGATCAAATAAATAAAGAAATTAGCGATATTATTACCCTTATATAGAGTTGACTTTAAAAAATTAGGCAATATAAATACGGCTTTGGAACTTTAACTCATTTTAATATGGCTCGTATAGCAGGAATCAATATTCCACAAAATAAAGTTGTAAGCATAGCCTTAACCTATATTCATGGAATTGGTCCATTTTCTTCAAAGAAAATTTGTGAAAAACTAAATATCCCTGCATCAAAGCGAGTTAACGAATTGACAGAAGAACAAGTATTAAAAATTAGAGAATTTATAGACGCAAACCACAAAGTTGAAGGAGATCTAAGAAGAGAAGTTTCAGTAAATATTAAACGTTTAGTAGATCTTGCTTGCTATAGAGGTACAAGGCACAAAAAAAAATTGCCAGTAAGAGGTCAAAGAACTCAATGTAACGCTAGAACTAGAAAAGGTAAAGCAATAGCCATAGCAGGAAAAAAATTAACACCACTTAAAAAATAGATTTAAAAATTTAGATGAATAAAAAAGTAGATAAGATTGAAAAAAAAACTGTAGAAAAAAAAACTGATATAGTTAAAAAAGAAAGTACTTTTAAAAAAAAGAAGAAAATTAAAAAGAATATAACATCAGGGATCGCCTATGTTTATTCTACTTTTAATAATACTATTATCTCTATAGCTGATGAAGGCGGAAATGTAGTTTCTTGGTCTTCTGCAGGTTCTAAAGGGTTTAAAGGATCTAGAAAATCTACACCATATGCAGCACAAGTGGCTGCCGATGACGCTGGTTCAAAAGCTTATGAACAGGGACTAAGAACTTTAACTGTTCAAGTAAAAGGCCCAGGATCTGGAAGAGAAACAGCTTTAAGATCATTACAGTCAAGAGGATTTAAAATATTATCAATTAAAGATACAACGCCAATGCCACATAATGGTGCTAGACCACCAAAAAGAAGGAGAGTGTAATGCAAACTACGTCAAATATTATAGATAAAAACTGGAAAGCTTTAATTAAACCAAATAAATTAGATATTAAAAGCAATGAAGATAAAACAATAGCAAAAGTTGTTGCCGAGCCTTTAGAAAAAGGATTTGGACAAACGATTGGCAATTCATTAAGAAGAATTTTATTATCTTCAATTCAAGGAGCAGCTGTTTCTGCAATTCAAATAGATGGAGTTCTTCATGAATTCTCTTCAATCAAAGGTGTTAGAGAGGATGTTACCGACATTGTATTAAATGTAAAAAATCTAGCTATTAAATCATCATCTGCAAGCACTAAAAAAATTATTTTAGATATCAAAGGTCCTAAAGAAGTTAAAGCAAAGGACATTACTCTTGTTCCGGAAATAGAAATTTTAAATCCCGAACAAACAATTTGTAATTTAGATGAAAAAACTAATTTCCACATGGAGTTAATGATTAGCACAGGAAAAGGTTACGTTGCTGCACCAAAAAATAAAAAGGAAGATAGCCCGCTAGGATTAATTTCAATAGATTCTTTGTTTAGCCCTGTAAAAAAAGTTTCTTTTTCAATAGAAAACACTAGAGCTGGTAGCGCACTTGATTACGATAAATTGATAATGACTGTTGAAACAAATGGAACTGTTGCTGCTGAAGATGCAATAGCTTATTCAGCACGTATATTTCAAGATCAACTATCAATGTTTGTTAATTTTGAAGATCCTCAAGAAGTAGTTAAAGAAGTAAAAACTACAGAACCAGAATTTAACAGAAACTTGTTAAAAAGAGTCGAAGAACTTGAATTATCAGTCAGATCTATGAATTGTCTTAAAAATGATAATATAATTTATATAGGTGATTTAGTACAAAAAACGGAGCCAGAAATGTTAAGAACGCCAAATTTTGGTAGAAAGTCCCTAAATGAAATTAAAGAAGTTTTAAACACAATGTCTTTATATCTTGGAATGGAGATACCTAATTGGCCACCCGATAATATAGCTGAATTATCTAAAAAACTTGAGGATAATAATTACTGATGAGACATGGTATTGGATATAGAAAATTAAATAAGACTGGTGAGCATAGAAAAGCTTTATTTAAAAATATGCTTAATTCTTTAATTAAATATGAGCAAATAATTACGACCTTGCCAAAAGCAAAAGAGTTAAAACCTCAAATTGATAAAGTTATAACAATTGGAAAAAAAAATATATTAAGTAATAAAAAAAAACTTTTTTCAAAACTTCAGAACAAACAATCAGTAACAAAAGTATTTGATGAATTATCAAAGCGATACAACTCAAGAAAAGGCGGGTATTCAAGAGTATTGAGAGCTGGATTCAGGACTGGAGATGATGCGCCTATGGCTGTTATTGAGTTGGTAGATAGAAACCCAGAAGCTAAAAAAGTTGATAAGCCAAAAAAAGTTGAAAAGAAAGAAAACGAAGATAAAACAGATCAAAAAGTAGCTAGCAAATAGTTTCAGCTATACATGCCAAAACTCTATACTGTTGAAAAAGATTATCAAAACTCTCGTTTTGATAAATGGTTCAAAGCCAAAGTTATCAATCTACCTCAATCATTAATAGAAAAGATTATTAGATTAAATAAAGTTAAAGTTAATAAAAAGAGGGTGAAATCTTCTTACAGAGTTCAGTTTGGAGACAATGTTGAAATATATAATATTTCAAAATTTAAGGCTAATGATAAAATTAGAATATCAAAATATAAACCCTCAAAAAAAGAAGTTAATACTTACGATGACTACATTATTGAAAATAATGAAAATTTTATAGTTATTAATAAACCTTCAGGTATTGCTGTACAGTCAGGAACAAAATCATTTAAAAATATTATTGATGTATTAAAAAATACAAAATATTTTAAAAATTACAAACCTTACATAGTTCATCGTCTAGACAAAGAAACTTCAGGTGTTTTAATTATAGCAAAGACAAGAGAATACGCTCAATTATTTACTTCACTTTTTAGAATAAGAAAGATTCACAAAACATACCTTGCTTTAACTCATGGAAAAATTTCTAAATCGAAAGATACATTGAAAGATAATCTAGTGTCTTACGAAAATAACAAAAAAATAATACAAAAAGCAATTTCTCATTTAAAGGTTTTAAAGCACTCTAATGATTACTCCTATGTTGAGTTGAACCCAATAACTGGAAGAAAACATCAACTTAGAAAACAGCTATATAATATAGGAAATCCCATAGTAGGAGATGATAAATATTTTATAAATAAAAAGATTAATATGAAAAGTATAAAAAATAAAAATCTTATGCTACATGCTTATAAAATCAAGTTTATGATAAATAACATTCAATATAATTTTAAGGCTAGATATACAAAAGAGTTTGAGGAATTTTTAAGGAAACAGTTTTAAATTTTATTTATATTTTTTATAAATATTTTCTTTAAGTTTTTATCAATATTTCTAATTATTATACCTTTCTCATTATATACAGATGTTATTTTTTTATTATCAAGACCACAAGGAATAATATTTAGATATTGATTCAAATTATTATTAATATTTATCGAGCAACCATGATAAGCAATCCATTTTGAAACTCTTAAACCAATAGCAGCTATTTTTTTATTATTAACCCAAATACCAATATTTTTTTCATCTATCTCTCCACAAATCTTATAAATCTTTAAAAATTCAATAATACTTTTTTCAATAGAATTTATTAGCTTTCTAATATCTTTTTTTCTTTTATTTAAATTTAAAACGAAATATATGACTTTTTGACCCGGATTATGTAATGTGATTTTTCCTCCTCTATTGGACTTAATCACTTTAATATTTTTATCTAATACATCATTATCATTGAATCTAATTCCCGCTGTATAGGTTAAGGGATGTTCTAAAATCCACAGTAATTCTTTACCTTTGTTTAATTTAAGTTCCTCAACACGTTTATGAAGAATTTTCATAGCAATTTTATAGGAAATACGTCTCTTACTTATTTTGATCTCTATGCTCATTTAGTTTGAAATTTACCATTTTATGGACTATTAGTCTCACAAAACAATCAGAGGTGTTTATGACTTTAGCTAAATCAACAGGAAATAAAAAGGTCAATCTCGATTTTAATAAAGAGTTTGTTAATACATTTTCGGAAAAAATTCAATCTTCAGATATAAAGTTTATAAATCAAACTCTTAAAGATTTACACGAGGCTGACGTGGCAAATCTGATAGAAAATTTATCTAATGAAACAAGAGTAAAACTAATTGAATTAGAGGAATTTAATATTGATCCTGATATTTTTATTGAACTCAATGAATCAGTTCAAGGGGAAGTTCTTCAACTTTTATCAACTGAGTCAATAATCAATATTATCAAAAGACTTGAGTCTGATGACTCAATTAAAATATTAGAGAATTTAGAAAAAAGTAAAAAAGAGACAGTTCTAGAAAAATTACCACCTAAAGATAAATTTCTTTTAGAAGAGGGATTAAGTTATCCAGAAGACTCAGCAGCTAGAATTATGCAAAGAGAGTTTACAGCAGTACCAAGTAATTGGAGTGTTGGTCAAACAATTGATTATTTAAGAGAAAATAAAGATCTTCCCAAAGAATTTTTAGAAATTTTTATTGTTGATAATGATTTCAAACCTATAGGAACAGTTCCTTCATCAAGAGTGTTGAGGACTCCTAGAGATTCAAAAATGAATTCGATTATGGCTGAAATGCCAGTTTTAATTTCAGTTAATATGGATAAGGAAGAAGTCGGACACACTTTTGAAAGCTATAATTTAGTCTCAGCTGGTGTTGTGAATAAAGATAATAAATTAGTAGGGATGATAACAGCTGATGATGTTGTAACAGTAGTTCAAGAAGAAGCTGAGGAAGATGCTCTTAGAATGGCAGGTGTAGGTGACGAGGAAATAACAGATAGTGTAATCATTAAAACAAAAAGAAGATTTAATTGGCTGCTATTAAATTTATTAACAGCACTATTGGCTACTTGGGTCATAAGTAATTTTGGAGCGTCTATAGAACAAATGGTTGCTTTAGCTTTTTTAATGCCAATAGTTGCTTCAATGGGTGGAAATGCTGGTATGCAAACTTTAGCAGTTACTATAAGAGCTATAGCTAAAAAAGAATTATCGGCAAGTAATTTTAATCGAGTTGTAGGAAAAGAATTTATTATAGGAATTTTAAATGGAGTTATTTTTGCTATAATCACAGCAATTATTGTTCATCTTTGGTTTAAAGAAATTAGCTTATCTTTATTGATTGGAGTATCGATGATTCTAAATATGATTGTAGCAGGTTTATTTGGAATATTAGTTCCAGTGTCTCTAAAAAAAATGAACATTGATCCAGCTTTGGCTTCAAGCGTATTTGTAACTACCATAACAGATGTGATTGGATTTTTATCTTTCTTAGGTTTAGGATCCTATTATTTTCTTAATTAGATATTATCAATTAATCTAGTTTTATTAAGGTAAAAAGCAATAAAAATCCTAAAATTTTCTTTTTTGTTTTTAGGTCGTTTTAACGATTTAGAATTATATAATTCTATATAATCAATTTTAGTTACTCCAAAATTTTTTAAATCTTTTTTTATTCTGGTAGATTTGAAATTTGTGAGATCTTTTCTAATTAATTTTTTATTATTTCTTAAATACTTGATTACTTTTGAGGCAACTTTAAATTGATTGTTAGTTAAATTTTTATTTCTAGTAGAATAAGCTACCCCATTTTTTTCTCTTATTGTTTTACAGTTTATAACTTTTGTATTAATTTTTCTCTTTAATATATGTTTGGTAATCAAATAAGATTGTTGAAAATCTTTAACTCCCAACAAGATATATTTAGGTTTTATTAAAAGCAGAAATCTATTAACAATGTTTAAAACTCCCTTAAAATGACCTTTTCTTGATTTACCACATAGTTTTTTAGAAAATTTATCTAAAAATATTTTATTTTTTACCCTAAAAGAATAGATATCTTTAAAATTAGGTAGGTAAATATAATCAACATTTAAACGCTTTAATATAATTAAATCTTTTTTTAAATTACGAGGGTATTTAAGAAAATCATTTTTATTATTAAATTGTTTAGGGTTAACAAAAATTGAAACTAAAGTTTTACCCTTTAAATTTTTTGATTTTTTAATTAAAGATATATGACCTTTGTGTAAACCACCCATAGTAGGGATAAAAGATATATTTTTGATGTTTAAAATCTCGTTTTGTAATTTATGTTTACTTTTAATTATTTTCATTTATTTACTGTAATGATAATAAGTATTAAAAGAATCATATGATAAAACAAGCAATTATTCCACTAGCAGGTTTAGGAACTAGATTACTACCATTAACAAGCGTAATTCAAAAAGAGTTACTACCACTAAATGGCAAACCAAACCTAGAGTATATATTGGAAGAATGTGTTGAAGCAGGTATTAAACAATTCATATTTATAATTCCTAAAAATAGACCCACTATTAAAAACTATTTTTTTAATGATAAATTTTATAAAAAAATAATTAAAAAGAAAAAAAAGGATAAAAATTTAAAAAGAATCTTTAAAAGAATTAAGATGTATCAAAAAATGATAAAATTTGTTTATCAAAACAAACCTGATGGAACAGGTGCAGCAGTTTTGAAATGTAAAAAATATTTAAAAGATAAATATTTTCTAATGTTATTGGCTGATGATTTGATCATAAAAAGCAATTGCTCAAAAGAAATGATTTCTTTACATAAAAAAACAAAGGCTTCTATAATCGCAACTAAAAAAGTTGAAAAAAGAACAGTATCGAGGTGGGGCATATTGGGAGTTAAAAATAAAAAAAAATATTCTTTCTCTATTAATAAAGTTATTGAAAAACCTTTAATTAATGAGGCTCCATCTAATTATGCCATAATTGGAAGATATATTTTGCCAAAAAAAATACTTTCTGTTTTAAAAAATCAAAGAAAAGGAAAAGGTGGAGAGGTTCACATAACAGATGCAATTAAAACTTTAATTAAAAGTGGTGAAAAATTTTATGGCAATATATTTAAAGGTAAATATTTAGATTCTGGAACTCTAGAAGGGTACGTCAAATCAAATTTAAAAATTTCAAAATTATAACTATATTATGAAATTATGTATGATAGGGACAGGCTATGTAGGTTTAGTGAGCGGTACATGTTTTGCCGATATAGGTAACCAAGTTTATTGTGTAGATAAAGACATCTCAAAGATAAATAAATTAAATTCTGGTATTTCGCCAATTTATGAACCAGGTTTAAATGAATTAATTAAAAAAAATTATATTGCAAAAAGATTAATTTTTACTACAGATTTAGCAAAAGCTGTTAAATCATCAGATATAATTTTTATTTGTGTGGGTACACCAACTAAAAAACATTCATTAAAAGTTGATTTATCTTATCTTTACAAATCAGTTAAGGAAATAATTGCATCAACAAAAAGTAAAAAAATTATTGTAACAAAATCGACCGTACCTGTTGGTACTGGAGATGAAATTGAAAAAATAATAAAAAAGAAAAAAAAGAAAAATTTTGAAATAATATCTAATCCTGAATTTTTAAGAGAGGGTGATGCTATTAGAGATTTTAGATACCCAGATAGAATAGTTATTGGATCAAATAATAAAAAGATTTTTAAAAAAATGAGAACTTTATATGCTCCTTTAATTAATAAAGGTGCAAAATTTTTTACAACTTCAAGAAGGGCAGCTGAATTAATTAAATATGCTTCAAATGCTTTTTTGGCCACAAAGATTACATTTATCAACGAAATATCAAACTTATGTGAAAAAACTGCAGTTAATGTTGAAGATATATCACTAGGTATTGGTTCTGATAATAGAATAGGAAGTAGATTTTTAAGAGCTGGTCCAGCTTATGGCGGGTCTTGTTTTCCAAAAGATACTAAAGGTTTAGTTTCTATTGCTGATAAAAATAAAATAAATCTTTCAATAGTAAAATCAGTAATTAAATCTAACCAAAACAGAATAAATTTACACACTAAAAGGATTCATAGTATAATTGGTTCAAAAATCAAAAATAAAAAAATAGCTTTCTTAGGTGTTACATTTAAGCCTAACACTGATGACATGAGAGATTCAACTAGTTTAAAAATGATTCCTTACCTTTGCAAAAAGGGAGCAAAAGTCTCATATTATGATCCTTCAGGAAAAAAAAAAGAATTTGCTAAAATTAAAAATTGTAAATACGAAAAAGATATAAAGGATAACTGCAAAAATGCAGACTTAATTATTTTACTTACTGAGTGGGATGAATTTAAAGCAATTGATTTTAAAAAGGTCAACAAAAATAAAAATTTAAAGATTTATGATCTTAGAAATTTATATAATTTAGACCAAATGAAAGTTAAAAGAATTAAATATTATTCAGTAGGAAGACCTGATATCAATTAATTTCAAATATTGCATCAATTTCAACTGCTACTCCTAGAGGCAGACTATTAGAACTTATTGCAGCTCTTGTATGTGAGCCTTTTTTATCAAAAATTTTTGTAATAATATCAGAGGCGCCATTTATTACTTTAGGTTGATCAATAAAATCATCCGTTGAATTAACATAACCTGTTATTTTGATGCATGATTTCACTTTTGATAGATCATTATTGCATGCTTTTTTTACTTGAGAAATTATAGCTAAACCACATCTTTTTGCAGCTTCATAACCTTGATTTACATTTAAATCTTTACCAATTTTTCCTTTTAAAAGATTCCCTTTTTCGTCAATTGAAATCTGGCCTGATATAAAAAGTAATTTTCCAACTATTTTAACTGCTACGTAAGCTCCAACTGGATCTTTAGGCTTTGGTAATTTAATGTTATCCTTTTTTAGACGCTCTTCTTCGATAGACATTTACTTTTTTTTTATTTTTTCTTTAATTGTATTATATGTTTGGTCTATTGTTTTATTTTTTTCACTTAGTTCTTTAAGTTTCTTTGCTCCTGTACCTATAAAGTTACAACTTGGCTTTAATATTTGTAAAGCAGTTTCACATTTTATTTCATTTGAATAAGAAACATTATTCAAATTAAGTATAAAAAAAAATATTAAAATTTTTTTCATTTTTTTTTCCCCTTTTTTTTTAATTTATCATATTCTCTTCTTTTTTCTATTAATATTAAGGCTTCTTCCATATTAAGTTCATTTGGATCTTTCTCTTCAGGTATCGTAGCATTTAAAGATTTATATTTGATATATGGACCAAATTGACCTTTCATAACTCTAACAGGTTTTTTATCATCTGGATGTTCACCAAGATCTTTTATCATTGAGGAAGATATTCTGCCTGGTTTTGCTTCAGCTATCATAGTAATAGCTCGGTTTATACCAATAGTAAAAATTTCTTCCACATTTTCTATTCTTGCAGATTTATTTTCACATTTTAAATAAGGACCAAATCTACCAGAATTTAAAGTTATATCTTTTCCTGTATCAGGATTTTGACCTAAAACTTTTGGAAGCGAACAAAGAAATTTAGCTTGTTCTAAATTTACAGAATCAACTTCAATACCCTTAGGAATTGAAACATTTTTTAGATGATCGTTTTCTTTTTTTTTCTTTTTTCTACCTTTTTTTGGCGGTTCATCAATATTTTCTAATTCTTTTTCATATTGTAAATAGGGTCCAAATCTCCCATTTTTTAAGAATATATCTTTACCAAAATCGTTTTGTCCTAATAATTTTGGTTCTGCTAAGTTATATTGTGCAGCTGCTTTTGCTTTCGATAAAGGTCTTGTAAACTTACACTCAGGATAATTTGAACAACCAATAAAAGCTCCACCTCTGAAGCTATTCTTAAGACTTAATTCACCATTAGAACACAATTTACATTTTCTATCTATAGAGTCATTAGAGTCCCTATCAAATATAAGCGCTCCTAGACTTTCATTTAATAAATCCAAAACTTCACGAGTTCTTTTTTCTTTAACCTTTCCTACATTTTCATAAAAATCTTTCCAAAAATTATTTAACACTTGTACCCATTCAATTTTTCCACTGGTAATTTCATCAAGTTGATTTTCTAAATCAGCTGTAAAGTTATAATCTACATACCTTGAAAATAGTTTTTCTAGGAATGCAGATATTAGTTTCCCTCTATCAGTTGGATGAAACCTTTTGTTCATTAATTCAACGTAATTTCTGGTAGATAATACTGATATAATACTTGCATATGTAGAAGGTCTACCTATACCCAATTCTTCCATTTTTTTAACCAAACTGGCTTCAGAATATCTTGGAGGTGGGTCTGTGAAATGCTGTTCATCATTTAATTTTAAAATACTTATTTCCTCTCCAACTTTAACCTCTGGTAAAATGTTCTTAGCATCTTCGTCAGTTTCTTGAATTTGATAAACTTTTAAAAAACCGTCAAATTTAATTATAGACCCACTAGCTCTAAAATTTGTTTTGTTATCTTCTGATGAAATAATTATTGTATTTCTATCAAACTCAGCTGGTGTCATTTGAGATGAAAGAGCTCTACTCCATATTAGTTCATAAAGTTTAAATTGATCTGCATTTATATATTTTTTTATATCAGAGGGTTTTCTCTTTATATCCGTTGGTCTGATTGCTTCATGAGCTTCTTGGGCATTTTTTGCTTTTTTACCTGTATAACTATTAGGTGAGTCAGGCAAATATTTATTGCTATAATCTTTAACAATAAATTTTCTAAAATCTTCTATCGCTTCTCTTGAAATGTTTGTACCATCTGTTCTCATATAGGTGATTAAACCAGTTGTTTCTCCTTCGATGTCTACTCCCTGATAAAGACGTTGGGCAATTTGCATTGTTCTTGAAGCACCAAAACCAAATCGTCCTGAAGCAGTTTGCTGTAAAGTTGAAGTAGTAAATGGAGCTAAAGGATTTCTTCTATATACTTTAGTATTTACATCAGAAACTTTAAATTGAGTTTTATTAATTACATCAATAGCTTTTTGAATTTCTTCTTTATTTTTAAAAGAAAATCTCTCAATTTTATTACCATTATATAAACTTAATTTTGAAAAAATATTCTTATTATCTTTATTTGTGAAATCAGATGTAAGTGTCCAGTATTCTTCAGGTTTAAACAACTCTATTTCTTTTTCTCTTTCAGTAATAAGTTTTAAAGCAACTGATTGTACTCTGCCTGCAGATTTAGAACCTGGGAGCTTTGTCCAAAGTATAGGAGAGATATTAAATCCAACAAGATAATCTAATGCTCTTCTTGCCAAATAAGCTTCAACTAATGGTAAATGTATTTCTCTAGGATTTTTAATAGCATCAAGAATTGCTTTTTTTGTTATTTCGTTGAAGACTACTCGTTCTAAATTTTTATCCTTTAACAGCTTTTTTTTTTCTAAAACTTCTTTTACATGCCAAGCTATTGCTTCACCTTCACGATCTGGATCGGTTGCTAAAATAATTTTGTCTGATTCTTCAGCAGCATTAGTAATTTCTTTTAAATATTTTTTTGAAAAAGAGTCAATTTCCCATTCCATTTGAAATTTGTTATTTGGATCTACAGATCCATTCTTTGATGGTAAATCTCTTATATGTCCATAACTGGCTAAAACTAAATAATCTTTTCCTAAATATTTATTTATTGTTTTCGCTTTTGCCGGACTTTCAACAATTACTAAGTTCATTAATTGTTTATTTTCAAAATAAGACGAGTTTGTCAAATTTATTATTGAAAAACTAGAAAAGACAGTACTTATAACTTAATTTTATTTTCCTCAGAATTTTTGAGTCTAACAATATTTTGTTTATGTGTAAAAAGAATGATTATAAAAAAAATAAAAAGTAGAAGAGAGTAGCTGTTACTTTCAGAAAAATATCCGTAAATAAAAACTATTAGAGAAGAAACTATCGAGGACAAAGATGCAAATCTAAATAATAAAGATAAAGCAATCCAACTAACGCCAAAGACTAAAAAAAATTTATATGAAAGAGCTAAAATAACTCCGAGATATGTTGCTACACCTTTACCTCCATTAAATTTTAGCCACACTGGAAAAATATGACCAATTAAACAAATTAGGCCAGAATAAAATGTTAAACTTTCATAATAAGATAATGTGAAGTAAACAGAAACAAACCCTTTTAATAAATCAAGAATTAATGTCCCCAGTGCAAGAAATTTATTTCCTGTGCGAAGTACGTTTGTGGTACCAATATTACCTGATCCAACTTTTCTTATGTCTTTTTTAAGAAATATTTTCGTTAAAATTAATCCAAAAGGTATAGATCCTAATAGATAAGAATATAGAGTAACAATTATTAAATTTACATCCATTAATTTGAGTATACAACTTCACCATTTAGTAAAGTCATTTTTACTTTGCCTTGAAGTTTTCTGTTTTCAATTGCAGTGTTCTTAGATTTTGATTTTAAATTTTCAGCTTTCACTACCCAGGGTTTTTCTAGATCAAATATACAAAGATCAGCATCTGAACCTTTTTTTAAAGTTCCTTTATTGATTTTTAAAATCTTTGAAGGGTTTATCGTTAAACATCTTATAATTTTACCTAAAGGCAAAGACTCATTATGATAAAGTTCTAAAGCAAGAGATAGCAATGTTTCTATACCGATTGAACCTGTAGCAGCTTGAGCAAATGGTAATCTTTTGCTCTCTTCATCTTCAGGAATATGATCTGATACAATTACATCTATAAGATCATTTTTTATGCCCTCAATTAGAGAAAGCCTATCTTCTTCACTTCTTAGGGGAGGCGATAACTTTAGAAAAGTTCTAAATTCTCCAATATCATTTTGATTTAATGATAAATTATTTATTGATACACCTGTGCTAAATTTAATCCCGTTAGATTTATTTTTTTTAATTACATTTAAAGAATTTTTTGATGAGATCTGATTAATATGATATCTACAAGGGAATTCACTTAATAAAGATAGATCTCTTTCAATAATAATTTTTTCTGCTATATCTGAAACCCCTTGTAAACCTAATCTTGTAGCTACTTCACTTTCATTTATGCATGAATTTTTTGATAGCTCATAGTCTTCTGCATGTTGCATGATTAATACATCCAGATCAGATGCATAATTCATTATCCTAGACATCAATTCTGTGTTTTGAATAGTTTTATTTACATCGCTAAAACCGATTATTCCTCTCGCTTTTAATAAACCGAATTCAGTCATTTGATTACCTTCAGTCTGTCTTGTAATTGAAGCACAAGGATATAGATTTACTTTTGCTTTGTCTCTGCCTCTTCTGATTATAAAGTCTACCATAGAGACATTATCTATAATCGGCTTAGTATTTGGCATGGTAACAATAGATGTTACGCCTCCAGCTAGAGCAGCTTGACTAAGCGTTCTAAAGTTTTCTTTATACTCAAATCCGGGCTCACCAACAAAAGCTTTCATATCAACTATTCCAGGGATAGCTATATGTCCCTTTAAATCAATTTTTTCTGCTGATTTGGAAGTGTCAGAACTTTTTGTACTTTTTCCAATAGATTTTATTTTTCCTTTATCATTAATAATTATATTACCTATCTCATCCATTTTTTGTGATGGATCTATAATTCTTAGATTAGTTAAAATTTTTTCTTTCATTTATTTACAATATAATTTTAAACATGCCATCCTAACAGCTACTCCTAATTCAACTTGTTCCTTTACTAGACTAACATTAATATCATCAGCTAACTTTGTATCAATTTCAACACCCCTGTTCATTGGACCTGGATGCATAAGTAAAGCATCCTTGTTAGCAAGTTTAAGTTTTTCTGGAGTTAATCCAAAAAATTCGTAGTACTCTCTCTTAGATGGAAGAAATGATCCTTGCATTCTTTCATTTTGTAGTCTTAGCATCATAACTATATCACAGCCATCCAATCCTTTTTTCATATCTGTAAAAGCTTTCACTCCTAACTTTTCAATATCATGAGGCATTAAAGTTTTTGGTGCTATGACATTAACCTCCGCTCCAAGCATATTCATAAGATAAATATTTGATCTAGCTACTCTCGAATGGAGTATGTCACCACATATCGCAATTTTTAATCCCTCTATGTTTCCTTTTCTATTAATTATTGTTAAAGCATCTAACAGTGCTTGAGTAGGGTGTTCTCTTCTTCCGTCACCTGCATTTATCACAGTACAATTTACTTTTTGAGAAAGAAGGTTGGGTGCACCAGAGTCTTGGTGTCTTATAACAATTATATCTGGATGCATTGCGTTCAATGTCATTGCTGTATCAATTAAGGTTTCACCTTTTTTAAGAGCTGAATTACCCATATTCATTGTCATTACGTCAGCGCCCAGTCTTTTTCCAGCCAAATCAAATGAGCTTTGTGTTCTAGTTGAAGGTTCAAAAAATAAATTAATTTGAGTTTTTCCTCTAAGCAGATCTAGTTTTTTTGAGCTACTTCTATTTAATTTAATAAAAGATTTTGCTTCATTTAATATACTTTTTGCTTCTTGAACTGATAAATTTTGAATACCTAATAAATGTTTGGGAGTATTTTTAATAGCTGAAACTTTTTTTACAGTTGCCATTAAAATCAACTCTATAGGCCTTTTACTGCATTATATCAAGTAATTTTTTTGTGATAATAATCTAGTGCTCCTTGCAGGATAAATTGAGCTGAATTTTGATCTAATTTCTTTACTTTTTTGGATGAATTTATAGCTAAATCACTGGATAAATTAAAGGCTCCTTGGCTTGAAAGTCTTTCATCCCATAAGGTGATATTTTTTGTAATATCTTTTGAAAGATTTTTAGCCAAATCTTTAGCAGATTGAGAAGAAGATCCTTCAGATCCATCCATATTAATTGGATTACCTACGACTATCCCTTCGATTTCATATTCCTCTACTATTTTCCTAAATTGAGAAATAAAATCAGCGTAATTTTCTTTAATAATCGTAGTATAAGGAGTCGCAACGATTTTATTTTCATCCGAAATAGCTATACCTATTCTTTTGCCACCAGGATCAACACCTAATAACCTGGATTTTTTCTTAATTTTTTCAATAAATACATCAATATCAAGCATGAAATTTACCTAATTTGTGATAAAACTTAATTAGTTAACTTATTTCACAAATGTCCTTAGATAAAGAAAAAATTAAACATGTTGCTAAATTGGCTCGAATTTCGTTAGATGAAGCCAAAGTAAATAGCCTAACTAAAGATTTAAACTCAATTTTCAAGTTTATTGAGCAATTAAATGAATTAAATACTGATAAAGTAGAACCATTAACATCTATATTGAATGAGTCTTTGAGATATAGAAAAGATCAAATAAAGGATGGAAAAATAAGAGATAAAATTTTAAAAAATTCTCCACAACAAAATGAAGAGTTTTTTGTAGTTCCCAAGGTAGTAGAATAATGAATGATCTAACTAATCAAAGTTTAAAAGAAATTGTAGAAAATGTTAGATTAAAGAAGATCTCATCATTAGACCTAACTCAAGCTTACATAAAAAATATCGAAGGTGCAAAAAAACTCAATACCTTTGTTACAACTACTTTTGATCAAGCTCTGCAAAAAGCAAAACAGTTTGATCAAAGACCAAATTATGACCAGATTCTTCCTGGAATTCCTCTAGCTGTCAAAGATTTATTTTGCACTGAAAATGTAAAAACAACAGCAGGAAGTAATATTTTAAATAATTTTGTTCCATCTTACGAGTCAACTGTTACAAAAAATTTATGGGATAGTGGCGCTTTTTTACTTGGTAAATTAAATTGTGATGAGTTTGCTATGGGTTCTTCTAATGAAACAAGTTTTTTTGGTAATGTTATTAATCCAGTTGCTGATCAACTAGTTCCAGGCGGATCTTCTGGAGGATCATCTTCAGCACTGGCAGCTAATTTAACTCCAGCAACAATTGGTACTGATACTGGTGGTTCTATAAGACAACCAGCTTCATTTACAGGTACAGTGGGTCTTAAACCAACTTATGGATTATGTTCAAGGTGGGGTATCGTTGCTTTTGCTTCATCGCTAGATCAAGCAGGACCAATGACAAAAACTGTAACTGATTGCGCTATAATGCTTGAAGCCATGTCTGGTTTTGATGAAAAGGACTCTACTTCAATTAATAAAAAAAAAGAATTTTATTCAAAAAATTTAAAAGATAATATTAAAGGACTAAAGATTGGAATTCCTAAGGAGTATCGTGTAGATAATATGCCAAAAGAAATTGATGAGCTATGGGAAAAAGGAAAAAAAATATTAAAAGATCTAGGTGCAGAGTTAATTGACATTTCACTACCTCATACAAAATATGCCTTACCAACCTATTATATTGTTGCTCCAGCTGAAGCATCTTCAAATTTAGCAAGATATGATGGTGTACGATACGGTTATAGATCTCAAAAGAGCAAAGATCTAATTGATATGTATGAAAATACTAGATCTGAGGGCTTTGGAGATGAAGTAAAACGTAGAATATTAATAGGTACTTATGTTTTGTCTTCAGGTTATTACGATGCCTATTATCTAAAAGCTCAAAAAGTTAGACAGCTAATAAAAAAAGATTTTGATAATAATTTTAAAAAAGTTGATTCCATTCTTACACCTTCAACTCCAAGTTCTGCATTTAAGATAGGAGAGAAAACTAACGATCCAGTATCGATGTATTTAAATGATATTTTTACAGTTCCAGTTAACTTGGCTGGATTACCAGCTTTATCTTTACCTGCAGGAGTAGATAAGCAAGGTTACCCACTAGGATTACAATTAATAGGAAAACCTTTAGATGAGCAAAAAATACTAAATATAGGATATGCGTTTGAAAAGAACTGTGGCTTTAAAAATAAAATTAAAAAATGGTGGTCATGAGCAAAGAAAAATTTGATTATTTTATAAACGGAGAGAAAGGTAAGTACGAAGTAATTATTGGCCTGGAAGTACATGCTCAAGTTCTTTCAAACTCTAAACTTTTTTCTGGTTCATCTACTAAATTTGGAGCTGATCCAAATAATCAAGTTAGTTTAATTGACTCTGCATTTCCTGGAATGTTACCAGTAATTAATGAGGAATGCATTAAACAAGCAGTAAAAACAGGCCTTGGTTTAAATGCTAAAATAAATAATTATTCAGTATTTGATAGAAAAAATTACTTTTACGCTGACTTACCACAAGGTTATCAAATATCACAATATAAAAATCCAATTGTTGGTGAAGGTAAAGTTATGTTGGATATGCCATATGGGTCTAAGGAAGTTGGTATAGAAAGACTTCATTTAGAACAAGATGCAGGCAAAAGCATACATGATATGGACCCATCAAATACTTACGTTGATTTAAATCGTTCTGGTATTGCTCTAATGGAAATCGTAAGCAAACCTGACATTAGATCACCCGAGGAAGTAAACGCTTATATTAAAAAACTCAGAACTATTATGAGATATTTAGGTACTTGCGATGGAAACATGCAAGAAGGATCTTTAAGAGCAGATGTAAATGTTTCTGTAAGAAAAGTCGGTGATAAAAAACTTGGTACTAGATGTGAAATTAAAAATGTTAATTCAATTAAATTCATGCAAATGGCCATTGAATATGAGGCAAAGAGACAAGTTGAACTATTAGATAATGGAAAAAATATAGAACAAGAAACAAGACTTTTTGACACAAAAAAAAATGAAACTAGATCTATGAGATCAAAAGAAGATGCACATGATTACAGATATTTTCCAGACCCTGATCTTTTACCACTAACACTTGAAAAAAAAATGGTCGATGATTTAAAAAAGTCCCTACCTGAATTACCGGATAAAAAAAAAGAAAGATTTATAAAAGAATATGGATTAAGTCCTTACGAAGCAAATGTATTAGTTTCAGAAAAAGCTATTTCTGATTACTATGAGGAAGTTGCTAAACTATCTGATAAAAAACTTGCTGCAAATTGGATGATGGGAGATTTATTTGCGATGTTAAATGATAAGGGCCTTAGTATTTTAACTTCACCAGTATCTGCAAAAAATTTAGCTGAGTTAGTAAAATCAATTAAATCAAGTGAAATTTCTGGCAGGATAGCAAAAGAAGTCTTCGAAATCATGGTTCAAAGTGGAGATAATCCTAAAAAGATTATTGAGTCAAAAGGCATGAAACAACAAAGTGATCCTAAAGAATTAGAAAAAATGATTAATCAAATATTAACCAAGAACAAAGATAAAGTTGACCAGTATAAAGCAGGAAAGGAAAAATTATTTGGATTTTTTGTCGGTGAAGTTATGAAGTTATCAGGTGGAAAAGCTAATCCTCAGTTGACAAATGAAATTCTAAAAAAACTTTTAACAGGCTAATTATGCCTAAAAAATTAGATTTAACTTACAATCTTGAACAGTATATTATTAATCACTCAGAAAGTTTAACTAGTGTTCAGAATGAAATAATTCAATATAATATAAGTCTTGGAGATCAGAAAAGATTACAAATATCGATATCACAAGCTCAATTTCTGCAAACGATAGTTAAAATTTCAAATATTAAAAAAATCTTAGAGATTGGAAGTTTTACAGGTTTTAGCGCTTTATCTATGGCTTTAGCACTTCCTTCTGATGGAACTCTAATTAGTTTAGATAAAAATCATGAGTTTAGCAATAAAGCTAAATTCTTTTATGATAAGGCAAATGAAAATAGAATTAAACAAATTATCAAACCTGCCACTGAGAGTTTGAAAGAATTAAAAAACTCTAACCAGAAATTTGATTTAATTTTCATAGACGCTGATAAAGAAAACTACCTTATTTATTATGATACTTGTGTTGATTTGATTGATAAAAATGGTCTTATAATAATTGATAATGTTTTATGGCATGGAGAAGTTGCTGATGACTCTAAAAAAGATAAATTTACCAATATTATGAGGGAATTTAATAATCACGTTAAACAAGATAACAGAGTAATAAAAAATATTATTCCTATTGGTGATGGGTTTACAATTTGTATTAAAAAATAATGTTTATTGTATTTGGGTTTTATAAGTTTAAAAAGATTAAATCATTAAAAAAATATAAGTCTTTATTTCAAGAGGAGTTTTCCAAAAAGAATATAAAAGGTACAATAATTTTTTCTTCAGAAGGACTAAACGGAACTATTGCTGGTGATAAAAAAAATATAAGAGACGTTATTAAAAGATTAAAACAAGAATTTAAATTCAAAGATTTTGATAGTAGAAACATTTCTTCAAGCAATTTTCAACCATTTCACAAAGGAAAAATAAAAATTAAAAAAGAAGTAGTTCCATTAGGATTAAAGATTAATCCAAAAAATAAAAAATTAAATAAATATATTTCAGTTAAATCTTGGAATAGACTTATTTCAAATAAAGAAACATTAGTAATAGATGCTAGAAAACCATTTGAATATGATGTTGGGACTTTTAAAAATTCAATTAATCCTAAAATACAAAATTTTAGAGATTTTCCTAAATATTTAAAAAAGATCAAAAAAACTAAACCTGTTGCAATGTTTTGCACTGGAGGAATTAGATGTGAAAAAGCTTCTATATTTTTAAAAAAGAAAGGTTTTAAAAATGTCTTTCAGCTTAAAGGCGGGATACTAAATTATTTAAAGAAAATAAAAAGAAAAGACAGTTTATGGGAAGGAGAGTGCTATGTTTTTGACAATCGAGTCTCACTTAAACATAAACTTAAACAAGGAACTTTCTCTATGTGTAGTGGTTGCCGAACACCAATTTCTACAAACGATAGTAAATCAAACAAATATGAAGAGGGTGTATCCTGTCCAAGTTGTTATGACACACTCTCTAGCTCTCAAAAATCAAGATTTCGTATGAGACAAAGCCAAATTAACCTTGCTAAAAAAGTCGGAAGAAAGCATAAGTTCCAAAAGGAATACTAATTATTATGGATTTAACAAAGGGTTCGATTTGGCAATTATTAAGAAAAGTAACTATTCCTGCCAGCACTGGATCATTATTTCAAACATTTTATAATCTTGTAGATACTTATTGGGCAGGAAGAATTTCCCCTGAAGCGTTAGCAGCAATAGCAAAATCGTGGCCAATATATTTCATAGCAATTGCAGTGGCAGTTGGAATTGGAGCAGGAACAACTGCATTGATAAGCAACTCTATTGGTGCCAAGGAAAATAGAAAGGCTTCAATGTATGTTGCTCAGTCTATAGTTTTTGCGATAGCAATATCAATTTTCGTTACACTATTTGGCTTAAATTTTTCAGATGAACTTTTAAGAATTATGGGTTCAAGTGAGGAAAGTATTATTTTAACTCGAGAATATTTAGACATTATATTTTTTGGTGCTATAATTGTACTAATTCAATTATCTTTGAATGGAACTCTAAATGCTCAAGGTGATACAAAAAGTTATAGAAATGTTTTAATATTTACTTTTTTTTTAAATATATTTCTAAATCCTCTATTTGTTTTTGGTTATGGATTTGTCCCTGCTTTTGATATAGCTGGTTTAGCAATTGCCACACTAGTATCTCAATTTATAGGATTAATTTATCTAGCTAATAAGGTTTATTGTTGTAAATTAAAAAAATATCTTAACATTGAATGCTTTAAGCCGAAGATAGAATATATAAGCACACTTTTTAAACAGTCAGTTCCAATTATGTTTACCATGCTTATGATTATGTTTGGTGTATTTAATATCTTTTATTTTGTAGGCCAGTTTGGTGAATTAGCTACAGCAGGTTATGGCACAGCAGTAAGAATTGAACAAGTTTTACTTTTACCAGTGATAGGATTGAATACCGCTGTTCTATCAATTGCAGGTCAAAATTTTGGGGCAAAAATGTATATTAGAGTTAAAGAAGTTTATGGAAAGGCTTTAATGTTCGGCTCAGGGTTTATGGTTATGGCTGGAATTTTTATCTATATAACATCAGAATTAATTATATCTTTTTTTACAAACGATCCTCAAGTAATTCAAAAAGGTGCTCTTTATTTGCAGGTTGCTGCATTAATAGGACCAGTATATCCAGTCTTCTTTATTACTTCAGCTTTATTTCAGGCTCTCAAAAGACCCACTTACAGCTTATATATGACTATACTCCGACTTACTTTAATACCTTTTATGTCACTATGGTATGTGATCAATATTAAGAATGGGGGATATCAGGATATTTTCTATACAATTATGATCACTAATTGGGTTATGGGTTTAGTCGTATTAACATTTGTCCCATTCTTTTTAAGAAGAGTATTTAGAGTATCTTTTAAAAAATTATTTGTATTTTAATTTATTTTCCAACTTTCTAACAAAATAAGATACAACTAAGATCAAAACTAGGTACTCAAGAATAAGAAAAGTATAAATTTCCAGTGGTCTATAAGTAGTTGTAACAAGTTCATTAGCTTTTCTAGTTAGATCAGCAATACCAATAATTGACACTAATGAAGACATTTTTAATACATAGACAAATTGGTTGCCCATTGCAGGTAATACCACTTTTATAGCTTGGGGGAGAATTACGAGTCTCATTTTTTTCCAAAAACTCATACCTAGTGACTCTGATATTTCATGCTGACCTTTGCTAATTGAATTAATACCAGCCCTGAAAATTTCTGCTTGAAATGCACTTTCACTAATTGTTAAAGCAATTATACCAGACACAAAAGGGGAGAAGCTTACTCCTAACATAATTGGAAGACCATAGTAAATCCAAAGTATTAATACTAATAGCGGAATGGCTCTAACAATTTCTACATAAGTTATATTAAAATAACTTAGAAATTTATTTTTTGAGAGAGATGGTAAAGCGACTATTAAGCCGATAATCATTGCTAGAATAATTGAAACTACAGAAATATAAATTGTGGTAGTAATACCACTAACCAAAAATTTTAGATTAGTTAAGCCTTCGACATTATTAGGACTAAGGATGTACCAACCCCATTCATAATCTGAACTGCATCCCTGTAGAAAAAAAAATATTGCAATTAATCTTAAAAATTTCACCTTAAGATTATATTTGTAAATTAAGAGTATTTAAACTTAAATTATAGGCTTTTAAAATTATATTTAGCTTCCAAAGTCATAAAAAATCCAGAAGCTTTCTTTCTCTTAATCCAATTGCTGACGTAATCATTCCAAATCTTGTCACCTTTTGGAACCATCATCGCTAAAAATGCAGGGTTTTTTCCCCCATCAGGCACTATAGCTAATTGAGGATACTTAATAATTAATTTATTAGCCTCAAGAGAACTTGTAATATTTCCGTCTGCTCGTCCGGCCAAAACCTCTTGAAAATCTCTAGCTGGAGCTTCAACGGATTTAAGTTTAGATTTTGGAAAAAATTCTTTTGCTTTCTCTTCCTGAGATGTTCCCAATGTTGTGGCTATTGTGACTTTCTTGTTATTTAATGAATCCCAAGTTGGAAATTTTTTTAGATTTTTTTTGAGAACCAATGGAACGGTTCCATACTTATAATAAGTGGCTGTAAATCCAGCTACTTCGGCTCTTTTAGGTGTTTTAGTTACACTTGTAGAAATATCGTATCTATCAGCTGTTATCCCAGCTACTATTGTTTTCCATTCAGCAGGAATAAATTTTACTTTTACTCCTAAATCTTTAGCTAGTTCATTCATCACATCAATATCAAATCCTTTATATTTATTTGTTGCCGGATCTTTCATTGACATTGGGTCCCAGTCACCAGTTGTGCCAACTCTTAATTCTCCATTTTTTTTTATTGTTTGTAATTTCGATTCCGCATTAGCTGCAGACGATATGATTAATAAGCAAATTATTACTAAAAATTTTTTCATAATGTCTTTTACTTATTTTTTTTTATTAAATCTAAATGCATATTGACCCAATTAATGACTTGACTTGAAGTAGTTTTATACTCTATAAAGAACAAAACAAGAACATTATGAAATTAACAATACCATATTATTTACATAAAGTAGGAGCTGGTTTTCCTTCACCTGCAACTGATTATATTGAAGATGACATAGATCTTAATTCACACCTTATAAAAAATGCACCAGCAACATTTATAATAAGAGTACAAGGAAAGTCTATGACGAACGTAGGAATTTATCATGGTGACTTGTTAATAGTAGATAAGAGCATAGATCCAAAAAATTTTTCAACTGTAATAGCAAATGTAAATGAAGAACTTGTAGTAAAAACCTTGATCAAGGAAAAGAAACTTAGTTACCTTACTTCAGGATCAAAAAATATATTAGATAAAATTAATCTCACAGAAAATCCAGAAATAATAATTTGGGGAGTGGTAACGTATGTCATACATAAACAGCAGTAAACGAAATAAAGTTGCTTTAATAGATTGCAATTCATTTTATGTTTCATGCGAAAGATTGTTTAATCCAAAGATAAAAAGTAAACCAGTTGTTGTACTTTCTAATAATGACGGTTGTGTTATTTCGAGATCTACAGAAGCAAAAAAAATTGGAATTAAAATGGGGGAACCATATTTTAAAGTTAAAGAACTTGTTAAAAAAAATAATGTTTATATTTTTTCTTCGAACTATGCATTATACGGAGATATTTCTAGAAGAGTAATGAAAACTTTAAGATCTTTTTCAAATAAAATTGAAATTTATTCGATAGATGAAGCATTCGTAGATTTATCACATGTTGAAGAGAAAGAAGTAGAAAATTATGGAAAAAAGATAAGGGCGAGAGTCTTAAAATGGACAGGTATACCGACAAGTGTTGGGATCTCTAATACAAAAACTCTAAGCAAGATAGCTAATCATATAGCAAAAAAAAACAAAACTGGAGTTATCTATTTAAAGGAAAATGTAGATGAAAATTTAAAAAATTTTCATATCTCAGAAGTTTGGGGAGTTGGAAAACAATTATCTAAATTGTATATAAAGAATGGAATAGAAACAGCTTATAAATTAAAGAATATATCTAATAGTTGGGTTAGGAAAAGTACAAATGTTCTAGGAGCAAAAACAGTAATGGAGCTAAGAGGAATTCCATGCATTAATTTAGAAACACAAGAAACTAAAAGAAAAAGCTGTTGTGTTTCGAGATCATTTGGAAAAAAAGTTGAAAGTTTAGAGAAGTTACAAGAATCTATTACTACTCACTGCTTAAATGCAGCTGAAAAAATTAGAAATGATAAACAAACAACAAGATCAATAACTATATTTATTAGAACAAGCCCTTTTGATAAAAATAGAAAATATTATTCAAATTCCGTTACTATTGATTTGCCAGTTTCTACAAGTAACAGCTTAGAGTTAGTAAAAATAGGAATGGACGGATTAAAAAAAATATATAAATATGGATATTTTTATCAAAAAGCTGGAGTTATTTTATCTAAATTAGCAGACTCAAGTGAAAATGAATTAAACTTATTAGCACCAATCATAGAAAATAAGTCACAAACTTTAATGAAGGCAATAGATTTTACAAATGCTAAGTATGGAAGAAATGCAATTAGTGTAGCTCAAGCAGGGATAAATAACAGTTGGAAAATGAGAAAAGAACATTCTTCAAAGATAGACACCGCATCATTTGCATATTTACCTGAGGTTTTAGCAATTTAATAAGTGCGTCGAAATAAATGATTGCAAATAAAGGTTTATATAATATTCATTTGAATTAAATGTCTAAAAGAACAAAAAAGTGTAATTGTAAATGTAACTGCCATGGAAGCTGTGCAGGTAATTGTTCTTATTTAGACTGTACTTGTAGAAGCTAATTCAAGCCTTCTATAATAAAATAACTAAATCGAAGGTTAAATTGTAAAGAACATAGGTTCTAAATATGAAAAAAATATACGTAATACATGAAAATGATGAATGGTTAATTCCATTAAGGAAAAGTTTTAAAAAAATTAAAGCTCCTTTTGAAGAATGGCACATGGATAAAGAAAATTTTAATTATAAGAGCAATCCACCAGAGGGAATATTTTACAATCGTATGAGTGCAAGTTCTCATTCGCGTGGTCATAGATATGCTCCAGAAAATACGAAAAACTTATTAACTTGGTTAGAACAAAAAAAAAGAAGAATTATAAATAATTCGAGGGCTCTTGAATTAGAGATAAGTAAAAAAGAACAATATAGAGAACTGGAAAAGTTTAATCTGAAATTTCCAAAAACTTATTATGCAAAAAATAAAAAAGAACTTTTAGAACAATCAAAAAAATTCGATAAGCCTTTTATTACAAAACACAATAGAGGAGGAAAAGGCTTGGGTGTTAAATACTTTGAAAATACATCTGAGCTTGAAAAATATCTAAATAAAAGTTTTGAAGACTCAATTGATGGAATAACTTTATTACAAGAATATATTGATTCAGATCCAAAGGTCATTACAAGAGTCGAGTTTGTGAAAGGAAAATTTTTATATGCAGTTCAAGTTGACGCATCAAGTGGTTTCGAACTATGCCCTTCAGACGCTTGTAACGTAGAAGAAAAGTTTTGTCCTACAAATCCTGATGGAAATAAATTTATGATTATAAAGGATTATAAAAACGTTGAAATTAAAAAATATGAACAACTTTTAAAATCAAATGGTATTGAAATTGCTGGAATTGAATATATTAAAAGCAAAGACGGCACTCATTACACTTATGATATTAACACTAATACAAATTACAATCCTATAGCAGAAGAAAAAAGTAACATTAAAGGAATGGACTCTATAGCAAACTTTCTGTACAACGAATTAAGAAGATAAGACTAAAAAGGGGTGTCTATCAAGACTGAGATTAAACCCTAAGAACCTGACCGGTAATTCAGTGAGGGAAATATGGAAAAAATTTATATATCATCACAATCTTCATTAGCTTTAATTCTATTTGTTGGATCATTTTTTGTCATTTTAGGTTTTTTAAATTCTAAAAAAATTTCAAATAAGAAGAGCTATATA
Source organism: uncultured Pelagibacteraceae bacterium (assembly GCA_902572605.1). Classification (GTDB taxonomy): domain Bacteria; phylum Pseudomonadota; class Alphaproteobacteria; order Pelagibacterales; family Pelagibacteraceae; genus Pelagilacustribacter. The sequence goes on along the minus strand of CACGGD010000002.1, from coordinate 79,736 downwards.
GTTGGAGATAGAAATGAAAATTCTTTTTCACTAACTACAAGTTTAACAGCTTCAGCTTTAGGAGCCTGGATTTTATTTGGTCCTGCATCTGCAGCAACGTGGGGTGGTATGGGGGCTGTAATTGGTTATGCATTGGGTACTGCAGCACCTATGTTATTTTTGATTAGTTTTGGACCAAAAATCAGAAAGGAATTTCCTAATGGGCTTACATTAACTCAATTCATAAAGAAAAGATTTGGTATGGGTATACTCAAGATAAGTTTATTCTTAATTTTCTTTTATATGACTATATTTTTAATAGCTGAAGTTACTGCTATAGCGTTTTTATTAAATTTCTTATCAAATGTCCCTTTATGGATTACATCTGCTTTTACTTTAATAATTTGTTTACTTTATATACTTAGGGGTGGTTTTAAACTTTCAATTATCACTGATAAATACCAATTTATTTTTATTACTTTAGTAATTTTGTTATCTGTTTTTTTGGTTTTAAATAATATAGATTTACCCAGTTTTGAATTAATCAAAAAAAATTCTCCTAAATTAGTTGATATAAATTACTTACCAAATTATACAGCAGGATTAACTTTTTTCATTGCAGTTGCAGCTACTAATTTATTTCATCAAGGAAATTGGCAAAGAGTTTTTTCGGCAAAAAATGACTCTGTTTTAAAATTAAGTTTAATATATTCTTCAATACTCATATTTATTATTGTTTTTTGGATGGGTTATTCAGGGCTTATCGCATACTCTTTAAATCCTAAGGTAATACCCGATTTAGGTTTCTTTGACTTAATACTTGATGATAACAATTCTCTTATAGTTATTGCTATACTAGTTTTAGCTCTTTCTTTAACACTTAGTACGATTGATACATTAATAAATGCTATTTCTAGCTTAATAATAGTAAACGGAAATCAAATTAATAAATCATTAGAGGGCAAAGATAATAACAAAAAAGTTAATCTAATAATTGTAATATTATGTATCATAGTTTTTTTCTTGGCATCAAAAGGGTTCAGTATCCTATACTTATTCTTATTAGCAGATCTATTATGTTGTGCAGCTGTAATAACAATATTTTATGGTTTTTTTAATAAGAAAATCGACTCAATTCTTGCATCATCTTCTATAATTGCTGGTCTTTTATTTGGATTGCTTTTTTTTCCTAGTCAAAATTTTCAAAGCAGTATCTTAGTGGGGAATCTAATAGATATTGATAATTTTTCTTTTTTTATCAGAACTAACTTACTTTTTATTTCATTTCTTTTATCTTTAATTGTACCATTTTTGATGATATCAATTTATTCTTTACGTAATTCATTCAAATAAATAATTACAGCTATCCAGATAAAGATAAAGCTAATTAATTTATGTAGCACTAATGGTTCATTATAGTAGAGAATACCAAGAAAAAACTGTGCAGTAGGTGTTAAAAAAAATATCATACTAGCTGGACCTATTCCTATTAAATTAAATCCTTTTGTATACCAAAATAAAGGTATCAAAGTCATGAAACCTGCCCAAAATAAATAAAAAGATAAATCTGGCTTATTAATAGAAAAAATATTTAAGTTATTTTTAAATAGATAATAAAATAATAAAAGCGCTAAAGGCGTCATTAATAATGTTTCAACTAAAAGACCAATATCAGACGAAACGTTAATCTTTTTTCTTATTAATCCATATAAACTAAAAGTAACAGCAACTGTTATGCCAATCCAAGGAATAGTTTTTAAATGATACAAAAGATAAAAAAATGAAAGAATGACTAAAACGACCGATATAATCTTATTTCTATTGTATGGTTCATTTAAAAATATGATTCCGAAAAAAACACTTAAAATTGGAAAAATATAATAACCTAAGCTACCATCTAAAAGATTGTTCGTACTAACAGCATAGAGCCATGTAAACCAATTTATTGATATCAATAATCCTGTTATTAGAAGTATTATTAAACTTTTAGGTTTTTTTATAAGTCTATTAAATTCTGACCATTTTGAATAATAGTTAGTAGTTATTACTAAAAGCAAAGCTGTCCATATTGTTCTATGAATTGTTAGTTCTAAAGGTGAAGCAAAAGATACAAATTTAAAATAAAATACGCCTATAACACCCCACCAAAAAGATGCTCCAACAGTAAATAATGACCCCTTTAATAAACTTTTCTTCATTTGACCATTTTTTTGATTGATTTATAAGTTAAATATTAAATAAATAGTACTAAATAAACTTGGTTTTTTGGAAGAGTGGGTGAGCGGTTTAAACCAGTTGGTTGCTAACTAACCGTACGAGTAATATCGTACCGAGAGTTCGAATCTCTCCTCTTCCGCCACAATTAATTGAAGAAATTATCTATCGTTACAGGTTCTTTGCTTAACATATATTTATAGACGTTTATGTTTTCCAATACTCTTTGAACATAGTTTCTTGTCTCTTCAAATCTAATTAGCTCAATCCAATTAACATATGATAATTTTCCTTTTGATGGATCTCCATTTACTCTTCGCCAAGTTTTAACTCTATTAGGTCCAGCATTGTAAGCTGCTATGGCAAATGGATATATTCCATTATAATCTTCAATTAAAGAATTAAAATAGTAAGATCCTAATTTAATATTATATTCTGGATCTCGAGTTAATTTACTAATGCTATATTGTAGCTTTGCTTGTTTAGCAACAATTTTAGCCGTGTACTTCATTAATTGCATCATTCCTCTAGCACCTGCCCAGCTATTGGCTTTAGAATCAAATTCACTTTCTTGCCTTATTATGGCTAGAACAACTTCTGAATTAGGCATAATTTTATTATTAATTTCTTTAGGAGTATTAATAATTGGATAATTAAATTTATTGTAGAATCTTTTTTCATAAGAAGCTTGTTTTGATATTTGAATTGCAAAATCATATCTCCCAATAGTTGTAGATAATCTGGCAGCCAAAACTTCACTTCCTTTTTCTATATTTAAGGAAGCTAAATGTTTTAGTATATCTTTTGCATATTTAGTAGCATCTAGCTCTTTAAGTAATATCACATGATTAATTAATCTATTTTTATTAAATTCTTTTTCATAATCTTTGTCAAAAGTAGAGTCATCAATTAATTCAAAATTTCCACCAGGATTTATCTCATTAAATGAAAGTTGACCATAGTAGGTCATTGGAAATTTTGCTCCTTCGGCAAAATATTTGTTTGCTCTTTCCTTGTTTCCTAATTCTTTATGAGCAGCACCAAGCCAATAAGCACCTCGAGCTAAACTAATTGGATACCCAACATTATTATAAAAATTTTCAAAGTGATTAATTGCATATTCTGGTGAATTTAAAAAAGACAGTGCTATCCAACCTGACAACCATTCAGCTTCCGCAAAAGAAGAGCCAGATGATAGTGAGTGTTCACTTGATATTTTATATGCTGTTTTATATCTTTTTTTGTATATTAAAGACCTAGCAACACTTTTTCTTTGTTCCCACCACAAATCTGGCCTTATCATTTGTCTTTCAGTTTTATTTGCATTTTTATATAAGATTTCTAATGAAGACTCTAATCTGCCTCTTCTGTTTCTCCATCTTAATCTATCAAATTCTAATCCTGGGTCATTCTTAAGATGAGCTGGAACTTGGGCAATTGCATTATCAACACCATAAGAGTTGCTCATTAATATTTGTCTAGCGTTATAAAGAGCTCTTTCATCTTTTGGTAAATACTTAAGCATTCTTTTCAAATCCCAGTATTTTTTTTCCCACGCTAGATAATCGGCTCTTTTCAAATGATCATCTGAAGTTAAAAATTTCTTAAATTTGGCTCTATAATAACCTAAATCATTTTTTCTTATTTCTGCCGTTACCCAACCATCTTTAATCAACTTTTCTACTTTATCAATTTTTCCTTGTTCTAAAAAAGCTTCAGCAAGTTTAATTTTTCCCAAGCCTCCTAAAGGAGGATTTTTTTCGAACCAATTAATTATTGAAGTTGGGGAATTATTTCTTAAATAAATCTTTTGTTCCGCAAGATATTTTATTCTATTTATTCTTGGATAATCTGGATTTTTTTCTATAAATTTTTTGTAATCATTAAATGAAGCTGCATTTCCTGTTGTTTTTAGATACATCCAATTAATTAAGGTTCTAAATTCTCTATCTTTAACTTTTTCAGCACTTTTTATTGCACTGTTCCATTTTCGCGATTTAACAAATTTAATCGTCTCTTTAGCTTTTGCAAAATCTTTAGGATTTAATATTGATGATTTTTTTGCTTCTTTCGAAACTATTTTATAAGTAGCAGGTTTTTTTTTCGGAAATATAAAACTAGTATCAACTATTATTTTTTTTTTCGTTTCTTCTTTTTTTTCCTTTACAACATTTTGCTCATTATTTGTTGTTTTCAAGATTGGCTTTTCTTGGGGTAAATTACTAAAGGATTTTGAAGTAATATCTTTTTCAATTTTTTTAAAAATTGATGGTTTTTTTACTGGTAAAATGAATTCGCTTTCAGAATTGGCTTTATTAATAATTAAAAAAAATAATAAAAATACTAGACTAATTAATTTATAAGGCATAAGTTAAAATTAATTACCTTATATTGTTTTATGCTTAAAGGATCAATTGTAGCCTTAATAACCCCATTTGAAAACAATGCTCTAAATGAGGATGTTTATCGCAAATTAATTCATTATCACTTGAAAAATGGTACAAACGGTATTGTTCCTGGAGGCACAACAGGTGAGTCCCCAACTTTATCCCATGATGAGCATAAAAAAATTATAGAAATTTCAATTAAAGAAACTAAGGGAAAAATACCTGTTATAGCTGGAACAGGATCTAACTCTACTTCTGAGGCAGTAGAACTTTCTAAGTATGCTGAAAAAGCTGGATCAGACGCTTTATTGGTTGTTACTCCTTATTATAATAAACCTACACAAGAAGGTTTGTATCAACATTATAAAAAGATTAATGACAGTGTGGGAATACCTATTATTATTTATAATATTCCTTCACGTTCTGTGATTGATATGTCTGTTGAAACAATGACGAAATTATACGAACTAAAAAATATAGCTGGTGTAAAAGATGCTACAGGCGATCTTAATAGAGTTGAAATGCAATTAAAAGCAATGGGAAAAGAATTTATACAATTGACTGGTAATGATGATAATTCTCTGGAATTTAATAAAAGAGGAGGCTCCGGGTCTATTAGTGTAACTGCTAATATAGCAGCAAAACTTTGTTCAAATTTTCAACAATCATGTGCAAATGGATTTAAAGATTCTGAAAAGTTTGATAAAATTCTTCAACCTGTTCATTCAGCCATGTTCATAGAAAGCAATCCTTCTCCAGTTAAATATGCAGCTTCATTGTTGGGTATGTGCAGTCCAGATGTAAGACTACCTCTAGTTCAAGTTAAAGAAGAAACAAAAAAGAAAATATCCGAAGCTCTTAAAGTTGCTAAAATACTTTAATGATAAAAAGAATAGCTCTTGGTCAAAAAATTATTTGTCTTAACAGAAAAGCTAGTTTTAATTATTTTTTTATCGAAACCTTAGAAGCTGGTATTGCTTTAAAAGGTTCTGAAGTTAAATCTTTAAGAGATGGAAAGGGTAGTATAGCTGACTCTTATGCTATAGATAATAACGGGGAATTATTTTTAATTAATTCACATATACCACTATATAGACAATCTTCATATAACAATCATAATCCAAAAGAGAATAGAAAACTTCTTCTAAACAAAAAGGAAATAAACAAATTAATTGGAAGAATAAATCAAGAAGGTTTAACAATTATTCCTACTAAAATGTATTTTTCAAAAGGTAAAGTTAAAGTAGAGATAGCTGTTGCAAAAGGAAAAAAACTTTATGATAAAAGACAAGTTAAAAGAACACGAGATTGGAATAGAGAAAAAGCAAGATTACTTAGTAAAAACAACAAATGATACATCTTAATATTGGCTCTAATTTAGACTCAAAACATGGATCAAAATTCAAAAATATCTCCATTGCAATCAATTTGTTAATTAATTCAAAATTAAAAATAAGAAAGATTTCAAATTTTTATGAAACTCCTTCATACCCTAACAAAAAACTACCTAAATTTATTAATATTGGCTTACTAGCTGAGTATGACTACTCCGACACTAAACTAATTAAAGAAATAGCATTAATCGAAAAAAAAATTGGTAGATTAAAATCTCCTAAAAATTATCCACGAGTTTGTGATATAGATATAATTGATTTTTATGGTCTAATTAAATCAAACAAATCATCGATATTACCTCATCCTAGATCTCATATTCGTAATTTTGTCCTTTATCCGATCAAAGAAATAGATCCAAAATGGATACATCCTATTTTTAAGAAAAATGCTGTTATTTTAATTAATGAATTAAGCCAAAATTCAAGGATTGAGATTACAAGATTGCGTAAAAGTGTTATTATCTAAATATGATTAATAACATTGAATTAATTGATAAGATTAAATCGTATAACAAGTTTTTAAATTCAGACTCTCTGAATAAAGCTTACAATTTTGCTTTAGATGCCCATCAAAATCAAAAAAGAGATGAAGGTGTCCCTTATATAATTCATCCTGTTGCAGTAGCTAACATCCTAACAGAACTAAAACTTGATAGCGCCACGATCACTACAGGCTTATTACATGACACTATTGAAGATACCAATGTAACTTACGAAACAGTAAAAAAAGAGTTTGGACAAGAAGTAGCAAATTTAGTGGAAGGTGTAACCAAAATATCTGCTCTTGAAGATAAAGTATCAGATAACTCCAAGGCAGAAAATTTTAGAAAATTAATATTAGCTACTTCAAAAGATATTAGAGTTTTGCTAGTTAAATTAGCTGACAGGCTTCATAATATGCGAACTATTCATTTTGTAAAAGATAAGGAAAAAATTATAAGGAAAGCAAAAGAGACTATGGAGATATATGCACCTTTAGCAGATAGAATGGGAATGAATAGAATAAGAGATGAATTAGAAGATTTGTCTTTTTCTGTTTTAAATAAACCTGCTAGAGATTTGATTTTAGATAGGCTAAAATTTATAAAAAGTAACAGAGAAGACACTTTTAAAATAATTGCGGCAGATCTTATTAGATTATTAAATGCAAATGGAGTTCAGGCTACTATTACTGGAAGAGAAAAAACACCTTTTTCAATATGGAGAAAAATTCAAAACAAAAAGATATCTTTAGAACAATTAACTGATATTATAGGATTCCGAATTCTAGTAGATAACATCGACGATTGTTATAAAACTTTAGGTATTTTTCATAGTAAATTTTCTGCAATACCAGGAAAATTTAAAGATTATATTTCTACCCCTAAGATAAATAAATATAGATCAATTCACACTTCAATAATTGGACCTAAAAAAAATAGAATTGAAATTCAAATACGTACTAATGAAATGAATGAATTTGCTGAAAGAGGAATTGCTTCACATTGGAAATATAAATCTTCTGAAAAATTTTCGGAACTTTCATGGAAAGAATACGACTGGTTAAGAGATTTAGTAGAGATTATTGAAACTGGAAACAGCCCAGAACACTATTATGAATTCACTAAACTCCAAATGTTTCAAGATAACGTTTTTTGTTTTACTCCAAAGGGTGCAGTAATTAAATTACCAAAAAATGCTTCACCAATAGATTTTGCTTATGCAGTTCACACCAAAATAGGAGAAAGCGCTATTGGGTGTAATGTGAATGGAAGAGAGTCTACCTTACAGACTGATTTAAGGAATGGTGATATGGTTCAAATAATAACTTCGAAAAATGCTTCTCCTTCTCTACACTGGCTTTCTTCCTCTAAGACAGGAAAAGCAAGAGCATCTATCAGACGATATTGGCAAGATAAAACTTTAGAAACTTCAAAACCAAAGGAGAAAACTTATACAAGTACTATAGTTGTTGACTTACCTCACAAGCCTGGAGCACTTGGTAAAATTAGCTCTCTTATAGGAATAAATAAAGGAAATATCTTAAATGTAGAAATGTTAGAAAGAAAAAAAGATTATTTACAGTTTTCTTTTGATTTACAAATTAAAGATTTAAAAAACTTTACAAACTTGATAAGTCAAATAAAGCAGAGTAATTTTAATTTTAAAATAGTTCGCCATAAACAGAAAAAAAATGCTTTCATACGAAGAATCTTTAAAAATTTTAAAAGAAACTAAAGCTTTAATTGACGGACATTTTATATTGTCTTCTGGCTTACATAGTCCAAAATATGTTCAATGCGCACAGCTCCTTAGCAAGCCTAAAAAAGCTTCTCAAATATGTAATTCTCTTGCAGAAAAAATAAAATCATCATTTGAAGATTTCGATTTAATCTTGTCACCAGCTATGGGTGGAATTATTATAGGATATGATATTGGAAGAATACTCAATAAAGAAACTATATTTTCTGAAAGAATAGAGGGAAAATTTCAACTAAGAAGAAATTTTTCAATTAAAAAAAATAATAAAGTTCTCATAGTAGAAGACGTAATAACTACAGGTAAATCTAGTTTAGAATGCTCAAAATTAGTTAACTCTGCAGGTGCAAAAATAATTGGCTATGCATGTATTATTGATAGATCAAAAGGGACGACAGACATTAAAGAAAAAATAGTATCACAAATCCAACTAGATATCCCCACTTATACAAAAGATAATTTACCAAAAAATCTATCTTCTATTGAAGCAATTAAACCAGGCAGTAGAAATCTTTAATGATGAAAATTAGACTTGGTGTAAATATAGATCATGTTGCAACTGTTAGAAATGCTCGGGGAGAAAAATATCCAAGTCCTTTAAGAGCTGCGATCTTAGCGGAAAAATATGGAGCAGACTCTGTAACAATTCATTTAAGAGAAGATAGACGCCATATTGTTGATCAAGATCTTAGCTTAATTAAGTCTAAATTGAAAATTCCTTTAAATTTAGAAATAGCAGCGACTAATGAAATGTTGAAAATATCTTTAAAACAGAAACCTCCTTTTATCTGTATTGTTCCAGAAAAAAGAAAAGAAATTACTACAGAGGGAGGTTTAAATCTGGATTTTAAAAAAAACTTTTTAAAAAAAATAATTTACAAATTGAAAAAAAATAAATCTAGAGTTAGCTTATTTGTAGAACCTAAAAAATCAGATATTAAAAAAGCTAAATTATTAAATGCTGATTGTGTTGAAATTCATACAGGTAAATTTTGTACCTTAGTTAATGAAAATAAGAATTATAAAAATGAACTAGATAAGATAAAAAAAGCAGTAAACTTAGGCAATAAGATTGGTTTAGAAGTACATGCTGGGCATGGATTAACTTATAAATCAGCAAGCATACTATCTAAAATAAATGGTATAAAAGAATTTAACATAGGACATTTTTTGATAGGAGAGTCCATATTTGTAGGTTTATCTAAAAGCATTAAACAATTTAAAAAGATTATAAAATAATGAGAATTTACGGCATAGGAACTGATGTAGTAAATATAAATAGAATAAATAAATCTTTAAAAAGTAAAAATTTTATAAATAGATTATTCAACAAAGACGAAATTAAAAAGTGCAACGGTCAATTAAATAAAGCAAATTGTTATGCCAAAAGATTTGCTGCTAAAGAAGCATTTTCAAAAGCAATTGGCACTGGGATTTCCAGGGGTATTAATTTTGACGAAATTATTGTGTATAATATCAAATCAGGAAAACCTGGAATTAAATTACTAGGTAATACTAAGAAAATAGTTAACAAAATTTTAAATAAAAAAAAAATTAATATTTTTTTATCCTTGTCTGATGATAAACCATTTGCAGTAGCTACAGTTGTTATTTCTATATGACAAAAAACGGTATAATCAATTCAGTTATAGATAATATTAAAACAATAATAGGCGCATTAATCATTGCTATATTTATTAGATCATTAATTTTTCAACCATTTTATATTCCCTCATCATCAATGGAACCAACCTTATTAATAGGAGATAGAATTTTCGTATCAAAATATACTTATGGTTATAGCAAACATTCATTTCCTTTTAGTACAAGCCTATTTAATGAAAGAATTTTTTATAAAAAACCAAAACAAGGAGAACTTGTTGTTTTTAAGACACCTGCAGATAATCGCACAGATTATATTAAACGACTAGTAGGTTTACCTGGAGATGAGATACAGTTTATAGATGGAGATATATTTATTAACAACAAAAAAATTATTAGAAAAAAAATAGATTCTAATAATCTTGTAAGGTGCGGAAAGACTTCTTTCAAAGTGAATACTTTTGAAGAAACTTTACCTAATGGAACAAAGCATATTGCTGTTTATAATCAATCTGGAACACTAAAAAATACAAAAAAATTTAAAGTTCCAAAAAATCATTTTTTTTTATTAGGAGATAATAGAGATTGTTCTAAAGACAGTAGATACCTTGGCCATGTCAGTTTCGTGAATTTAGTTGGCAAGGCTAGGATTATTTTTTTTTCTAATGATACAGTTAAAGGAAGTTTGTTAAAATTTTGGAATTTAAAAAATTCTTTTAGAATTGATAGGTTGTTTAAAAAGATAAAATGAAAAGCTCCAATAAAGAATTAGAAAAAATATTAGATTATAATTTTAAAAATCTTGATTTATTAAAACAATCTTTAATCCATAAAAGTTTTAATAACTCAGATAATAATGAAAAATTAGAATTTTTGGGTGATAGAGTTCTTGGTCTTATTATATCCAAAAAATTAATAGAAATATATCCTCATGAAAGGGAAGGAATCATAGATAAAAAATTTGCTAACCTTGTTAATAAAAGGACTTGCAGTAATATTGCCGGTAAATTAAATATTAAAAAATTTATGTTGTTAGGTCCTTCCCACGACTCTTTACAAAGATCTTCTGATAAAATTATGGGTGATTGTTTAGAGGCTTTAATCGGAGCTATTTATTTGGATAGTGGAATAAAATCAGCTGAAAAATTTGTTTTAAATTTTTGGAAAGAAGATTTAGAAAATTCAACTTTACCTTTAATTGATGCAAAGACTCAATTACAAGAATATAGCTTAAAAAAATTTAAAAAGTTGCCAACTTATATGTTTTATAAAAAAACTGGACCTCAACATAAACCTATATTTAAAACCGATGTGCAAATACCAAATTCTAAAAAAGTAATAGGAACTGGCACTTCAAAGAAAAATGCTCAACAAAATGCAGCAAGCAAATTATTACGAACACTTAAAATTCTATGAACTGGGAAGATGAATGTTATCTTTTATCTAAAAGAAAATTTAGAGAGAACGCCAATATAATAAATGTTTTTACATTAAACAAAGGAAAGATCGCGGGCATTGTTTATGGGGGAAATTCTAGAAAAATAAGAAATTATTTACAAATTTCAAATAAACTATTTGTTTTAATAATTTAAAAAATGAGAATAAGATCGGATATTTCAAAACCGAGTTAATCAACCCTGTATCACCTATATATTTTAATGATAAAGAGAGAACATCTGCATTAATTTCTTTGTGTTCATTATTAAATTCTCTTTTACCTGAGTCTCAGCCTTACAAAAAAATTTATAAATCCTATGAAAAATTCATTACATCTTTAGATCTAGATAATTGGATTGTTCTTTATATTTTTTTTGAAATTAATCTTATTAAGGAACTTGGTTACGATACAAATTTAAGTTTATTTAACGACTCTAAAGATGATATTTACAATGTTAAAAAAGTTAATATTGATGGATACAAATATGAAGTACCTAATTTTTTGATAAAACAAAAAATTCCAAACGAAATTAACAAATTATTAATAAAAAAATCTTTAATTTTTACAAGAAGTGTTTTACTAAATAAGTTTTTTATCCCAAATAACTTAAGTTTTCCTAAATCTAGAATTTTACTAGAGAATTATTTTAATTAAGATTTTTTAATCTTATTAGCTACTTCTAAAGCAAAATAAGTCACTATTGCTGAAGCACCAGCTCTTTTAAAGGCCATTAAACTCTCTAATATTGCCTCATCTGATATTAATTTATTTTTGATTCCTTGTTTTATCAAACTATACTCACCAGAAACTTGATAAGCAAAGACTGGAATTTTGAAATTATCTTTAATACTTTTAATGATGTCTAAGTAAGGTAAACCTGGTTTAACCATTACCATATCAGCTCCTTCTTTGATATCTAAATTGATTTCTCTATATGCTTCATTTAAATTTCTAAAATCCATTTGGTAAGTCTTTTTATCTGATTTTAAATTTTTTTTAGATCCAACCGCATCTCTAAATGGTCCGTAAAAACTCGAAGCATATTTAGCTGCATAAGATAATATACTTACATTTTGAAAATTTTTTTTATCTAGTGCTTTTCTGATTGCTCCAACTCTTCCATCCATCATATCTGATGGGGCAATTACATCACATCCCATTTCAGCTTGTAATAAAGCCTGCTGAACTAGTATCTTAACAGTTTTATCGTTATCAATTTTTTTGTTAATTATTAAGCCATCATGACCGTGAGAAGTGTAAGGATCTAAAGCAACATCACACATTACTCCTATTCCAGAATATCGTTTTTTTATAAATTTTAAAGATTTGCAAATTAAATTATTTTTGTTAAGAGCTTCTTTACCTGAATTATCTTTTTTTATTTTTGGAGTGTAAGGAAAGAGAGCTACCATAGGAATTCTATTTTTTTTAGCTTTATTCATAATAACACTTAGTTTGTCTATTGAATATCTGTTAACACCAGGCATTGACTTAATTGGTTCAATTTTATTTTTTCCATCTCTAATAAAAATTGGAAGAATCAAATCATTAATACTTAAATCGTTTTCTGATACTAATCTTCGTATCCATTCTGAGTTGCGAACTCTTCGCAATCTTGTATTAGGAAATTTACCAGCTATCTTCATATGTATATAAGTATATAGATCATTAAATTTTGTTTGATGCGACAAATATTATATTATAAAGATCTTAATATTAATCTAAAAAGGAGACATGGCTCAACTTAATTATTCAGATTTTTACAAAGTTCCAGATTTAAAATTTGATATTCAAAGATTACGTAAAGATTTGGATGTCATTTTAGAAAAAAAAGGTTTTTCATCTCCCGAAGGAGTATCAAATTTTGGAGCTATTCCATTAAATCAAATTCCAAATGATAAAGACTCAATTAAAGGTAATAACGTCAGAGGAGTTTATTGGACTATAGCAGATGAGTCTGGAAAAGAAGTAACTAGAGATATTCCTATTGATGAGTCAAAATACACACAAATTGTTCCTGAATTTGAAAATACATATTTTAACGATGTATACAAGGCTTTAAAGAAGAAATTTAAACTTGGAAGAGTAAGACTTTTACTAAAAGAACCAAGATCAACTTTAAGTTGGCATAAAGATCCTGAGCCAAGGCTTCATATACCCATTATTACTAATTTAGGTTGTTCGATGGTAATAGAAAACGTTGCTAAACACTTACCAGCTGATGGTCATGTAACAGTAACAAATAACACGAAATACCACAATTTTTTTAACGGTGGCGAACAATCTCGTATTCATTTAGTTGCATGTGTTTTAGAAAATCCATTTCAATAGATTGAAATCTTTATTTAAAAAAATCTGTATTGCTTCTGATCATGCTGGCTTCAAATTGAAAGAATTAATAAAAGATTATTTAATTAATAAAAACATTTCAATTATAGATTTAGGTCCTATAAATGATAAATCTGTCGATTATCCCGATTATGCAAAAAAAGTAACTAATAGAGTTAAATCGAAAAAAAGTGAAGTCGGTATATTGGTTTGTGGAACAGGAACTGGAATGGCTATTAGTGCCAATAAAACAAAAAAAATCAGGGCTGCTGTGTGTTATAATTTAAAATCAACAAGATTGTCTCGTCAGCATAATAATGCTAATATTATTACAATAGGTTCAAGATTGACCAAAAAAAACACGGCTTTACAACTAGTATCTGTGTTTTTAAAAACTAAATTTGAAGGTGGAAGACATCTTAGAAGAGTAAGGAAAATATAAAAAGAATTAAAATGTCTACAGTAATAAAAGTTAATAAATTTTTAAATAATTTTTTTAAATCAAGCTTAAAGGAATCAGATATAGAATTATATAATTCTGTTAAAAATGAATTTACTAGACAACAATATCATGTTGAACTAATAGCATCTGAAAATATAGTTTCAAAAGCAGTTTTAGAAGCCCAAGGTTCTGTTCTTACCAATAAATATGCAGAAGGATATCCTGGAAAAAGATATTATGGAGGGTGCGAGCATGTTGATCTTTCAGAATCTTTAGCTATTGAACGTGCAAAAAAATTATTTAATTGTAATTTTGCTAATGTACAACCACACTCTGGAGCACAAGCAAATGGTGCTGTATATTTAGCTTTAATAAAACCTGGAGATACAATATTAGGCATGAGTTTAAATTCAGGAGGTCATCTTACTCATGGAGCAAAACCTGCTCAATCTGGTAAATGGTTTAACGCTATTCACTACGATGTAGATAAAAAAACTGGGTTAATTGATTATGAAAACGTTGAAAGATTAGCATTAGAAAATAAACCAAAACTTATAATTGCAGGAGGAAGTGCATATTCTAGAGTCATAGATTTTAAAAAGTTTAGAGACATCTGTGATAAAGTAAAAGCCTATTTACTTGTAGACATGGCTCATTTTTCTGGACTAGTTGCAGGAGGAGTATATCCTAACCCTACTAAATATGCTGATGCTGTAACTTCAACAACACATAAAGTTTTAAGAGGCCCTAGAGGAGGAATAATACTTACTAATAATGAAGAATTAATTAAAAAATTTAACAGTGCAATCTTTCCAGGTCTTCAAGGTGGACCACTAATGCATGTTATTGCTGCTAAAGCTGTTTGTTTTAAAGAAGCTTTGTCTGATGAATTTAAAAGCTACTCTCAAAATGTAATAAGTAATGCAAAAATTTTATCAAATAAATTAATAGAAAATGGATTTAAAATATTTTCAGGTGGTACAGACACTCATTTAATGCTTGTAGATTTAAGAGACTTTAACGTTACAGGTAAAGATGTTGAAGCATCTTTAGTTCGTGCAAATATAACTTGTAATAAAAATGGTATTCCTTTTGATACTCAAAGCCCGATGATTACATCTGGAATTAGACTAGGAACACCTGCGTGTACTACTAGAGGATTTGGGCCAAATGAATTTAGATTAATTGCAGATTTAATTTCCAAAGTTGTTAAAGGATTAAGTAAAAATGGTCAAAATAACTCTAAAATAGAAAAAGAAGTGCAAAAAGAGGTGATTGATCTTTGCTCTTCTTTCCCTATATATAGTGATTAAATAAAAATAAATAACTATATGCTTTGTCCATTCTGTAGAGAGAAAGATACTTCTGTTGTAGACTCAAGGCCTACTGAAGATGGCACAACCATCAGAAGACGTAGATTGTGTGGATGTGAAAGAAAAGAAAGATTTACTACATTCGAAAGAGTTCAGTTTCAAGAACTAACTGTAATCAAAGATAAAGGTAAAAAAGAACCATTCGATAGAGATAAAATTTCAAAATCTATAAGAATCGCTACCAGAAAGAGACCTATAGACTCCGAAACAATTGAAAAATTTATTTCTAAGATAGTTAGAAATCTTGAAGGTTTAGGAGAGAGCGAAATTCCCACTTCTACTATTGGAAAATTTATAATGGAAGGTTTGTCAAGTCTGGATAAAGTTGCCTATGTTCGTTTTGCTTCTGTTTATAAAAATTTTAAAGAAGCAAAAGATTTTGAACAGTTTGTTGGCAATTTAGATGAAAATAAATCATAACAACTATTTAAAATTAGCTTTTAATATTGCAAAAATTAATCTTGGTAAAACCAACTCCAATCCTTCAGTAGGTTGTGTTGTAGTTAAGGATAATTCTGTTATTTCTTCTGGTTATACTTCCATTAAGGGAAGACCACATGCTGAATTTAATGCACTTAATTCTCCAAGAAATTTTAATAATTCTGATTTATATGTAACGATGGAGCCTTGCACCCACTACGGAGTTACACCTCCATGTACTAATATAATTGCCAATAAAGGAATCAAGCGTGTTTTTTATTCTTTCAATGATACTGATAAAAGAACGGCGAAGATGTCTAAAGTAGAATTAGGTAAAAAAAAGATTAAAGTTTACAAAAGATTTAATGCTAATTTTAAGGACTTTTATCAAAGTTATTTTTTGATTAAGAAAAACACTATTCCATTTATAGATGCCAAAATAGCAGTTTCAAAAGATTACTTCACAATTAACAAAAAATATAGATGGATAACAAATTCTAAATCTAGAGACCGCACACATCTAATAAGATCAGAGTATGATGCTATTATATCTACGTCTAAATCAATTAATAAAGACAACTCTATGCTTAATTGTCGCTTGAATGGTTTTAACAATAACAAACCAGATCTAGTAATTATAGATTTAAAACTAAAGATTAAAAAAAATCTTAATATATTTAATGAAAATAATAAAAGAAAAATTTTGATCGTTACATCTGTTTTAAAGACTAAAAAAATTTCTTATTTTAAGAAAAAAGGTATTAAAATTATCTTAATAAAATCTCTTAAAACTAAAAATGACTTTATTAATTTATTTAATATTTTAAAAAAATATGGTTATAATAGAATTTTAATTGAAAGTGGTTTAATCTTTTTACAAAAACTAATAAAAGATAATTTAATTTTTAATCTATACATGTTTCAATCTTGTACTAGACTAGGAAAGAGTGGTAAAAATAATATATCAAGTAGCTTTATCAAAAAACTTAAATTAAAAAAGAAATTAAATGTAAATTTAAATGGAGAAAAACTTTTTAAAATAAAAATTAGATAATGTTTAATGGAATTATATATAGCCAAGGAGTAGTAAAAAGCATTAAAAAAAGTCCCAGGTACGTATCTGGTAGTCTAGTAATCGAAATTGCTTCAAATATTAGATTTCAAAAATCTGATATAGGTGAGTCAGTATGTTGCGATGGTGTTTGCTTGACATTAATAAGAATTAAAAAAAAGTCTTTTTTATTTTATTTATCAAAGGAAACTCTTAAAAGGTCTAATTTCAAATACGTCAAAATTGGTAACCATATAAATATCGAAAAATCCTTACTCAATGGTCAAAAAATTTCAGGTCATTATGTTCAAGGACATGTTGACTCAAC
Source organism: uncultured Pelagibacteraceae bacterium (assembly GCA_902572605.1). Classification (GTDB taxonomy): domain Bacteria; phylum Pseudomonadota; class Alphaproteobacteria; order Pelagibacterales; family Pelagibacteraceae; genus Pelagilacustribacter. The sequence goes on along the minus strand of CACGGD010000002.1, from coordinate 62,542 downwards.
TGCCAAAATAAAAAAGATATCAATAATTGATAAGACCTGGGTAATCAGATTAGAATTAGAAAATAGAAAATTATATAAATATTTAATTGAAAAAGCGTCTATTTCGATTAACGGCGTTTCTTTAACGCTTTCTAAAGTTGCTAAAAAATACTTTGAAGTTAATGTTATACCACATACTTTAAAACTTACTAATTTAAAAAAATTGAAAAATAAAGATATTGTAAATGTCGAATTAGATATTTTTGGAAAATATATATTTAAATTATCATAATAATGAAAAAAAAATCATTTTCACAAATTTCAGAAATTATAAGAGATGCTAAAAAGGGTAAAATGTTTATTTTAGTTGACGATGGAGATCGTGAGAATGAAGGTGATTTAGTTATTCCTGGCTCTAAATGTAATTCAAAAAACATTAATTTTATGGCTAAACATGGAAGAGGTTTAATATGTTTAGCGCTTACATCAAAAAAAGTTAAAAAACTAAACTTACCTCTAATGTCTTCTATAAATAAATCAAGAACTCAAACTGCCTTTACTGTATCTATAGAGTCAAAAACTGGTGTCACTACAGGAATCTCTGCTCAAGACAGAGCTAAAACAATTAAAGTTGCTATCAAACCAAATTCTAATAGAAATAGCATTGTATCACCTGGTCACGTATTTCCTTTAGTGGCAAAGGATGGCGGAGTTTTAGAAAGAGCAGGACACACTGAGGCATCAGTAGATATATCTAAGTTAGCAAAATTAAATCCTAGTGCTGTTATTTGCGAAGTTATGAATGAAGATGGTACGATGTCACGATATAAAGATTTAATTATTTTTGCAAAAAAACATAAACTTAAAATCGCAAAAATTGAAGATTTGATTTCTCACAGATTAAGAAATGAAAAACTTATAAAATGTATTTCAAGCAAAAAGATAAAAATTAAAAAATTCGGTAGTTTCGACTTAAAAACTTTTAAAAATAAATTAGATGGATCAGAACATTACTCAATAACAAAAGGTAAATTTAATAAAAATAAGCCCTCAAGAGTAAGAGTTATATCGACTAATGTTATAAATAGTTTTTTTAACTTTAATAAGGATATTTACAAAAGCTCACTTAAACATCTTAATAAATTTAATACTTTTGCTTTAATTCTTATTAAAGGAACTAATTTTAATCCAACATCATCAGAAAACAACAAAATACTAAGATATTATGGTATAGGAGCTCAAATAATTAAAGAATTAAGAATAAAAAATATGATATTAGTTTCTAGAACAAAAAAACGTATTATTGCTCTCAAAGGTTATGGTATAAAAATTACTAAACAAGAGATTATTAAATGAAAAAAAAGCCTAAAATTTTAATTGTGATGTCGAGATACAATGAGCCCCGAGAATTATATGAGTCTGCTTGTAACGAATTAAAAAAAAGAAAAATTAATTTTGAAACTAATGTTAGAAATATACGTGTTAATGGAGCCTTTGAAATACCTGTAACTATTGCTAGAAATATAAATAAATTTGATGCTGCAATTGCTATAGGAATTATAATTAAAGGTGAAACACCTAATTTTAATCTTATATCTCAAGCAATAACAAATGGAATTATGGAACTATCAATATTACATAAGAAACCAATAGGAAATGCAATAATAACATGTCTAAACTTTGATCAAGCAGAAGAAAGAAAACATAAAGGAAAGGAAGCAGTTGAAGCAGTGCTGGATGTTTTAGATCCAAATGCCAATAATTTAAAGGTTTCAAAAAAACAAGCTAAATTATATTCATTTATTAGAAAACTTAAATGATTTCTCAAAACAATAAAGCAAACTCTAGCCCAAGAATTAGAGTGATCCAAAAAATATATGGTCATTTAATGAACCCTGACGAACAGATCATATATGCCAAAAGTCAATACAAAAAATTTATCAAAGATGTTACCGAAGGAACTCTAGAAAGAAAAGATCTTATAGAAGAAACAATTATTAAGCATTTAAATAAAGATATAGATTTGAAAAAAACGGATAAATTATTGAAAATAATTTTATTTTCCGCTGTTTTTGAATTGATTTTTAAACATAACACACCAAAAAATGTAGTTATTAGTGAATACGTAAAAGCATCAGAATTCTTTTTAGAAAAGTCTCAAATAAGCTATCTGAATGCGATTTTAGACAAGTTATCAAAACTAATAAGAAAAGACTGATTTACTGACATTTTTTCCTTTAATAAATGATAAGTTTAACTTGCCTTTTTTAAATATTTTTGGCATTTATCCGTTTTAATTATGAATAATTATTTAGAATTACTTTACTTAATATCATTCACAGGAATTTTAGCCGTAGCATATAGTTATTTATTATCAGGACAGATTCTTGCTTCAAGCCCAGGTAATAACCGAATGCAAGAAATAGCTGAAGCAATTCAAATAGGTGCTAAGGCATACTTAAACCGACAGTATAAAACTATTGCTATTGTAGGCGTAATTGTATTTGCAATAGTAACATATTTTTTCAGTTATTTAGTAGGCTTGGGTTATTTTATTGGAGCTTTTTTATCAGGTGTAGCAGGGTATGTTGGTATGTTAATTTCTGTTAAAGCTAATGTAAGAACTGCAGAAGCATCAAGAAAAAGTCTACAAGCTGGTTTAACAATTGCTTTTAAATCAGGTGCAATAACAGGGTTATTAGTTGCTGGTTTAGCTTTATTAGCTATAACAATTTACTATATAATTTTAATTAAATTACAAATAGATAACAGAGAAATTATTAATGCTTTAGTAGCTTTAGGTTTCGGAGCTTCGTTAATTTCAATTTTTGCTCGATTGGGCGGAGGTATATTTACTAAAGGCGCTGATGTTGGTGCTGATCTAGTAGGTAAAGTAGAAGCTGGCATTCCAGAAGATGATCCAAGAAATCCAGCTGTAATTGCTGACAACGTAGGAGATAATGTTGGTGATTGCGCAGGAATGGCCGCAGATTTATTTGAAACCTATGCGGTAACTATTGTAGCTACTATGGTTCTTTCTTCTATCTTCTTTCCAACTGATTATAACTTAATGATTTACCCGTTAGCTATTGGTGGATCTTGTATTATAACATCTATTATAGGAACTTGGTTTGTAAAGTTAGGAAAAAGTAAAAATATAATGGGTGCCCTTTACAAAGGTTTTGTAGTTACTTCAATAACATCATTATTAATTTTATATCCTGTAACTGACTCAATATTGGGATTGAATGAAATTTATAATAACAATGGAAAAAGTTTTTCTGGTTTAAATCTTTATATTTGTGGGGTAGTGGGATTTGTAATTACAGGTTTATTGATTTGGATTACAGAATATTACACTGGAACGAATTATAGACCTGTTCAATCTGTTGCAAAATCTTCAACAACTGGACATGGAACAAATGTTATCCAAGGGTTGGCTGTTTCAATGGAAGCAACTGCAATACCAGCATTAATAATAGTCGCAGGAATTTTATATACAAATAATTTAGCCGGTCTTTATGGAATTGCAATAGCAGTCACAGCTATGTTGGCTTTAACAGGAATGGTCGTTGCTTTGGATGCTTATGGCCCTGTAACAGATAATGCTGGAGGAATAGCAGAAATGTCAAAACTTCCAAAAAATGTTAGAAAAACTACTGACGCACTTGATGCAGTGGGTAATACAACAAAAGCAGTAACAAAAGGTTATGCTATCGGATCGGCAGGACTTGGGGCTCTTGTTTTATTTGCAGCTTATACCGAAGATATAAAATATTTTTCTACAGTTAAAGGCTCTGCATTAGAGGGTGTAAATGTAACTTTTGATCTATCTAATCCTTTCGTTGTAGCTGGACTTTTAATAGGTGGAATGCTTCCTTATTTATTCGGCTCTATGGGTATGCAAGCAGTCGGACGTGCTGGTGGTGCTGTGGTGATTGAAGTGAGAAGACAATTTAAAAAGATACCAGGAATCATGAAAGGGAAAAGAAAACCAGATTATGGAAAACTTGTTGATCTTCTAACTAAAGCAGCAATAAAAGAAATGATCATACCTTCTTTATTACCAGTTTTGTCTCCAATTATTTTATATTTTATAATATTACAAATAGGCGGACTAGAAGCAGCACTTTCCTCGTTAGGCGCTATGTTGTTAGGAGTTATTGTTACTGGATTATTTGTAGCCGTATCAATGACAGCAGGTGGCGGAGCGTGGGATAATGCTAAAAAATACATTGAAGATGGAAATTTTGGAGGGAAAGGTTCTGAGGCTCATAAATCAGCTGTTACAGGTGATACAGTTGGTGATCCGTATAAAGATACAGCTGGACCAGCAGTTAACCCAATGATTAAAATCACAAATATTGTAGCGCTTCTATTATTGGCTGTAGTTGCACACTAATTTATTTTCTATTTCCGTACATTTTTTGTTTAAGACTTTGCAAAAAAGACCCGACAAAACTTTCTTTACTTAATTCATTTCTTGTTTCTTTTTTACTGAAGGCTATCTTGTTTGTATCATCTTTATTGTAGATTTTTTTAGATTTTAAAATACCAAATTTATCGAATTCTAATACTAAAGTATTATTTTTTTTTAATATGTGTTGTCCTAGCTTATGATATTTACCTTTACTTAAAGTTCTTTCTACATAAATCCAAATATTAGCATTATTGATGGATTTGGAGTGTGGCTGCCCTATAATTTTGATTACATCGTTTTTATTACTCTTATTTAGTATTAATTTATTAGATCTATTTTCAAGAAACACTATTCCATGATTCTTTGTAGGTTCTTGTAATTGACAGCTTGTTAAGATAATGAATAAAAAGAAAAATAATCTTATAAAATGATTTTTAAAACTAAAAAACATAATTACGAACTTTATAACACATTGCTATTTTTGTCTCGAAATTTATTTTTTTATAATAGAATAAAGTTAAAAGATACATTTGAAACAAGAATTTATCTAACATTTTTTCATTTTTCTATTATATTAAGTGTTTTTAAAACTAAAAAGATCAACTTTTCTCAAGAAAATTATGATAATTTTTTTCATTCCATCGAAAATGACTTACGAGAATTAGGTTTTGGAGATGTGGGCGTTAATAAAAAGATGAAGAATATGAATAAAATTTTTTATGATATTTTATTAAAGATTAATAAATCAAATAAAGACTTTATTATTAATAAAGATTTAGTTTTAAAGTACTTTGATTATTTAAAAGATTCAAACTTAGATAAATATGACCTTTTTGCTGAATATTTTACAAAATTTTATCATTTTTGTTTTGAATTAAACCCTAAAACTATGATAAAAGATGCCATAAAATTTGAGATAACATAATGGCTGTACCAAAAAGAAAAACATCAATTTCGAGAAAAAAGATGAGAAGATCTCATCACAGAGTTACTTCAGTAAATATTCTTGAAGACAAGAAAAGTGGTGAATATAAGCTCTCACATCACATAGATTTAAAATCCGGTTATTATAACGGAAAAAAAATATTAGATATCTAATAAATTAAAATGAAAAAAAAAATTACTATTGCTATTGATGCAATGGGAGGTGAAAATGCACCGAAAAAAAATATTGAAGGTTTAAATATTTTTTTAAAAAATAATAAATCCAAAGATGATTTTATTATTCATTTATACGGTAATAAAAAAATAATAGATCAGGAAATTGCAAAATTTAATATTAAGAACGATTTAGTTAAAGTAATTAATGCTGAAGGTGTTGTTTCAGATGAGGAAACACCTTTAACAGCAATAAAAAATTCAAAGAATACAAGCATGTGGAACTCAATCAAAGACCAAATTGATGGAGACGCAGATATTAGTTTATCTGCTGGAAACACGGGAGTTTTATTTGTTATTTCAAAAATGATTTTAAAAATGATGAAAGAAGTAAGTAGGCCAGCATTAGCAGGATTATGGCCTAGCAAAAAAGGAATGAGCGTTGTTTTAGATCTAGGTGCAAATATTGAATGTAATGAAAAAAATTTAGTTGATTTTTCTGAGATGGGTGCGGCATTGTATAAATCGATTTTTCCTGATCAAAAACCACGTGTAGCACTTTTAAATATAGGATCTGAAGAAATTAAAGGTACCGAAATATTAAAAAAAGCTTACTCCGAATTAAAAGGTTTAAGTAATGATGAAAATTTTATTTTTAATGGATACATTGAAGGAAATAAAATAATGAACGGTGAAAGTAACGTTATTGTAACTGATGGTTTTACTGGGAATATAGCTCTTAAAACTGCGGAAGGTACTGCAAAATTTCTAACAGATAGTTTGAAAAAATCTTTATCAGAGAATATTTTTTCCAAGCTATCTATAGTATTTTCTTATTTTTCACTTAAAAAGTTTAAATCAAAGCTAGATCCAAGAAAATATAATGGCGCAATATTTTTAGGTTTAAATGGTCCAGTTGTTAAAAGCCATGGAAGCACTGATGCGATAGGTTTTTATTATTCTATTGATTTGTGTTATAGAATAATTAAGGGTAATTTAATGCACCAGTTAAAGAACAATTTAAGTCATTTGGATGTTAAAGATTAAAAAAGATCAACTAACTAAAAAAGATATTTCAAAAAAAATAAACTCGAAAATTGGTCTTCCCATTACTTATACCCATAAAATAACTGATAATTTGATATTCATATTAAAGGAATTAATTAAAAACAAAGAAATAAATATAAAAAATTTCGGATCATTCAAAACTATGAGCAAAAAAGAAAGAGTTGGGAGAAATCCAAAAAACAATGAAATTTATTTAATTAAAGAAAGAAAATCCTTAAGTTTTAAAATTTCAAAAAACTTTAATAATAAAGTCAATAAAATATAAATGGACAAGTTATTAAATATTTCTGAAGTATCTAAGTTGTTACAAATTATTAATATAAGAACAAAAAAACCCTCTAATTATATTTTAAGATATTGGGAGAAAGAATTTAAACAAATTAAACCAATAATTATTAAAAATAGAAGATACTATTCAAGTAAACAAATAAAAATCATTAAATTGATAAAGTTTTTACTAAAAGATAGAGGTATGACCATAAGTGGAGTTAAAAATGTACTTAAATCTAATATAAATAGTCTTGACGATTATAATTCTTATAGTTTAAAAACAGAATATCATAAAAAAGTCATTAAAGACAAAAGCAAAAAATTATTAGATAAACTTAAAAAAATAAAAAAATATGGCCAAAAAAACTCATATTAAAGTAAGAATGGTTCCAGAAAGTAATCCAGATAGTAAATTTATTTATTACGCAAAAAAACCTACAAAAGGAGAAAAAGCAAAAGACAAGCTAAAACTAAAAAAATATAATCCTAATACTAGAAAGCACGAATTTTTTATAGAAAAGAAATTACCACCCCACAGTAAATAATTTATTTTTTTTTAAAGTTTCTAAACTCATAATTAATAAATGACCTGATCATGACTTTCCATATAGGATTAGTTATTTTTGTATCCAGATTTCTTTTTTTTGACTCTTTATTAATTTTCTTTAAAATATTTTTTATTCTTTTTTTATCTATTATCTGATTCTTATACTTTTTTTCTTTTAAAACTTTATTGACTAAAATACTTCTTTTTTTTATTAAGTTAAGCATTTTAAGATCCAATTTGTCTAATTTTTTTCTTATTAAATCAATGTTTTTATTTTTCATAGCGACATTAATATTATATTCATTTTTAAATTTAATTATATACTTTGTTTATGAGCATTGTTTTAAAAGAAAAATACGATAAATTCTTTCATAACTGGTTAATCTTCATGATTTTATTAATAGGTTTAATGATTGTCGTAGGAGGGTTAACAAGATTAACTGACTCTGGTCTTTCAATTACCGAATGGCAACTTTTCTCTGGTATAATCCCCCCCTTAAGAGATAATGATTGGATTTATTATTTTAATTTATATAAAGAAATACCGGAATATAAATTACAAAACTACTCTATGACTATCAATGAGTTTAAAATTATTTTTTGGTGGGAGTGGGCACATAGAATTTTAGGAAGAATAATTGGCTTAGCATTAATTTTGCCACTAATTTTTTTCTCATTTAAAATTAATTTCAAAAAACTAAAAGATTTATACATTATTTTTTTTCTAGTTTGTTTACAGGGTTTTATGGGCTGGTATATGGTTGCGAGTGGCTTAGTGGACAGAGTGGATGTAAGTCATTTTAGACTTTCAGCTCACTTATTTTTAGCTTTTCTAATTCTTGCAAGTTTAACTTGGTACTATTTTAATCTCAAATCTAATTTAAATAAAAGTTTTTTTATTAATAATTCTAAGTTTATTTCTATCAAAATTTTTTTATTTTTAATTTTTCTACAAATTATATTAGGTGCTTTTGTTTCAGGTTTAGACGCAGGTAAAATCTATCAAACTTGGCCTCTAATGAATGAGTCTTATTTTCCAAATGATGTTGATTTTAAAAATTATAAGGATTTTTTAGATTTAAACGACAGGAGTGTAGTTCAATTTATACATAGAAACGTAGCTTACATAATATTTTTCCTTTTAATTTTTATAGGTTATAATATTAAAAAGTTTAATATAAAAAATTTGTATAAACCTTACATTTATCTATCGATATTAATTCTTATTCAAATATTTTTAGGAGTATTAGCTTTGATTACAAACTTACATATTGTAGTAGCATCCTTACATCAAATTTCTAGCATTTTTTTAATACTCCTCTCATTAAATTTTTACTATAAATCTATTAATTAATTGACTTTATTATATTTTCTGAGTATTTATCGCACTATTAAAATGACACCTTTTATTAAAAAGAAAGAGATTAAAAAAGACTGGTATATTATTAATGCTGAAAACGCAGCAGTAGGAAGGCTAGCTTCTTACATTTCAAAAGTTCTTAGAGGTAAGAATAAACCTACTTTTAATCCTCATATTGATAATGGAGACTTTGTTATAGTTACTAATATCGACAAAATAAAATTTACTGGCAAAAAATTTAAAGATAAAAAATATTATAAACACACTGGATATCCTGGGGGTATAAAAGAAACTACACCTCTGATATTAAAAGAAAAAAATAAAACTCAAGAAATTTTAAAATTAGCTGTTAAGAGAATGCTTCCTGGTGGCCCTCTAGCAAAAAAACAATTAACAAAATTAAAAATCTATAATGGAGAAAAACATCCTCACGATATACAAAAACCTAAAGTAATAGAATTTGACAAGTTAAATAAAAGAAACATAGTAAAAAATTAATGGATAATTTAAATACCTCTTCAACAACTTCAAAAAAAATTAAACTAGATTTTAAAAACAGTAAATATGCGACAGGTAGGAGAAAAAGATCAATAGCCAAAGTATGGGTAAAAAAAGGTTCTGGAAATATATATGTTAACGGAATTAAGATGGATGAATATTTCAAAAGACCTATTCATCAAATAATTGTTACAAGACCACTTGAAATTTCTGAAGTAAGAACAAATTATGATGTTAAATGTTCCGTTAAAGGTGGAGGTTTATCCGGTCAAGCTGGAGCAATAATCTTAGGTATTTCTAGAGCATTAATCTCTCATGATGAACTTTTAAAAAAGAATCTTAAGAAAGATAAATTGACCACCCGAGACTCTCGTGTTGTTGAGAGAAAGAAATACGGGCACAGAAAAGCCAGAAGAAGTTTCCAATTCTCTAAGAGATAGTCATTTAAATTTAATAATTAACTCTACAATGTTATAACATCGTATGTCTAAAAAAAAGATTAATATAGCTATAATAGGAGCTACTGGGTACACAGGTTTAGATTTGGTATTTTTACTAACAAAACATCCAAATGCTAAAATTTTAAATTTATGTGCTACAAAAAATTTAGGTAAAAGTATTTCATTTTTTGATCAAAGAATAAAAAAGAAATTACCTAGAATATCTTCTATTAATAAAATTGATTGGAAAAAAATTGATCTTGTTTTTTTTTCATTACCGAATGGAGAAGCTCAAAAAATTATTAATAAACTATTCTATAAATATAAAAAAATAAAATTTATTGATTTATCTGCTGATTTTAGAATAACTGACTCCATTAAATATAGAAAAAATTATAGAAAAAAACATAAAGCAACAAACCTTATTAAAAACTCAATTTACGCAGTATCAGAATTAGTGAAAAAAGATATTTGTAAATATAGAATTATTGCTAATCCAGGATGTTATCCAACTTCAATCCAAATTCCATTAATTCCATTAATAAAAAAGAAATTAATCAAAACTAATAATTTAACAATTGACTCAAAATCTGGATATTCTGGTGCTGGTAAAAATTTAGAGAAGAAGTTTAAGCATAAGAACCTATACCATTCTACTTTTGCTTACAGCACTAAAAATCATAGGCATATTTGTGAAATTGACCAGGAACTAAAAAAATATACAAAAAAAAATATCAATTTTACTTTCAATCCACACATTCTTCCAACTTTTAGAGGAATTTTAACTTCTATTTATGTTAATTTAAAAAAAAAATCATCCTCGAGTAAGTTAAGAAATGAATTAATCAAATATTATAAAAAAGATAAATTTATAAAAATAGTAAAACTAAATTCAGAGCTTGGATCAGGAAATGTTTTAAATACAAACAATTGTGAAATTTCAATATGTGATACTAGATTTAAAAATAAAGTTGTTATTTTTTCTGCTATTGACAATTTAGTAAAAGGGGCTTCCGGTCAAGCTATTCAAAATATGAATTTATTATATAAATTACCAGCCACACTTGGTTTAAAATGAAAAAAATATTTCTTTTATTAATTATATTAGTTATTTATGGGTGCAACAAGACAAAAACCGTCTTAATTTGTGGAGATCACGTTTGTATAAATAAAGAGGAAGCCGAACAGTATTTTGAAGATAATTTAATTTTAGAAGTCAGATTAATTGATAACAAGAAAAAAAAAGAAATTGATCTCATAGAACTTAATCTAAAATCAAACTCCGAAGGTAAAAAGAAGATTAGTATGTTAAGTAAAGATAAAACTACAAAATCAATTAGAACTTTATCTAATAATGAAATTAAAAAGAAAAAAAATGAATTAAAGAAAAGAAAAAAAATAAATAAAAAAAAAGCAAAAGATAAAAAGATTGTTAAGGAAAAAAAAATTAAAACACAAGAAAAACAAAAAAGTAATCAAATTATAAAAAAAACAAAAAAAAGTGAGAATATTATAGATGAAGAAATAACAGATATTTGTATTATTCTTGAAAAATGTAATATTAAAGAAATATCTGAATTTTTAGTTAAACAAGGTAAAAAAAAAATTTCCTGATATAACAATTAGAGAAAATTAATGAAAAATAAAAATAAATTAAACATAGCAATTATTGGACTAGGGAATATTGGTAGTTATTTATATAAATATTTACAAATTAACAAAGAAATATTATCAAAAAAAAATAATTGTATACCTAATATTGTTTTCGTCTCTGCGAAAAGTAGAAATAAAAAAAGAAGTATTAAAATCAATAAAAAAAAATGGCTTAAGAATTATTTAGATGCAACAAAATCAGAAAAAGTCGACGTAATTATAGAATTAATAGGAGGTGCGGAAGGAGCTGCAAAAAAATTAGTTTTCAATGCTCTTAAAAATAAGAAACATGTTGTAACTGCAAATAAAGCCTTAATAGCAAAATATGGTGATAAATTATCTAAGATCGCTGAAGATAATAATGTTAATCTTGAATTTGAAGCAGCAGTATGTGGAGGTGTTCCAATTATAAGATCGCTCAAAGAAGGTCTAATAGCAAATAAAATCAATAGAGTTTATGGCATTTTTAATGGTACTTCTAATTATATTCTTTCCACTATGGATAAAGAAAATAAAAATTTTAAAGATGTTTTAACAAATGCTCAAAAATTAGGTTACGCTGAAACAAATCCTATATCAGACCTAAACGGTGATGATGTTGCTGCAAAATTAAAAATTTTATCTTCATTATGTTTTAATTCATTTATTGACCACACTATTCATGTAGAAGGAATTAATTTCATCGACAAACTAGATATCGATAATGCTAATAAACTTGGTTATAAAATAAAATTATTGGGGGTCTCAGAATTAATTAATAATCGAGTTTATCAGCGCGTACATCCAACATTAATTAAAAAAAGTTCCTATATAGCTAGTATCGATGGTGTTTTAAACGCAGTTATAATTGATGGAAAACCAGTAGGTCAAAATGTAATTCAGGGTGAGGGAGCCGGGCCTGAGGCCACTACTTCGGCTTTAATATCTGATATTTCTTCAATTTTAAGAGGAAATATAAAATTCCCTTTTTCTATATCTAGTAAAGAAAGAAAAAAATTAAAGTATAAAGGAATATTAGAGAGATCTTTTTCGGCTTATTTACGATTTGAGGTAATAGACAAACCAGGTGTACTATCTAACATAACGAAAATATTTTCAAAAAATAAAGTTTCAATAAAAAGATTAATTCAAAATCCAAATAAGTTTAAAAAATTTTCTTCAATTATAATAATTACTCATAATACGAAAGATAAATTTTTAAATAAAGTTATAAAACAAACTGAAAAAAAACCGTTTATAATCAAAAGACCTAAGATAATTAGAATTGGAGCGAATTAATGACTATTAAACCCGAGTATCTGAAATCATTTATTAATGCTACAGAAAAAGCTGCTTATGGAGCATATAAATTTGTAGGAAAAAATAACAAAATAGCCGCTGATCAAGCCGCAGTTGATAATATGAGAAATGAATTTAATAAGATTGATATGGACGGTAAAATTGTAATTGGTGAAGGAGAAATGGATGAAGCACCTATGCTTTTTATTGGAGAAAAAGTTGGCACTAAAAAAGGTCAAAAGATTGATTTAGCTGTTGACCCATTAGAGGGAACAAATTTTGTTGCAAAAAATCTACCTAATTCATTTGCAATGCTAGCTGCTGCTGAACAGAATAATTTATTTTTTGCACCAGATACATATATGGAAAAAATTGCTATAGGCTCTAATTTACCCAAGAATTTAGTAGACTTAGACAATAGTGTTGAAAAAAATATTTCTCTATTAGCTGAAGCCAAAAGTACGACTCCTAATAAAATTACGGTGTGTATTTTAGAGAGACCAAGACATGATAAAATAATATCTTCTTTAAAAGAAATGAATGTAAATTTAAAACTCATAAGTGATGGTGATGTTTCAGGTATAATTTATGTAGTAAACGAAAGTTCTCCTGTTGACATGTATATGGGTATAGGAGGAGGCCCAGAAGGTGTTTTAGCTGCAGCAGCGCTAAGTTGCTACGGAGGTCAGATACAAACACGATTAGTATTGAACGAAGATGAGTCTGCTAGGGCAAAAAAGATGGGTATTACTGATTTAAAAAGAAAATATAACATTGAAGATATGATAAAAGGAGATGTTATGTTCTGTGCCACTGCAATAACTGATGGTGATTTAGCTGATGGAATAATAGAAAAAAATGAATTTTATGAAGCTAGCACGATAGCTTTACATAAAGAAGGGCAAATTAATACTTTGTCAAAAAATAAACATAAAAAATGAATTCAGTATCAGTTACTGGAAAGAATTGGTTTTTAAAAAAATTTGATCAAGAACAAATAGTTTATTTAAAAGATAATTTCTCTCTTGATGAAATTACTGCTAAATTACTAGTTCTAAGAAACATCAAGAGAGAAGATGTGAATAGTTTCCTAAATCCTTCAATTAAAAATTTTTTACCGAATCCAGACAGTTTATTAGATATGAAAAAATCAACATTAAGAACCTTAACTGCAATTCAAAATAATGAAAAAATTGGTATCTTTGGAGATTATGATGTAGATGGAGCTACTTCTACAGCTTTATTAGGAAGATATTTTGATAAACTTAAATTGAATTATGAAATTTATATACCAGATAGAAAGAATGAAGGTTATGGGCCATCTATAAGTGGTTTCAAGAATTTAATAGAAAAAAATGCCAATTTAATTTTTACTGTTGATTGTGGAACTCTTTCATTTGAAGCAATTAATTTTGCTAAAAAAAAAAATATTGATGTCATTGTATTAGACCATCATCAATCTGAAATTAATTTACCTGAAGCTTATTCGGTCGTTAATCCTAACAGGCTTGATGATAAATCTAATCTTCAATATTTATGTGCTGTTGGAGTTACTTTTATGTTTTTAGTATCAATAAATAGGGAACTTAGATTAACTGATTGGTTCAAAAAAAATTCAATAGAAGAACCCAGTTTAATTAATTATTTAGATTTAGTTTCATTGGGTACTGTTTGTGATGTAGTGCCTTTAGTTGGTTTAAATAGAGCTATTGTCAAACAAGGTTTAAAGATATTTAAAGCAAAAAAAAACCTTGGGTTAAAAACATTAATAGATATTTGTAAAATTGAAACAAATCCATCTATTTATCACTTGGGATATATTTTGGGTCCAAGAATTAATGCAGGTGGAAGAGTTGGTAAATGCTCTCATGGAGCAAATTTATTATTAAATTCAAATCCAAAAGAAGTTTTTAAAATAGCTACTGAATTAGATCAATTTAATAAAGAAAGAAAAAGTTTAGAACAAGATCTTATAAAGAAGATCTTAATTGAGTCAGAAAATAAGTTGAATGATCCAGTCTTAATTTTACAAGGTTCAAATTGGCATGAAGGAATTATTGGTATTGTTGCAGCAAGATTAAAAGATAAATTTAATAAACCCACTATTATTATTTCCATCAATGGTGATTTAGGTAAAGCTTCAGCTAGATCTATAGTTGGTTTTGATATTGGATCTATAATTATAGCTGCTACTCAACAAAAAATCTTATTAAAAGGCGGAGGACACAAAATGGCTGGAGGATTCACAATAAATGTTTCTAACATAGATAAATTTAAAGATTTTATATTTCGTAAATTTAAAAATATTAATGAAGACTTAACTCAACAAAAGCCATTATTTTTAGATGATAAAATTGCTCCTTCAGCGATTAATTTAGAGTTTTATAAAAAGGTGGATATTTTGTCGCCATTTGGATCTGGCAACCCTGAGCCTAGATTTACAATAGAAAATTTAAAACCAGTTAATAGCAAGGTTGTTGGGGATAAGCATATTAAATCTGTTTTGATTGGCACTGAAGGATCAAGCTTTAAAACAATAGCTTTTAATGCAGTTGATAATGAATTAGGAGGTTATTTGCTTAAGAAAAATAATAATAGATTTAATATAGCGGGCAAATTGTCTCTAAATGAATGGCGAGGACAAAAAAATGTAGAGTTTATTATCGATGATATTTCTGTTAATAAGAACGTAAAAAAAAAGGTCCCATCGTCTAACGGTTAGGACAGATGGTTTTCAATCATCTAATCGGGGTTCGATTCCCCGTGGGACCGCCATTAAATATGTACGAAAAATTTGGTCAGTTTATCAACGGTAAATGGCAAAAATCTTCTAGTGGAGAGACTTATGATGTTTTAAATCCTGCTACAGAAGAAGTATTAGGTAAAGCTTCTAAGGCAAATAAAGAAGATATAGAAAAAGCTCTCAAATCTTCTGAACGAGGTTTTGAAATTTGGAAAAATACTTCTCCTTGGGAAAGATCCAAAATTATAAGAAAAATTTCTGATTTAATTAGAAAAAAAAATAATGTTTTAGCTAAATGGCTAACATTAGAAGTAGGAAAGCCTCTTGCGGAAGGAATTGGTGAGTCTAATGGTTCTGCAGATATTTTTGAATGGAGTGCAGAAGAAGCTAAAAGAATTTATGGAGAAACTTTACAAGGTAGATCTCCTGACACTAAAATTCATGTTTACTATCAACCTGTAGGAGTTGTTGCTGCTCTAGTTCCTTGGAATTTTCCAATTACTCTTGCCTCAAGAAAAATCTCTACTGCTTTGTCTGCTGGATGTTCAGTAATAGTAAAACCAGATGTTATTACTCCTGGTTGTGTTATGGAGTTAGTTGACATTTGTAACGAAGCAGGCGTTCCTCCAGGTGTTGTTAATCTTCTTTCTGGTGATCCAGCATACATATCTGATCAATTATTATCCTCTGATACAGTTAAAAAAGTTTCTATAACTGGTTCGACACGAGTAGGAAAACTTATTTTGAAAAAAGCTGCTGATAAAGTTCAAAGAGTAACTATGGAATTAAGTGGTCATTCTCCTTTTATTGTTTTTGAAGATGTAGATTTAAATAAAGTTACTGATATGGCTATTTTTGCAAAATTTAGAAACAATGGTCAAGTTTGTATTTCACCAAGTCGTTTTTATATTCATGAGAGTAAGAAAGATGATTTTACAAAATTAATGGTTGAAAAAACAAAAAAATTAAAAATTGGAAATGGAATGGACAAAAATACAATTTTAGGCCCTTTAACAACAAAAAAAAGATTGATTGAAATTGAAGCTTTAGTTGAAACTACTAAAAAAGAAGGGGGTAAAATTCTTTGTGGTGGAAAAAAACCAGCCGGCTTTAATAAAGGTTATTTTTATGAACCAACGATATTTGATAATGTTAAAGATGATTTTACTATCATGAATCAAGAACCATTTGGACCATTAGTTCCCATTCTTTCTTTTAAAAATTTTGATGAGGTTATAAAAAGAGCTAATAATAATGATTTAGGCTTAGCTAGCTATCTCTACACTAATAATCTACAAAAGGCACATAAAGCCTCAGAATTAATGGAAACCGGTACTGTAGCAGTAAATACAGGCGTTGTGGCTTTGCCAGAAGCACCTTTCGGTGGGATTAAACAAACCGGTTATGGTAGAGAGGGTGGCTCTATGGCTATAAAAGATTATCTTAATATAAAGTATACACACTTAGGCATAAACTAAAATCGATGAGCTATTATGTTTATATGCTCAAGTCCAAAGAAAAAAAATCAGTTACATACGTTGGATATACCAAAAACATTAAAGAACGACTAATTCTCCATAATTCAGGTAAAGGGGCTAAATTTACAAGAGGTAGAACTTGGAAATTGATCTATAAAGAGATCTTTAAATCAAAAAATAAAGCAATTTCTAGAGAATATTATATAAAGAAAAATAGAACTTTAAGAAATAAAATTAAAAATAACAATATATGAAGATTTCTATTTTACTGCCATATAAGGAAAATTTCTCACCGACATATCCTGGAGCAGTATCTTTATTTGTGTACGAGACCAGTAAAAAAAGTATATATAAAAAGAATATTACTGTTTATGGAAGCACTAAATTAAAAAAAAAATTTCCAATAAAATATAAAAATATATCCTTAATAAATATTCCCTTAACAAGTCAGACTAGAAATTATGTAAATAAATTTATCAGGTTAGAAAGAGAAACAAACTCATCGATAATTGAAATTCATAATAGGCCTAGTTATGTAAAAATTATATCTTCACAAACAAAAAACAAAGTATTATCTTTATATTTTCATAATGATCCTCTATCAATGGATGGATCAAAATCAATTAATGACAGAAAATTTCTTCTTAAAAAATGTTATAAGATAATTTTTAATAGTAATTGGTCTAAGAAAAGATTTTTAGAGGGTTTAGAAAATAAATTTGTTAATAGTAATAAATTAGCCGTTTTCTATCAATCTGCTGAAAGAGGTTCTACTAAATTAATACAAAATAAAAAGAAATGGATAACTTTTGTAGGAAAGTTAAATAAAGCCAAAGGTTATGATGTTTTTTCCAGAGCAATAATCAGAATCTTAAACAAACATCCTCAATGGAAAGCTAAAATAATAGGTGATGAAAAAAGAGAAAAAATAAAACTTACACATAAAAATGCTGATATACTTGGTTTTAAAAAACACGAAGATGTTATTAAAATTTTTAAAAAAACAAGTATAGCAGTAGCTTGTTCTAGATGGGAAGAACCATTTGGAAGAACTAGTCTAGAGGCATCAGCAAATGGTTGTGCAGTAATAATTACTAACCGTGGTGGGCTCCCAGAAACTGTAACAAATGCAAAAATTTTAAAAAGTCTTTCTATAAAAAATTTAGAAAGATCTCTAAATGAATTAATTAATAAAAGTAATCTAAGAAAAAATCTTCAAAAGCTTTCTATTAAAAATTTTTATTTAACACATAAATTCATTTCAAATTTAATAGATGATTATAGATCTGAAAAAATAAATAAAATTACACATTTTAATACTAAGAAAAAACTTAATAATTTAAGAATTCTTCATATTACCAATTTTAACGAAAGATTAGATGGTAGACTTTTTTTCAACACGGGACGTAGAATAAATAATGGATTTATAAGGTTAGGTCATAGTGTCTTAGGGTTTAGTGACAGGGATATTCAAAAATATTACAAATCATTTCAAGATTTTAAAGGAGCCAAAACATTAAACGATAAACTTAAAAAGACTTGCTATAATTATAAACCTGATATTATAATTTTAGGTCACGCTGATCTAATATCTCCTGAACAGATAAATGAACTTAGAGATGATTACCCAAATGTAAGGATTGGTCAATGGTTTCTTGATCCTTTAAATAAAAAGGGACCAGATTTTGAGAGAAATAAAGATCGTATTCTAGATAAGATTAACAGTGTTGATGCTACTTTTTTAACCACAAGCCCATCCGCTCTTAGTTTTATACCAAAAAATAAGTGTTTTTACATACCTAATCCAGCTGACAAATCTTTTGAAACTTTAAATAATTTTAATAAATCATGTAACGTGGATGTTTTTTTTGCACTAAGCCATGGGGTTCATAGAGGGGTTTTAAAATATGGTAAAATAGACGATCGAGTTAATTTTGTTAACAAATTGATTCAAATTACACCTAATGCAAAATTCGATGTTTACGGTATAAACAATATTCAGCCGATATGGGCTGATCATTATTTTAAAACTATAGAAAATGCTAAGATGGGATTAAATTTAAGTAGAGGCGATGCAATTAAATATTATAGTAGTGACAGAATTACTCAAATAGTTGGTAATGGTTTAGTTTGCCTAATAGACGAGAAAACCCAATATAGAGATTTTTTTAGTGATAAAGAAATGGTTTTTTATAAAAATATTAATGATCTGTCGGATAAAATCTTAAGAGTTTCTAATGATGAAAAATTAAGAAAAAGTTTAGGAAAAAAAGGTAAAGACAAATATATGAAGTTTTTTAACTCAACATTAGTAGCTGAATTTATTATAAATAAAACTTTGGGTATTAACCAAAAAAAGAATTTTTTATGGAACAATTAAAATGAAAATTTATTATGGCAAAGCCGTATATAATCAAAAAGAAATTCAAGCCTCTTTAAAAGTTCTTAAAGACAAGTCACTTACCTTAATTGATGGTCCTTCTGTTAAAATTTTAGAGACTAAAATATCTAAATTATTTGGAAAAAGATATGGTCTTATGGTAAATTCTGGATCTTCAGCAAATCTTTTAGCGCTTGCCTCATTAAACTTAAAAAAAGGTAGTGAAGTTATTACTACTACTTTAACTTTTTCAACGACAGTAGCTCCCATATATCAATTAGGATTAGTGCCTCATTTTATAGATGTAGATAAAAATACATTTGTAGCAAAAATAGATCAGATCAAAAAAGCTATAAATAAGAAAACTAGGGCAATAATGATTCCAAATTTATTAGGGAATGTGCCTAATTGGAAAAAGATTTTTGCATTGGCAAAGAAAAATAAACTTAAAATCATAGAAGATTCAGCTGATACAATCGGTTATAAATTAAATCAAAAAAATTTAGGTAAATACTCTGATGTTACAACTAACAGTATGTATGCTTCTCATATAATTACTGGTGCAGGATTTGGGGGTATGGTTTGTTTCAATGATAAAAAAATATATGATAAAGCAAAATTATTAAGAGGATGGGGGAGGTCATCAGCAGTCTTTAATGAGTCTGAGGGTATAAAGAAAAGATTTAACATTAAAGTAGATGGTATACCTTATGACGGAAAATATATATTTCATGATATAGGTTATAACTTCTTACCATCAGAAATTTCTGCTGCATTTGCTTTAGAACAGTTAAAAAAATTACCAAAGAACATAAAAGATAGGGTTAGAAATTTTGAAAACTTAAGAAATTTTTTTTCAAAATTTCCAGACTTTTTCGAATTGCCTGTCCAACTTAAAGGATTAATAACGCCCTGGTTAGCATATCCAGTAATAATAAAATCTGCATCCAAAATAAATAGACAAAAACTTCAAATTTTTTTAGAAAGAAAAAATATTCAAACAAGAACTATTTTTACTGGAAATATTTTAAGACAGCCAATTATGAGAAAAAGAAAATATAAAAAAGTTCAATATGCAGAAATAAATAGTAATAATATAATGAAAAATGGTATTTTGATTGGCTGTCATCATGGATTGAAGAATAAAGATCTTGAATACATTAAAAAAAATTTTTTGAGTTTTATCAAAAAACACTAAAGATAAACATTATGTTTTATGAATTATCTAATTTTTAGAACCGATCGAATAGGAGATTTTTTAATTACATCACCCTTGATTAAAGCTATAAAGAGGAATGATCCAAAATCTATAATCTACATAGTTGGGTCAAATAAAAATGAAGATTTTATAAGAAATTATAATTTGATAGATGAAGTTTTTGTTTTAAAATCAAATAAAATAAAAGATAGATTTAAACTATTTTTGCAATTAAGAAAGAAAGAATTCGATCATATAATTATTGCAGATAAAAAAAATCGTTCAATTTTTTTAGGTATTTTTTTAAATTCTAAAAATAAAATATTTAATGTCTCAAAAAAAATTCATAAAATAATACTAAAAATTTTTTATAGAAATATTTTTTTGGATAATGATAATTTTCAAAATCAATCTACAAAAGATATTTTTAGAAAAAACTGCAAGTGTCTTACTTTTGATTTAAAGGATGAAGACTTTCAATATTTAAAAACTAATCAATTTAAAAATGAATATTTACATAACGACTTATTAAAATTAGAAAATTTAGATTTTTTAATATTCCATTACGACGAAAAATGGGAAATTCAAAATTATTCAAAATCATTTAAGAGAGCAATAGATTTTACCGATATAAACATTAATTTAGAAGACTTTATAAATTTTCTTTCAGACCTATCAAAAAAAACATCCAAAAAAATAATTATAACCACAGGAACAATTCAGACAAAAATTATTGAAGAAATTAAAAATTCTTCAAATAAAATTAATGAATTTATATATGAAATTAATCTAAACGGCACAAAAGGATATTTATTAATAAGTCAAAATTTTTTTTCAGTATCTCACATGATTTCAATGAGTTCGTTATTCATATCTTGTCATGGAGCATTTACTCATATTGCTTCAAATTTTAATGTTACAATTTTAGATATTATAGAAAAAGATAAAACTGTTCACTATACTAAAATAACGAGTCATATGAAAAATTATAAACATTTATATCGAGACAATTTTTTAAAATTATCAAAAGATATAATTAATAACTCATGAAATTTATAGAGAAATATAATAATAAAAAAAATATAAGATTCAATATGTTTAAAAAAACTTTGGAAATAGCTATTAAAAGAAATTTTAAAACTTTAGTTGAAACAGGAACATCGAGGGGTAAAAGAAATTTTTTATTTTTTAAAAAATATAATTGGAAAGATGGTATGAGCACATTAATGTTCTCTGAATTTGCTCACTTTGTAAGAGGTGAGCTTCATAGCTGTGATATTTCTCAAGAGAATATCAATAATGCTAAGGATTTTACTAAAGAGTATATCAAAAGTGTTAATTTTTACACAAAAGACAGTGTTGTTTTTCTTCGAGAGTTTAAAAAAACAATTGATCTTTTATATCTTGACTCATTTGATGGTCATAATGTTGAGCTTGCCTCAAAACATCAACTCAATGAAGCTAAGGCAGTTATTGACAAATTAACTCAAACTTCTTTAATCCTGTTAGATGATAAGGGCGCTAAAACAATGTATTCAAAAGATTATTTTCTTAACGGGGGGTTCAAAATATTAACTGAAACAGAAAATCAAATATTACTTAGTAAGATCATATAAATTTATTGGTATCCTATTTAATCTCATCGAAGATTTTTTGTTTAAAATTGAATTTTTTAAACCATCCCATCTACAATAATATTTCATAAATTTATTACTTTTAATTATCTTATAAACAGACATTCTAAATAAAATTCTTATTATAATTGGAGTGAAATAAACCATAGATAGGAACTTTCCATAGTGTTTATTGAAATAGTAAAATTTTGACCAAATAAAATGCCATGTATAAAGATTTTCTAGTTTTAAAACATCCTTTAGATTGCTGACTTTGACTGCTTTACCTTTTTCGTGTTTAACTTTAACTATATTTAATTGATATGCATTAAAACCATTAATGCTTGCTCTCTTGCTGAAATCAGTTTCTTCCCAATATAGAAAAATCTTCTTATCGAAACCTTTGTTTTTATCAAATATTCTTTTATTAAAAAACATAGTTGATCCATGAACATTGTGAATCTTTTTTATTTTGTATTTTAGACTTGTTTGAAAATGACCACTTTTAGAAGCATTTAAAAAGTGGGGGCCAATAACTGAAAACTTATCATTTAGTTTTTTTGCATATTTATAGAATTTTATTAAAGAATTTTTCACAATTCCAGTTACATCGGGTTGTACTACCAAGAAATACGGTGTCTTAATTCTCTTAGCTGCGAAGTTAATTGACGATCCATATCCATCATTTTTTTTAAAATAAATTTTCACATTTTTCTTATTTTTAAATAATTTTTTTAGTACATAATCTTTTGAATTATCAATTATAAAAATCTTTGTTTCCTTCGGTATTTTCTTTATAAATTTCTTTAATTTAAATGAACTATTATAACAAACCAAAACTATAGAAATCTTATCTAATATTTTGCTCATAATTTAATTTTACTTAATGCATTGTTCTTAAATAAATTAGCTTCCTTAATATACCTTCTTACCATTTCTGTAGATTTATGCCCTGTCATTGCCATTATGCTTCTTTCTTCTGCTCCAGATTCAGCTGCAGATGTTGCAAAACCAGACCTTAAACTATGTCCAGAATAGTTTTTGCTATCAATTCCTGCTATTTTTAAATAATCTTTAATCAACAAAGCTACAGTTTGATCTGTTAATCTGTAAGATGTCAATTTTGACCCTTTTGAGAATCTTCGAAACAGAGCACCTTTGGTTATTTTCGATATATTTAACCATCTTTTTAAAATTGTAACTGGGCAATACAAACTATCCTCAAAATAGGGCAGAGCTTTTATTGATCCTTCGCCAAATTGGTCTGTTTTAGATCTTTTAACTGTAATTTTAAGCCCTTCATAAACAAAATCTAAGTCCTCATAATCTAGGGAAACTATTTCGTTTCTCCTAAATCCCCCTGAAAATCCTACTAATATTATGGATTTATCTCTTAATTTTTTAATATCTTGAATATTTTGTTCATCAATTACTTTAAGTATTTTTTTTAACTCGCTGATTAATATAGGTTTTTTTCCTTTTTGAACTGTTCCTTTTCTTCTCTTAATGCCCAATAAATTCTCTACAATAACTGGATGTTTGGTGTCTAGATAATGCCCTTTCATTTTATGAATCACTCCAATTGATACTAATCTTCGCTTAATTGTGCTCAGTTTTACTTCTTTTGTGGAAAGGTTAGTTAAATATAAAGATACCACTTTTGGATCAGAAGGAAGATTTTTGAATCCATTTTGAGCGCAGAATAAGCCAAAATCTTTAAAATCCGATTTGTAAGCTCTTACTGTGTTAGTAGCTTTAGAGCTTTGTAAGTTTTTTAATGTTTCTTCTTGTAAAGCTTTAATGTCAGTTACTAGATCTTTCATATTTTTCTATATATTACTATTGATAACCATTAATTATCGTTAGTAATATAATAGATGATTTCTAGTGTCAAGTGTTTAAATTAAGACCATGTTTGAGAGTCGAAAAAGATTGCTTTTGGATCGTGGACCCAGTTGGCCAGACTACGACAAGGCTGAACCATTTATGATCAGGTACTATTTGCTTTTTCGTAAAAGACCTAAGTGGTTTCCTTTCAATATTCTCCTTCATAAGATCTTAAAGAGCGATCTAGGTGATTTACATGACCATTATTGGTCTTACATAACAATTATCCTTAAAGGTGGATACTGGGAAACCAATGAAAATGGTACTTTCTGGAGAGGCCCAGGCTATATAGGCTTCAGAAAGGCCTCAGATAGACATAGTTTGAAGATTCCTAAAGGTAAACATGCTTGGACACTGCTATTAGCAGGGCCTAATAAGGGTTCTAAACAATATGGAAAATACCCTAAATGAAGCTAAATCACCCGTTAAATAAGGGTTCTAGAGGTACTAAATTTGAAAAAAAGGTATGGAATTATCTTATAACTATAAAAAAAGGGTCTATAAAAACCTATAAACAAGTGGCTATAGCTATAAATAGACCTAATGCAGCAAGAGCCGTTGCGAATGCTGTTGGAAAAAACCCCTTGGCGCCAAAGATACCTTGTCATAGAGTTATAAGATCAGATGGTTCTATTGGGGGATATTCAGGTAAAGGTGGAATTAAAACAAAGAAAAAACTACTAAAAAAGGAAGGCATAATCGTCTAGAATTGTTATTTGGCGGGCGTTCTAGTGGATTTACCCTACTACACTTGGTATTTTCTTTGATTCACCGGTTAGTTGTACTCTCCATTAAAGAATTCAAAAAAATACCTACTCTATGGCCGTTTAAACGATATATTCCAGTATTGCAAAGCTGCTGGAAATATTGGTATTTGTGTATTTTAAGTCGACTAAAATTGTTGCTATCATTGAATATTTTACTACCCTATTTATAAATTTTTTAATTCATGCAAATTTTATCATTAAATTCTATCTATTTTAATCATTTTAAATTCATTTTAGCCTTTAAATTAGTCATATTTATCAATGTTTATTTCACTTTTATCTTTAATAAGTAAATATCATTGACATATACATTAATAAATTACATTAATAACAATGCATAATTGATTGTATTTATTGAAAAAACTTTAAACTATAATATACAACTATAGGTACAGTAACAAGTGACATAACTGTAGAGGTAACAATAACACTTGCAACACTATCGACAACTTTTCTCTCTGAATACATAGAGCCGACTAAATAAGTTAAAACCGCACTGGGCATTGCAGACTGAATCAATAAAACTCCAGCTGCAAACCCATCTAGATCTAAATATTTTATTAAACTAAAACCTATAATAGGACCTATTATAACTCTTACAGCTCCTAGAATTGAAGCTTTAGTCCAAGAAACTACTTCAAATCTAGATAAAGCAATTCCTAAAGACATCAAAACTAAAAAAATGGTTGTATATGTCAAAAGAAAAGTAGTATTTTCAATGTACCCTGGAACATCCCATCTAAAATACAAAAATATAACTGATGCTAAAATAGCGTAAATTGGAACATTTTTAATTAAAATTTCTAAAGAAAAACTTTTTTTAGCTAGTAGAACTCCTAACGTAAAATGAAGAAGTATTATTACAGAGGCAATAGCCGAAGCAACCCCTAGTCCAGCTGTTCCATATGCAAATAAACATATTGGTACCCCCATATTTCCAGTGTTGGGGAGTATCAAAGGTGGTAATTCACTAATGACATCTTTTTTAAGTATATAAAGAAAAAGTAATCCTACTAGAGAAAAACCTCCAATTACTATCAAAGCATAGATAAAGTACTCAATAAATATATCAAGAGTTATTCCAGTAGTTGTAATCGTGTAAAAAATCATTGCTGGTGTTCCAATATTCCCAGCAAAATTAGTTATAAACGTAGTATCAAATTTTGGATCTTTTTTACCAAGATAATATCCAACACCAATTATGAAAAAAACAGGAAATAGTACGTCGATAAGTTTGAGATAGAGCTCCATTAAGCTCTTACATCAGATTTTCTTGGTTTTCTCAACTTCTTTTTAAAATTAATAGCAGTTTCGAATTCCATAAGACGTCTGTAAATAGATCTTAATTCTGTAATTCTGGTCCAATTATATAAAAATACAGAAAAAGCATCTTTTACTTCACCAAAAGCATTAACCACTTGCATCATGATACCAAGTGTAAAAGCTGCAGTAAATAAACCAGGAGCCATAATCAGAAAAGGCACTATAACAAATAACTGTCGATACCATATTGCCCAAAGATCGAAATATCCATAGTGTAAAAATAGTTTATGATAGTTATATTTTATTCCTGTAAATAATTGCAATATTGTAGGAGCCTGGACATAGTTTTTTCTATCATCTTCACCATAAACTAATTCTTTTCTAAAAGCTGCCTCAACTTTTTGATTGTTATATTCAAGTCCAGGAAGTTTAATTCCAACAAACCAGCTTATTAAAATACCTCCTATACTTAAAACTAAAGCTACCCAAACTAATGAACCTGAAACATTGTCAAGAAAAGGAACAGTTACATTAGATGATAATGTCCATAATATTGGAATAAATGCAATTAATGTCATAATTGCTTTTACTACTTGCAAACCAATAGATTCCACTATTTTTGCAAATGCCATACAATCTTCTTGTATTCTTTGAGAAGAACCCTCTACTTTCGCCTCTGTAGCTCTCCAATATGGCATATAAGAAAAGGTTATTGCTTCTCTCCATCTGAAGGCCCAAAGCCTTGTAAACCAATTTGTAAACGCGAACAATGTTACATAAGGTAAAGCTATATAAAGGAACCTTTTAATTGAGTCCCAAAATTCAGAGATATCTCTTTTTTCTGCTGTTTGAAGAATATCATAGAAATCTTTATACCAACTATTAAAGAGAACATCTAAATAAGTTTGGCTTACTAATAAAAGCAAAATAAAAAAGCCTCCACCATAAGACCAGTAAAACCACTTTTTATCTTTAAAAAAACTACGCCACATAATTAATCTTTAATAAAGTTATCTGCATATGATTTGATCACAAATTCTTTTTTTTTAGGCTCAACAACGGTGTAAGAAATATTGTTTTCTTTGGCATATTCAATTGCTTTGTCTTTAGATGAAAATTTTAACGTTATTTCACCAAGTGTGTCTGTTGAGCTTTCCCATCCCATTAGAGGATTTATTGAAGTATCTTTGGTTTTAAATTCTAAAATCCATTTTTTTTGTTTTCCCCTACCTGACTGCATCGCAGTTTTTGTTGGGATATAAATTTTAGCTTTTTTCATAATTATAAGATTGGTAAACTACAAATTTCTCCTTTGATAAGGTTGCCATTTAATTTTACTTGAAATGACTCATTAACATTACAAAAATTTTTTTTTATCATGGCTATACCCACTATTTTTTTAAATTTAGGTGAAAAAGCACCCGACCTTAACTCTCCTATTTCATTATTCTGTAAATCTAAAATAGGTATACTTTGAGATACATCAATGCTTTTGCTTTCAATCTTTACACCCATTAATTTTCTTTTAATTCCATTTTCTTTAATTTCTTTTAATTTTTGCTTAGCCAAATAAAAAATATTCGAACTTAAATCGACATATTTATCAAACCCACATTCAAATGGATTATCAAAAATATCCATATCACTGCCATAGGACAACAAACCTCCCTCTATTCTTTCTGGATGATTAGGCGTTCCTGGTTTTAAATTAAATTCTTCTCCAATTTCAAAAAAATAATCATATAATTTTAAAGCTCCTTCTATATTGTCTGTATGGATCTCAAATCCTCCTTGTTTGGAAAATCCTGATTTAGAAATTAAATATTTTCTTTTATTAAACATAAAATAATCAAATTTAAAAAATTTTAAATTTATAATTTCTTTTCCAAATACTTTTTCCATTAGTTTTTCAGATTTTGGTCCTTGTATAGCTAACGTGTCCACTTTAGCTTCAAAAACATCAACTTGAAATTTTTTTACTGAGGCTATTCCTTTTGCAAACAATAATACATCGGAATCAGCTATACACACTCTCCATCTATTCTCATCTAATTTATAAATTAAAGGATCGTTTATAATTCCTCCTTCGGAGTCTACTAGAGGAGCGTAATAGCAGCTTCCAATTTTGGAATTTGATAAATTTCTACAAGTCATTAGCTGAATTAACTCAGAAGAGTCTTTACCTGTAATTTCAATCTCTCTTTGTACAGATACATCCCAAATTTGAACATGTTCTTTTAAATGATTATATTCATCTTCAGGCGATGAAAAAGTTGTCGGTAATAACATATGATTATATACTGTAAAACTTTTTACTCCTTGCTTTTCTAATCTTGAAGTAAATGGAGTGCCTCTTAACCTCCTCGATCTTGTAATAAAAGTCTTCATTTTTTTAAAAATTCAGAAATTTTTTTTCTCATTTCAAAAGCATTTTCTAAAATTATCATATGTCCGCAATTTTTAATTATATGAGTTTTTGAGTCAGGAATTAATCCTGCAAATTCTTTTCCTTTTTCTAATCTAATCATTTTATCTAATTCTCCAAAAATAAAGAAAGTTGAACATTTTATATTTTTTACTGCATTAAGGCCATTTTTATAATTATTACATGCAATTAAGTCTACTGCTAAAACTTCTCTTACTTCTCTAGAGGAATTTAAAATTTTTTGTAAGGGGTTTCCTCCAATAAATTGTTTAGAATTTCCATAACCCCATTTCATCATAAGATTTAAAGACTCCATATCACCTGAGAAAGCTAAATCAATAAGACTTTTATTCACTGGAATTTCATAGGATCCTGCAACAAAAATAATATTTTTTACTTTTTTGGGGTACCTATTCACATATTCTAATGCTACTAAACAACCTTGGGAATGTCCTACTAAAGTAAGATCTTCAATACCAATTTTATTTAAAACTTTTTCAAGCCACAGTGCAGTTTCTTCTATTGTTTTTAAGCTTTGACCTCCTGAATTACCATGTCCGGGGAAATCTATTGCAAATACATTATAATCTTGATCTGACAAATATTGAGTCGTCAAGGACCATACTATGTGTGATTGACCGCTACCATGTAATAATATTACTGAGTGTTTATTGGGATCAAAAGTTGTTCCAGTATCCATTAAGAAAACTTCATTGTTATCAATTAAAAAATTCAATTTAAGTCCTAATTTATAAATTTATTGATTATTATTTATCTTGCCAGTTGGGTTTACGTTTTTCTATAAAAGCACCTATTCCTTCTTCTGCATCAAGTTTTAACATATTTTCTACCATAACATTTGAAGCATAATCATAAGCATCAGATAGAGTCATATCAATTTGCTTATAAAATGCTTTTTTCCCAATCTTTAAAGTAATAGCAGATTTTTTTGATATTTTTTGAGCTGCCTCCAATGTTTGTTGTTTTAAAAGAGAACCGTCGACAGCTTTATTGATTAAACCAATTTTTTCGGCCTTAGTTGCAGATATTAAATCTCCGGTTAAAAGCATTTCCATGGAATGTTTATTAGATATATTTCTAGATACTGCTACCATAGGTGTAGAACAAAATAGACCAATATTTACCCCTGGGGTAGCGAAAGTAGCAGCTTTACTTGCATAAGCAAGATCGCAGCTAGCAACTAATTGACACCCAGCAGCTGTAGCAGTGCCATTAACTTCTGCAATTACAGGTTTTGGATTATTTACTATTGTTTGCATTAATTTTGAACATTTATTCATTACTGACGTAAAATAATTTTTTCCTTTATCTGGGTTTTCACGCCCTTGAGTTAATTCTTTTAAGTCATGACCTGCTGAAAATGTTGGACCATCTGCAGAAATAATTATTACTCTTATTTTTGTATTACTTACAGACTCATCTAATGCAGCCTGAATTTTTAACATCATTTCCTCAGATAGCGCGTTGTGATTACGTTGATGATCTAGAGTAAGACGGAAAATACCATTTTCGTCTATTGTAGTTCTTAAAATTTCATTATTTCTTGAAGTGCTCATAAAAATTAATTAATTAAGACTTTTACCTCATCAGATAAGGAATTTGCTATAAAACAATATCTGTGAGCTCTATCTTGAACTTTTTTCATTTCATTTGGATCAACAATAAATTTGTTAGAAAATTCAACTTTAGGGTTTAATTCTAACTTAGTTACTGACATTTGTCCTTTTGAATTTTTTCCTAGAGTAGCGATTGCTTTATCTTTATAGCTTATAACTGGCCATTTCATTTTTGCTGCTAAAGCCAAAAAAGTCATCAAATGGCAACTGCTTAAAGAAGCTGCCAGCGTTTGTTCTGGGTTACAATTTATTTCATTTCCTCGCCAATCTGGTGCTGAATCAGCCGTAATCTTAAATTTAGATGTAAAAACAATTTCATGAACGTTAGAATAATTTTCAGGAGTCATTTTACCATCACCTAGTTTCCATGTTAAACCTATCGATATTTCTGACATATATTAATTTAAATCTTTTGCTTTTTTGCGTAGTTCAAATTTTTGAATTTTACCAGTTGAAGTTTTGGGTAGATCACAAAATTCAACCTTTTTTGGTACTTTAAATCCTGCTAATGTTTCTTTACAAAAATTGATAATTTCTTTTTCTGTGACAGGCTTATCTTTAACCATTTCAATAAATGCACAAGGAACTTCACCCCACTTTTCATCTGGTTTGGCAACTACTGCTGCAATTGATACAGAAGGATGCTTTGAAAGAGTATTTTCAATTTCTATTGAAGATATGTTTTCCCCACCCGATATTATTATATCTTTTGATCTATCTTGTATTTTAACATATCCGTCAGGATGCATAACAGCTAAATCTCCAGTATGAAACCAACCTCCTTTCATAGAATTTTCAGTTGCTTCTTTATCTTTAAAGTACCCTTTCATTACTATGTTGCCTCTTATCATTATTTCACCTATTGTTTTTCCATCTTTTGGGACCTCATTCATAGTTTTAGGGTCTAAAATAGTAACTCCTTCAGTATTAGGATATCTAACACCTTGACGGGCTCTTATTTCATTTTGTTTATCCTCGTTAAGATTATTCCATGAATCATTCCATGCACATTGAGTAACATGGCCATATGTTTCGGTTAAACCATAAACATGCATTACTTCAAAACCAAGACTTTTCATTTTTTTAAAAATTATACTTGGAGGAGGTGCTCCAGCGGTTAATACAAAAACTTTATGTTTTAATTTTTTTCTATCTTTTTCTGGTGCTCCAGTAATCATATTCAAAACTATTGGTGCTCCTCCAAAGTGAGTTATTTCATATTTTTCTATTAGTTCAAAAATTTTTTTAATATCGATATTTCTTAAACAAATTGTGCGTCCTATAAGCATTGGAACTGTCCAGGGGTATCCCCACCCGTTGCAATGAAACATAGGGACAATAGTTAAAAAATTAAGTCTGTTAGGCATATTCCATGCTGCGGCACTTCCTGTTGACATTAAGTAAGATCCTCTATGGTGATATACAACACCTTTAGGATTTCCTGTTGTTCCAGAAGTATAGCTTAATGATAAAGCTTGCCATTCATCTTCGGGCATTTTCCAATCATAATTTTCATCACCGGTATTTAAAAATTCTTCATATTCTAAATCACCTATTTTATCTAATTTAGATTGGTCGGTAAATTTATCATTTATATCTATGATAGTAATTTTTCTTTTAATTGAGCTTAAAGCTTTTTTAACTTCCGCGTGTAGTTGTCGGTCGACTACTAGAACCTTAGCTTCTCCATGATTTAAAATATATGAAATAGTTTTAGCATCTAATCGAATATTTATAGTATTTAAAACTGCGCCAGTCATTGGAACCGAGTAATGAGCTTCAAATATTTCAGGAGTATTAAATGCTAAAAAAGATACTGTATCACCTTTTTTAATTCCAATTTTTGCTAAAGCACTAGCAAATTTAACACATCTTTTATAAACTTCTATCCAAGTATATTTACGATCTTCATAAATAAGTGCTTCATAATTTGGATAAATATCTTTTGCTCTTTTTAAAAATGTTAGTGGTGTTAAAGGAACAAAATTAGCTTTATTTTTATCCAAATTTTTTTCGTATACACTCATTATTAATGAAATTTAGCTTTCATAATGCTATCACTACCAGTAATAGCTGATTGAAAGTGGCTATCAACTCTTGGAAATATTTTGTCAAAGAAATATTTGGCTGTATTAATTTTTTCATAATAAAAATCTTTATTCTTATTTGAATTCTCAAAACTAATTTTTGTCATTTTTAACCATGAAAAACCTAAAGCTACATAACCAAGAACTTTCAAAAAATCATTGCAAGCAGCACTTACATCATCTTTCTGAACTTTTAGTTTTTCTTCTAACCATTTAGCAAAATCTAATAAAATAATTATTTTTTTTTCAAGGATATTAATAAGCCTTTTTAATTCAGGATTGTCATTATTACTTTTAATTTCATTTCGAATCAAGTTAACAAACTTATCTAGAATCTTATTTGTTAAAACTTTTCTAAAAACTAGATCTATTGCTTGAACTGAATTTGTTCCTTCATAAATAGGTGTAATTCTATTATCTCGATATAATTGTTCAATACCTTGATCTCTTGTATAGCCATATCCACCAAAAACCTGGATTGCTTCGTTTGTAATTTCCATTCCCATATCTGAAAAAAATGATTTCACCACAGGTGTCATTAAAGAGACCATTTCATCCGCTTCTTTTCTAATTTCTTCGTTAGAATGATTTAAACTTACATCCACTTGTTGGGATAACCAAAAGGCCAAAGATCGTTGACCTTCTATTATTGATTTCATGTTCATTAAACTTCTTCTTATATCTGCATGTTTTATTATTAAATCAGTTTCATTATTTTTGTTATCATTTGATTTTCCTTGTTTTCTCTCTTTTGAATAAGCTAAAGAATTTTGATAAGCGGTTTCTGCAATACCTAAACCTTGTATGCCTACAATAATTCTTTCTAGATTCATCATGGTGAACATTGAACTTAAACCCTTATTTTCTTTTCCAATTAGATAACCTTTGGCATTATCAAAATTTAAAACACAAGTTGGTGAGCCTTTAATACCCATTTTAGTTTCAATGGATAAAGTACTAACTCCATTTCTTGAACCTATAGATCCATTTTCATTTACATTAAATTTTGGCACAAGAAATAGACTAATTCCTTTTGTACCAGAAGGTGCTCCAGGTATTTTAGCTAAAACTAAGTGTATTATATTTTCTGTTAAATCGTGATCACCGGATGTAATAAATATTTTCTGACCAGTTAGAGAATAAGATCCATCGTCATTTTTTATAGCTTTTGTTTTAATTAATCCTAAATCAGTGCCACATTGAGACTCGGTTAAGCACATTGTTCCACTCCATTTTCCCTCTACAATTTTAGGAAGGAATTTATCTTTAATTTTTTGATCAGCGTGATGTAAAATGCAGTTGTAAGCACCAATACTTAACTCGCTATATAATTTGAAAGATAAGCTTGCAGAAGATAACATCTCTTCAAAAAAAGTACTTACAGTTTTTGGCATACCCTGACCACCATATTTCGGATCACAAGATAGTGATGTCCAACCATCTGTTATAAATTTTTTGTAAGCTTCTTTATAACCTGGAGGAGATCTTACAATTCCATTTTCATAAACACATGGGCTATCATCTCCAATTTTGGCTAAAGGATGAACGATTTCTTGATTAATTTTAGCCGCTTGATCCAATATGTCTTTAACTAAATCTGAATTAATTTCTTTAAATTTATCAATTTCTTTATAATTTTTATTATCTTTAAGATTATCAAAAAGAAACATCATATCTTCAACTGGTGCATTATAAATAGTCATTTAATTAATTAATGGTTTTCCTGTTTTTAGTGTATGTACAATTCTTTCTTGGGTTTTTTTACTTTGAACTAAATTCATAAAGCTATTCAATTCTAATTTATACATTTGATCCTCAGTAACTTCTTTATTTAAATCTGTATCTCCGCCACTTAAAACATATGCTAATTCCTTACCAACTTCCATACCGTGATCTAGAATCTTTTTGTCATTATATAATGCTTCAAGTATTTTGTGCATTTTTTCTCTAGCATTTTTCCCTGATAGTTTAAATTTACACTCCTTAGGGGGAGACATATCTAGGTTTTTATTGAGCAATCTTCTTGCAGCAGGCAATAATTCATTTCTATTGATTATAACATTATGATTTTTATCTAAAAATAACAGTGGTTTTGCTTCTTGAGGTGAAGATGCAGTTTTAGCATAACCAATTATATCAAATACTTTTAATGAAGCATAATCTGGATCTGTTTTAGACTCATCTGATTGAGACCATCTCCAAAGCAATTCCTTGCAACCACCACCAGCAGGAACTAGACCAACGATTGTTTCTACCAAACCCATTACGATGTTAGTATGTGTGACTACATAATTGCTTTGTAATACGACTTCTTCTCCACCTCCTAAAGCAAGACCTGATGGAGCAGATATTACTGGATGTTTGCAATATTTAAGATGCTTACAAGTTTCTTGAAAATATTTGATGAATTTTTCAACAGACTTCAAATCATTATTCTTTATAAATTCCATAACATAATTGAGGTTAACACCAGCAGAAAATTGCATACTTTCATTTATAATAATTAAAGGTTTATCCGTGGCTTTTTTTAAAGCATCCATAGAATCATTGTCTAAGGCATTAGCTTTTGTATTAAATTCAACAATATTGAAGTCTTTAAATCTAAATATTTCTGCAGACTCACTCTTATCTAATTTTATAACTGACTTTTTAAACTTTCCAAGAGTCTCTAAATCTGTATATTTTTGTCTTTCACCATAAAAATTTTCTACTTTTTTTTCTTTCAGAGCTTTTAAAAATTTATTGTTATCAACATTCCCAATTTTTAAAAAAAAATTTTGTAATCCTATAGACTCGAGCATTTCAAATGGACCCATAGACCAGTTAAATCCCAATCTCAAAGCTTCATCTATATCATTATATTCATCAGTAATTGCTGGTACTAAAGAAGACGAGTATAAGATAATTTTAGATATTACTGACCATGCATATTTACCAAACTTATCATTTCTATTAACTAATTCTAAAAGATTTATTTTATCAATTTTTAAATCTATCTTCTTTACAGGAAAATATTCATTCTTTTTTAAATCAAGAGCTTCAAGAATTTTTTTATTTTCCGATTTGTTCATTCTGTAGAATCCACCTTTTCCTTTTCTGCCTGTATATCCTGTTTCAATTAACTTTTTTATAATAGGTAAGCCAGAAACAACTTTTTGAAATTCATCTTCTTTTGATAATTCTTTTTGAAAACTTTTAAGAACATCCGACATTAAATCAATACCTATTAAATCATATAAAGCAAAAACACCTGTCTTAGGTATGCCCATAGGTCTACCAAATACAGAGTCAGCTTCTTCAACAGATAGATCCATCTTCACAGCTTCAGTCATTGCTACCTGCATGGCAAAGACACCAATTCTATTTCCTAAAAAACCAGGCGTATCACCACAAATTATTACGCCTTTACCTAACTTATTTTCACAAAAATTTTTTAAGGAATTTATTTTATTAGAGTCATTTGAATTATCTCTAACTATTTCGAGTAACCCCATATATCTTACAGGATTAAAAAAATGTGTTATACAAAAATCTTTTTTATCTTCAGGGGTAGATTTTTCTGATAAAACCTTTAAGGGAATTGTAGATGTATTAGATGATACTATTGAATTTTTTTTTCTTATATTAAAAATCTTTTTATAAATATCATGTTTAATATCAATTCGTTCTACAACTGCTTCTATTATCCAATCAGCATCGGAAACATTATCAAAATCTTCGGCGATGTTGCCTACCTTCAAACTTTTAATTTTATCTTTTTCAAACAGCAAAGGTGGTCTAGACTTTAAAATTCTTTCCTTTGCCTTTTCTGCAATTTCTGTTTTTAAATCCAATAATACTACTGGTATATCAGCATTACATAAATGAGCGGCAATTCCACTACCCATTGTTCCAGAACCTATAACGACTACTTTGTTAATATTCATAATGAATGGTCGGGGCGGCAGGATTTGAACCTGCGACCCTCTGGTCCCAAACCAGATGCGCTACCAGGCTGCGCTACGCCCCGAACGAGTATTTTTATAGGTTAATTATGTCTTTTTGGCAATTGAAAGATCGTCTTTATAGAAGTAAATAATAGCTATGATCCAGCACATTACAAAACCTTTTAAATACTTTTTTAAGTTAGAAGCTGCTTCAGGATTAGTTTTGCTTTTTGCTGCGGTTCTAGCTTTAATTATTAGCAATGGAAATTTAAGTGATTTGTATTTTTCAACATTAGATAAATACATAACTCTTGGAACAAAAGAATTTGGATTAAAATTAAGTGTACTTCACTGGATAAACGATGTTTTGATGGCTATATTTTTCTTTTTTGTGTCTTTAGAAATCAAAAGAGAGTTTTTACAAGGTGAACTTTCAAACCCGAAACAAGCTTTATTACCAATCATAGGTGCCGTTGGAGGTATGGCAATACCTGCTTTATTTTATATTTTAGTGAATTATTCTGACAGTACCACTTTAAATGGTTGGGCTATTCCCTCTGCTACAGATATTGCTTTTTCTCTAGGTGTTTTATCCTTACTAGGAAAAAGAGTTCCAGTTTCTCTAAAAGTTTTTTTAACAGCACTAGCTATAATTGATGACTTAGGTGCAATCATTATAATCGCATTTTTTTATTCTGGAAATATTGAAATCAAATATTTAATTTTAATGTTAGTATCAGTGATTGTTTTAATTGGACTAAACAGATTCAAGATTAAGAATTTTTTACCATATTTAATAGTTGGAATTTTTTTATGGGATTTTACTCATCAATCTGGAGTACACGCTACAATAGCCGGGGTAGTTTTAGCTCTTACAATTCCTCACAATATTAAAAACAATAAAGAGTCGTTATTATTGAAATTGGAGCACGGACTATCTCCTTATGTAGCTTTTGGAATAATGCCTATTTTTGCGTTTGCTAATGCTGGAGTGTCTTTAGAAGGATTAACTTTCAAAACTCTTTTAAATCCAGTTCCATTAGGTATTGTTCTTGGTTTATTTTTCGGAAAACAAATTGGAGTTTTTTTACTTTCTTATATTTCAGTAAAACTAAAAATAGCAGACAAACCTAGTAATTCAACGTGGCCAGCGTTTTATGCTGTGTCAATACTTACAGGAATAGGTTTTACTATGAGTTTATTTGTTGGAAATTTAGCTTTTGCAAATGACTTACAATACATGGACGGAGTGAAAATAGGTGTTCTAGCAGGATCTTTACTTTCAACACTTTTTGGATATTTTTTATTATTACTTTTTAGTAAAAAATGATTGATAATAAGATTATTAAAATAGCTTCAAATACAAAATTCGTAGGTCTTAAAAACCAATTTACTCATAAATCATCATTAAGAAATTCTCTATGTGGAGATTTTATCAAAGTAGAATTTATTGCTAACAAATCGAAAATTAAATCAATGAGATATGAAACTGAATCATGTATTCTTTGTGAGGCCTCTGCAAGTTTACTTGCAAATAAGATTAACAAATTAAGCTTAAGTGAGCTTAAAATAGATTTAATGAATATTAAAAAAATAAAGGCTAATAGAAATTTAAATTTTCCACTAAAATTTAAAGAATTAAAATTAGTATTAAACAAAAAAACTCTTAAACGTGTAAATTGTGTCATATTGCCTATGGAGGCTTTATTTAAAGCATTTAAAATAGGTAAATGAAAAAATTATTAGTTATTTTTTTACTTATGTTCGGAATAATAGAAAAAGCTTCAGCTAATTACTCGCAATTAGCATACGACTTTGAATTCAATGGTATTGATGGGAATAAAATAAAATTAAGTGATTTTAAAAATAAAGTACTAATTGTAGTTAATGTAGCAAGTAGGTGTGGCTACACCCCCCAATATAATGATTTGCAAGATCTCTGGTCAAATTATAAAGATAAAAACTTAGTTGTAATTGGAGTTCCTACAAACAATTTTAGACAAGAACCAGGAACTAATAAGGAAATTAAAGATTTTTGTGAAACAAATTTTGGCATTAACTTTCCATTAGCAGAAAAAATTGATGTCATTGGCAAAAATGCACATCCCTTTTATAAGTGGGCCAAAAAAAATCACGGTATTGGAGCCATTCCAAAGTGGAATTTTCATAAGATTGTAATTGGTAAAAATGGAAAAATAGCTGATACTTTTGCTTCATTTACTAAGCCAACATCAAAAAAATTTTTAAATCTAGTAAATAAAGAAATTAAAAATTAAAACTTAACCCATCGTAAGCTGGAAATACATTAGAAGGAAGGTTCTTTTTTAGATAATCATAGTCTAAATCAGTATGAAGATTTGTTAAAATTGATTTTTTAGGTTTAACTAACCTAATTAAATTTAATGCATCTTCATAATTAAAATGTGAAGGATGTTTGCTTCTTTTTAAACAATCGAGAATTAGGTATTCCAGACCATATAAATTTTTTAAAGAATGATTAGGTATTTTATTGCAATCACTTATATATGCTACCTTTTCAAAAAGAAAACCTGTAGCTTTAATCATTCCGTGTATGACATCAAATGGTTTGATAGAAATTGTCTTATTATTTTTTGTAATTTTGAACTGTTTATTTACAATATTTGCTTTCATTATTGGAACATATCCATGTTTTGGAACAAAACAAAAAGTATATTTTGACTTTAAAGCTTTAATTGTCCTTTCGCTTCCATAAACTGGAATCTTTTTTTTATTTTTCCAAAAGAAAGGTCTCATTTCAAAAATACCGGAAGTTTGATCAGCATGCTCATGTGTATAAATTATTGCATCAAGTGACTTAATCTTATTTTTTAAAAATTGGCTTTTAATATCAGGTGAGGTGTCAATTAAGATTGATAAATTCTCATATTTTATATGAGCACAACACCTAGTTCTAATATTTTTTGAATTATTTTTTAATCTCCCTTTATAATTTGTAATCCAGGGAGACCCCAATGAGCTACCACATCCTAATATAGTAAATTTATTTTTCAATTTAGTTTACCAAATAGTTTAAAAAAGTTCTGGGTGGTTATTTCAGAAAATTTTTCATAGGAAACATTTTTTAATTTTGAAAGAAATTTTACTGTATGAGTTATGTAACTAGGTTCATTGGGCTTACCTCTTAAAGGTTCGGGAGCTAGATAAGGAGAGTCAGTTTCAACTAATATCTTATCAGAAGGTATTTCTTTAAAAGTATCAGCTAATTCTTTAGATTTTTTAAAGGTGACTACCCCACTAGCAGATATATATGCTCCCAGATCAAGTAGCTTAAAAGCAAACTTTTTTGTTCCAGTAAAACAATGAATTAAAATTTTAAATTCTTTTTTTTGAGTTGATTCTTTTAAGATTCTTAAAGTATCATCTTCTGCAGACCTTGTATGAACAATTAAAGGTAAATTTGTTTTTTGAGATGCATCAATATGTTCTAAGAAAGATGAAATTTGATCATTTTTTTCTGAATGATTATAATAAAAATCTAATCCACTCTCACCTATTCCAATGATTTTCTTACTTTTTTTTACTTTTTCAATGATATGATTTGATTTAATTTCCTGATGATTTTTTGCTTCATGAGGATGAATCCCGTATGTACCATAAACAGATTTATGCTTTTTTGTAATATCCAAAATATCATTAAAATTTTTATCTACTGTGGAAATTGTTAGTAAATACTTAACCCCATCATTATTTGCTCTTATAATTGTTTCATCTAGTGATGAAGACATCGGTTCGTAAGTAAGATGACAGTGGGAATCAATTATCATTTTCAATCTTATTAAACAATATTTCCAATTTTTTTAATTCTTTATCGTGATCAAAGCAATCCAAATTGTTGATTTGATTAATTGAAATATCATCTTTTTTGACATTCATAGTTTGTAAAACTTTTTCAGTTGCAATAGGAATTATAGAATTTAATAAAATACTTATATTTTTAATTTGTTCACAAATTGTAAACAAAATAACTTTCATTCTTTCTGGATCTTCTTTTTTAACAGACCAGGGCTCTGAGTCATTAAAATATTTATTTGCATCAAAAGAATAACTCACTACTGTCTTTATAAATTCATTTAAATTTTGATTGTCCATTAATTTTACTAAATTAGGGATGTTATTTTTTAATTGATTTAACAATTTTTTATCTACATCATTAAATTTTTTTGAATTTGGAATCTTATTTGAGCAGTTTTTTTTAATAAATGAGAAAACTCTCTGACATAAATTACCATAATTATTTGCTAAATCATTATTTATACAGTTTTTAAGATTCTCCATAGAAATACTACCATCATTACCTAATGAAACCTCTTTAACTAGATAATATCTTAATTGATCTATCCCATAGTTATTAACGATTTCAATTGGGTCCAGTATATTTCCGAGAGACTTGGACATTTTTTTATCGTCAGAAAGAATCCATCCATGACCGAAAACTTTTTTTGGAGGAGGAAGTTTAGCAGCTAATAAAAAAGCTGGCCAATATATAGCATGAAATCTTAAAATATCTTTTCCAATAATGTGAACATCAGCAGGCCAAAATTTTTTATAATTTTTATCTTTGATATCTGGAAAATTTATTGCACTAATATAATTAGTTAATGCGTCTAACCAAACATAAATAACATGTTTATTGTTTTTAGGGACAGGTATTCCCCAGGAAAAAGATGTTCGACTTACTGATAAATCTTTTAATCCTTTTTCAACAAAATTAATCACTTCATTTCTTCTAGATGAAGGTAGGATAAAATCTTTATTATCCTTATAATGTTTTAATAGTTTATCAGACCAAGATGATAATTTAAAAAAATAAGACTCTTCTTCT
Organism: uncultured Pelagibacteraceae bacterium; assembly: GCA_902572605.1. GTDB lineage: Bacteria > Pseudomonadota > Alphaproteobacteria > Pelagibacterales > Pelagibacteraceae > Pelagilacustribacter. The sequence continues at coordinate 21,663 of CACGGD010000002.1, read as the reverse complement.
ACCCAATCTACAGATGAACCTGAAACACTTGAGATCTTCTTACCATTAACCTCCTCTATTTCATCCTCATCATAATATGCTTCATCTGATACTGAATACCATCCAGTGTATTTGTCTAAATATATGTCTCCAGATTTAACTAGCCTATTCCATATTTCTTCTACAGATTTATAATGTCTTTTCTCAGTTGTTCGAATAAAATCATTATTAGATAGACATAAAATCTTTGTAAGTTCTTTAAACTTTGTAGATAATTCGTCACAAAATATCTTTGGATCTTTTTTATTTTTTTCAGCTTCTCTTTGAATCTTTAAACCATGTTCATCAGTTCCAGTTAAAAATAAAACATCATATCCTTCTAATCTTTTAAATCTAGCAAAGATATCAGCTATAATGCTTGAATATGCATGTCCCATGTGGGGTTTCCCTGAAGGATAATAAATGGGAGTTGTTATATAAAAATTTTTATCCATTAGACAATTTGTTGTTTATAGCATTTATCAAGGAGTTTTGATTCAAATTATATGTGATAAATCTATTTATATTTTTTATTACAAAAGACTTATTTTCTATAATTTTTTCAATATTATCAATTTTTTTTTCCTGAAGATTATGAAAATAATAGTCAGTTAAAAATAAAATCATATTTATCAAATTTATATTTTTGTTTTTTTTGTATAAATTAAGTAACGAATTTAAATTTTTCTCAAAGTTTTCTTCAAAATTAATTTGATTTTCCTCACATATCTTATTAAAAATCAAAAAATTCCCAGGTGATAAACTTGAAGAATTAAAGTCAATAAAAACTTCTAAATTATTTTTTTTAATTAAAGACTCTATTGATTTTATCCTTTCCTCATTCTTTAATAATATTTTTATTTCTAAAGATCTTGAATATATAGTTTCAATCAAAGGCTTAGTTTTACTATTGATTAATATAAAGTAGTTATTTATTGAAGGTTCTTCAATAATCTTTAAAAGTGCATTTAGACTATTGATATTAAAAAGTTCAATATCGTCTAAAATAATGAATCTTTCTTTATCGGAAATGACAGTTTTAAGAATTGTTGATTTTAAATTTCGAATATCATCTATTTTTATGCTCTTAAAATTATCCCCAGAAAGGTGAACAATATTAGGAAAAATATTGTTTAAATGTTGCTTATAAAATTGAGATTGCTCATTAATAGATTTTTTCTTTAAGTCATAATTATTTTTATCATAAACATAACTTAAGAAATGATTAATAAGAGTAAATTTTCCAATACCTTTTTTTCCACTAATCATTAATACCTTTGGTAATTTTTTTGACTCATATAATTTTATGAGAAAATGTAATTTTTTATCAAACCCAAAAAGAACTAATGAATTTTTGGGATTATTATATTCATCTAACTTCATTTAATTTTAAGTTTATTACAAACAATTTTAAATATTTTTTGTTCTAAATTCTTGTTATTTAATGAAGAATTCAAAACGAAATAATTCCTTTTATTTTTAGCAATTTTTACAAAGGATTTTTGAGCTTTAGTATAAAAAGACTGATTAAAATTATCATACCTATTTTTTGTTCTTCTTTTTTTTAATCTTTGTTTTGACATTTTAGGAGAGACTTTTAAAATAAATGTAATGTTAGGTTTAATTCCATATAATATAAATTTATGTATGTGATCAATAAATTGTTTATTAACTTTTTTCCCATAAACTTGATATGCTAAAGTTGAGTCTATAAATCTATCACAGATTACAACTTTTCCTTTTTTAAGAGCAGGTTTAATTTTATTTTGAATATGCTCGTTTCTAGCTGCTAAATATAATAAAGTATCCGTATATTTATCAAATTTATCTTTTTTTCCCTTATTAAAATAATCTTTAAGGATTAATCTCCTTATAGACTCTGCGCTTCTAGTGCCACCAGGTTCCCTTGTAAGAAGTAAATTTATTCTTTTTTTTTTTAAATTATTTCTAAGTTTTTTACTCTGGTATGATTTACCACAACCTTCTACTCCTTCAAAAACTATAAAAAAAGGTTTTCTCTTACGCATCTCCCCAAATCAAATAGTTTAGAGATGTGATTAAACTTTTAAAGAAATTGACTTTAGATATTTTTTCAGATGCATAAAGTGGCAAGCTTTTAACAACTTGATCTTTGTTTAAAACTATCAAATTTGCAATTTTTTGATCTTTTTGAATTGGTGCTTTAATAGGGCCATCATATTCCAAATAAACTTTTAAATTACGAGTGTCTTTTTTATCTAAAGTAATATAATAGTTATCTTTAGTGACAGCTTTAATTGTGTTTTTTCTACCCAACCAAGTGTTTAATTCGAAAAAAGTTTCTTCGCTTTTAGAAATTTCATAAGTATTAGTATTTCTAAAACCCCAATTTAATAATTTTAATGAATCAGAGCTTCTAATATTCTTTGTAGGAAAACCAGACCCTACAGCGATTATTCTTCTAGTATCTCTAATTATTGTACTTGCTAAAGAATATTTTTCTACTGCTAAATAACCAGTTTTAATACCGTCAGCTCCAACTTTTTTATATAACAAAGGGTTTCTATTGCCTTGTTTAATTGGTTCTCCGCCTGTCCTGTCCCAAGTAAAAGTTTTTTCCGCATACCATTCATAAAATTTAGGGTAGTTTGCAATTAAGTATTTTGACATTAAAGCTATATCTCTGACAGTGGAATAATTTTCTGGATGATTAATTCCAGAAGAATTAGAAAAATTAGTTGAAGACATTCCTATTTCAGCAGCTTTTTCATTCATCATTTCTGCAAAAGCCTCTTCTGAACCTGCAATTCCCTCCGCTAAAGCAACACAAGCATCATTGCCTGACGCAACTATTATTCCTTGCAATAAGTTTTCTACTGATACTTCATCATTTACCATAATGAACATTGAAGAATAACCGCTCTCAGATAATCTCCATGCATTCTCAGATACTATAAATTTATCATCTAAAGATAATTTATTTTTTTTTATTAAATCAAAAGCAATAATAGAAGTCATAATCTTAGTCATAGAAGCAGGATATATTTGAATGTCAGGCTCATACTCATACAAAACTTTATCTGAATGATAATCTACAACTATTGCAGTTCTCGCATTTACCATAGCCTCAGCTAAAGCAAACGATGAAATATTAAAAAATATTATTATTAATATGCTTATAAATTTATTCATTTATACTTATGTCCAATTCTTCAAAACCAAAGTTCTTAAGTTGAATGTAATCATTTTTCATTAAATTAATAGACTTATAAGGGCCTGATAACAGAGTTATTTTATTTGTTTTTTTTACCTTAGTATACAATTTTTTACTATCAAAATTTTCTAACTCTTGGGTGATTCTTTCTTTTAAAAGTCTAGCAGAATTTTTTGAGTAAAACTCAGCTATTATAATATAAAATTTATCTTTAACAGCTTTTTTAACTTCTTTTTTTTTTGAAATATTATTAATTGTAACTGTCTCCACAGGAGCGTTACTGTGAATTTGCTCTTCTTCTTTAAAGATTTTAGTTTTCTTAGCAACAAAAGACTTATTTTTCTTTACTTCAATTATCTCCACAAGCGGTAAGTCTGTTTTAAGATTAATTTCATCTGCAACAGGTTTTGTTATTATTATCTTATAAAAATCTGGATAATCAAATCTTTTACTATTTTTCAAAATTATAGAATCATTAGTTTTAACATTGATTATCTTAATTAGGGAACCCGGTCTTAAATTATTGTGTGCAATTTCGAAAGCATTGTTATCTAATTTTCTCTTTATTATTTTGTCTGTAAAATCTTTGTCGTTGTAAATGTACGCAAATCCTTTTGAGCTAAAAGATTTATTAGACTCTAAGTTGCTAAAATTTTGAGCGCAGGAAGTTAATAATAAAATTAATATAACTATTTTATATTTCATTTTTAAATTTATCTTTTAGTGTGCAAACAGCAAGAGCAAATCGCAAAGATCTGTTCCATTTTAGTATTTTTTCATAGTTGTTATAAACTAAATATGCAGGTGTGTAAGTATTTGATCCAGGTATTATATCTTTATCAGGAGTAATAACAGCTGATAATAAATTCTCATCTATATTTAACTGATTTGAGTTTTCAATATATTTTTTAAAAAATTTAACTTTTTTTTTATTCTTTAATTTCTTAGCAGATGAATTTAAATATTTTTTAGGAATATCATTTTTTAATATAATTTTTGTATAACAAGGAGTATTTTTTTTCCAGCCAATTTTATTTAAATAATTTGCTGCAGAAGCAAAAGAATCTTCTATATTTTTAAGCTCTATGATCTTGTTATTATTGTAATCTATTGCATAATCTTTAATTGTCCTAGGCATAAATTGAAAATTTCCAAATGCTCCAGCCCAAGAACCAAACAATATGTCTTTTTTAATAATATCTTGGTCAATAAGTTTTAGTAAAATTATCAACTCACTAGTAAAAAATTCACTTCGTCTTTGATCAAAACTTAAGGTAGCTAATGAAGAAACAATATCCATTTTTCCTAAATATTTTCCAAAATTTGTTTCTATTCCCATAAGAGCTAGTAACAATTCTTTTTCAACTGAAAACTTGCTATCTATTTTATCTATAGTTTTTTTTTCTTTTTCATATAGCGTTAATCCTTTCTTAACTTTTCTTGAGTTTGTTCTTTTTTTTATATATGTAAAAGTATCCTCATAAAATTCAGGCTGATATCTATCATACTCAATTACTTTTGGTAAAAATCTAGCCTCTGACATGACGTCATCAACAACATTTTTGGAAATACCTGAGCTAATTGCTCTTTTTTTAAAATCTTTAACCCATGAATTAAACTTTAGACTACTGGCTTGTGATGAAGAATGTGAAAAAAGTATTAAAAATATAAAAAAATTAATAGTTATTAAGTTTTTAAGCATTTTTTTGAATATCATAAATGAGTAATATTAACTAGTATTTGAAAAAAACTATATGAATATTGTTATTTAAGTACTTTGATAGTAATAAAGATAGTCAATTTACTTCAAGGAGAGGTGGCTGAGCGGTTGAAAGCACTAGTCTTGAAAACTAGCAACGGGGCAACTCGTTCGTGGGTTCGAATCCCACCCTCTCCGCCATTATACTGAATGGTTTTTAAATAATTTTGAGATTTGATTCTTGTCTATGTTTTCTTTTACAATGCCATGTAAGTAATAATCTAAAATAATTTCATCCTCAAAATCTAAAAATTTGTCTAATTCGTTAAGTTGTATTTCGTCAAATTTATCAATATATTTTTTTACAAATTGACTTAATAGAATATCCATTTCCTTGGTTCCTCTATAATTTGATCTATATATTAATCTTTTCTTAAATATTTCTAATTCATTCATAACAAGAATATATTATACATGAATTAATGAATTTATTAAAAAAAGATATTATTTTTAGCAATGTAAACAAATTAAAAGGTGTAGGAAAACAATTATCGAAATACTTAAGAAACAGAAAAATAGAGAAAATAAAAGATATATTATTAAATCTTCCTTATTCAGAGACAGATAGATCAGAAATAATTAGTCTAGATAAATTGGAAGTAGGAAAGACTCAAACTATACGTGTTCTAGTCAAAAAATTAAACTTCCCAAGAATACGAAATTTACCTAATAAAATTATATGTGAAGATGAAACAGGAAAAATAGAGATTATATATTTCAATAGTAGAGAAGCTTATTTAAGAAAAATTTTTCCAATTAACGAATGGGTTATAATAAGTGGTAAAATTGGCTTTTATAATAAAAGATATCAAGTTACAAACCCTGATTATGTTACTACTTTAGATAAAGAAAAATACGTAAAACAAATTATTCCTAAGTACTCTTTAACAAAGGGAATAAATGAAAAAAAATATCGACTTATTTCAGAACAAGTCATCGATAATTTACCTGATGTTGAAGAATGGCATGAAAAAGATTTTCTCAAAAAAAATAATTTTTTAAACTGGAAAGAAAATATTATAGCTTTACATAAAACTAAGGATAGTCAAAATAGTTTATCTAAATCATATAAAAGACTTGTGTTTGATGAAATTTGTGCAAATTTTTTAGCTTTATCTGAAAATCGAAAGAAAATTAAAAAGAAGAAAAAAAACAAACTATTTACATCCTTAATATCTAATAAAATACTGGAAGGACTATCTTTCAAACTAACAAAAAGTCAAAGAAATGTTTTAAATGAAATTAATATAGATCTAAAATCCAGTACTAGAATGTTTAGGGTTATTCAAGGTGATGTAGGTTCAGGAAAAACAATAGTTTCATTGCTTTCAATTGCAAATGTTGTAGAAAGTCAATATCAATGTGCACTAATGGCTCCTACAGAAATTTTAGCAAAACAACATTTTGATTTGGCTAAAAAAATATTTTTTAATACTAAAATAAAAATTGAATTTTTAACAGGTAAAACAGATATAAAAAAGAAAAAAGAAATAGAAAATAATTTAAAAAATGGAAATATTGATATTATTATTGGAACACATTCATTATTTCAGAAGAAAATTAATTTTAAAAATCTTGGGTTAGCTATAATAGACGAACAACATAAATTTGGTGTAAAACAAAGATCTGAACTGGCAAAAAAAGGTGGAGATAACTGTGATGTTCTTTTGATGTCAGCAACCCCTATACCTAGAACAATGATGATGTCATTGTATGGCGATATGGATATTTCAAAAATAATGGAAAAACCAGCTAAAAGAAAAGCAATAATTACTTTAAGTAAACCTGAAAAAAAAATTAATGAACTATGGTCGTTTATAAACAAACAATTAAATTTAGATAATCAAGTGTTTTGGGTATGTCCATTAATAAAAGAATCTTCTTTTTTAGATTATTCGTCTGCTAAAAAAAAATTTGATATTATTAATAAAAAGTTTCCTAATAAAGTGGGTTTAATTCATGGAGCTCTTAATAAAATTGAAAAAGAAAAAGTTCTGAGTAAATTTTTAAAAAAGGAAATTTTTATTTTAGTTTCAACGACAGTCATAGAAGTTGGGATTGACTTTCCTAATGCCAATCTCATTATAATTGAAAATGCTAATAAATTTGGTCTAGCGCAATTACACCAACTAAGAGGTAGAGTTGGTAGAGGCGAAAAACAAGGAATGTGTATTTTGTTATTCAAAGAAGGATTAAGTAAAAATGCAATCAAAAGAATTAAAACTCTAAAAGAATCTGATGATGGATTTTATATAGCTGAAGAGGACATGCGATTAAGAGGATTTGGAGATATTATTGGATATCAACAAAGTGGTATCAAAAACTTCAAATTTGCTGATCCCATTGTTCACGAGGACTTATTCTTACTAGCAGAAAATTATATTAAAAAAAAAAGTATTAATGTGAATGAAAGTAAGTATGCTTTTTTATTAAAATTATTTGATAAAGCAGAAATAATTAACCAAAATATTGATTAATTTATATCTGAAGTTCCTGCCGACACAATAAATTTTGAAGCTTGTTCGAATGATACGTCTAGGTAAATTAACTCTTTTTTTGGAACCATTAATAAGAAACCGCTAGTGGGATTCGGAGTTGTCGGTAAAAAAATGTTTATTAACTCTTGGTTAACTTTGGATGATATAATCCCTTTATTTTCTTTTGTGGCAAATCCTACTGCCCATATACCTTTTCTTGGATACTCAACGAGGACAACACTGCTTTTATTTTTTTGATTACTTGTAAAACTTTCGGTCATTTGACCAATTGCAGAGTAAATTGTTCTTAATATTGGTATTTTCCTCAAAATATTATTAAATAATTCAAAAAATTTCTTACCCAAGAAAGACAATGATACCCAACCTACAAAAGTTATAAGAATTAATGCTATTAGTATTTCCAAGCCCGGTATATCAAATGGTAAATAATTGTTTGGATTGATCTCTTTTGGAATTAAATTTGTTGATAATTTAATAAGGAACAAGGTTAAGTACAGAGTTATTCCAATTGGTATTAAAACAACTACACCAGCAATAAAATTATTTCTTAGCCTAGTAAAAATAGATTTTTTAGTAGTGTTTTTAGGCATTATTTTATTAAGTAGCTTGAAAAAACAATAAATAATATCATTAAGATAAAAATTGCAATTAATAATTTATTATTTAAAATCATGAATCTTAATATGTATAACATAAATAGAAGAAAATTTCTTGGCTTATTTGGATGTGGTTGTTGCTCTTTATTACTTCCGTCATGTGCAACTGTGCCAATTACAGAAAGAAAACAACTATCAATAATTCCTGAGTCAAAGATCAATCAACAAGCTGCAGCAGCGTATGAACAATTTAGAAATAAAGCAAAAATTATAAATACAGGATCACAATTGAAAGAAATACGTGAAATAGGAAAAAGAATTGAATTCTCTGTTAGTAGTTTTTTTAATATGAAAAATCAAGAAGACCCAACTAAAAATTTTGAATGGGATTATGTTTTAGTAGATAATGATAAAGTAGTAAATGCTTGGTGTATGCCAGGAGGTAAAATAGCTGTTTACACTGGTTTATTAAAAATAACAAAAAATATTGATGCGCTATCAATAGTAATGGGTCATGAAATTGCTCATGCAGTTGCAAAACATTCATTAGAAAGAGCAAGTCAAGCAATGACAATAAATTTAGGAACAACTGTTGCAGATATTTTCTTAGGAGGAGCAATTAATAGAACTAGAAATACAATTGGTCAAAATACAGGTATGGATATATTCAGAATAGGTATATTTAATCCCTTTGGTAGAAAACAAGAGACTGAGGCTGATTATTTAGGTTTAATTTTTTCTTCATTAGCTGGTTACGATATAAGAGAGTCTGTAAAACTTTGGCAGAGAATGGCTGACAAAAAGAAAGGGAAAGAACCACCAGTATTCTTGAGCACACATCCATCAAGTGAAAAAAGAATTCAAAATTTAAAAGGTTGGATAAATGAAGTGATTATTAAATATCCTCCAATAAAAACTTAAATTAATTTTTGGTGAGCCCTGATGGACTCGAACCATCGACACCCTCCTTAAAAGGGAGGTGCTCTACCAACTGAGCTAAGGGCCCTTAAAGAAATTCTCTTTTATAGATTTATATTGAAAATTTCAAATAATTATTAGCTAAAATAATTGATATATTTTTTATAAAAAGTGGCAAAAGTGCCATTCTTAATATTTTTTCTAATTTCACTCATAAATTGTTGATAAAAGTAGATGTTATGTAGTGAAATCAACATTGAAGCCATCATTTCATTCGATTTGATTAAATGATTTAAGTAACTTTTTGAATACAGGCTCATACCTCTAATGTCGCAATTAGAGTCTAATGGAGATTTGTCCTCCTGATATTTAGAATTTTTAATATTCAATTTTCCTTCCCAGGTATAGGCTAATCCTGTTCTACCTGATCTAGTAGGCAAAACACAATCAAACATATCAACTCCAAATTTAACAGCTCCTAAAATATCTGAAGGAGTCCCTACACCCATTAAATATCTTGGTTTATTTTTTGGGTAAAAATGTATTGTTTCTGACAAAATTTGAAACATTTCAGACTGTGTTTCGCCAACTGCAAGACCGCCCATTGCATAACCGTCAAATCCTATTTCAATTAATTTGCTAATGCTTTCTTCCCGTAAATCTTTGTATAAACCACCTTGGGCAATACCAAATAAAGCTTTTGATTTGTCCTGTCCAAATTCAATTTTGCATCTATCTGCCCAATGGGTAGATACATTTATTGCTTTTGATAAAATTTTTTTATCGTCTGTTAGTTTTGGACACTCATCTAATACCATTATTATATCAGAATTAATAATTTTTTGAACTTGAATGCTTTTTTCTGGACTTAAAATAATCTTTTTACCATCAATATGAGATTTAAATATTGCTCCAACATCTCTGTCTATCTTGTTTAAATTCGATAAAGACATAATTTGATAACCCCCTGAGTCTGTAAGGATTGGTTTATTCCAATTCATAAATTTGTGAAGTCCATTAAATTTCTTTAATATATCTGTTCCTGGTCTTAATAATAAATGATAAGTGTTTCCTAAAATAATTTGAGTGCCTGTTTTTAAAATATCATCTGTATAGATACCTTTTACAGTTCCTTGAGTTCCAACTGGCATAAATGCAGGAGTATCAATTTTGCCTTTTGATGTAGATATTCTTCCCAATCTAGCGTTATCATTTTGAGCTATTAACTCAAATGAGAATTCATTATTTTTCATTTAATTTATTTTGATCTAATACTAATAATTTTATCGGGATCTTGAACTGATCCGCTATTAGGATCGCCTTTTTTTATTTTATCTACGTATTCCATTCCTTTAATTACTTTACCAAATGCAGAATACTGTCTGTCTAAATGAGGAGCAGAGTCGTAACATATGAAAAATTGACTGTTAGCACTATTAGGATCTGATGATCTTGCAGCTGACAAAACACCTCTTGTATGAGCTACATCAGAAAATTCTGCTTTTAGATTTGGTAGTTCTGAACCTCCAGTGCCTGCTAAATTTAGATTAAATTCAGGGTCATCAGTTTTTCCAAATTTAATATCTCCAGTTTGAGCCATAAACCCATCGATAACTCTATGAAAAACTACATTGTCATATCGACCTTCATCAGAGAATTTTATAAATCTCTTAACGTGATTTGGAGCTTTTTCTGGATAAAGCTCTATTTCTACGTCACCATATTCTAATTTTAAAATCATTATTTTTTCTTTAGCTGCTGAGTGTGTATTTACTAAACTAAAACACAATATAAATAAACAGATAAATTTTTTCATTAAAATTTATTCTTAAGCATTTTAACTGTCGATTTTGTAACAAACTTATTAATATTTCCTCCTAATTTAGTAATTTCTTTCACAAATTTTGAAGAAATTATTTGATTTTCAACATCCGACATTAAAAACATTGTTTCTATATTTGAGTTAAGTTTTTTATTCATACCAGCCAATTGAAATTCATATTCAAAATCAGAAACAGCTCTTAACCCCCTAATAATAACTGAAGCATTATATCTTTTACAGAGGGCAATAGTAAGAGTATCAAATGAAATTACTATGATTTTTTTTTTATTTAATCTTAAGTCTTTAAATAAAGAATTTTTTATAATAGATAGCCTTTCATCTATAGAAAAATAATAATTTTTATTAACATTATCAGTCGTAGCAACAATTAGTCTATCAAAAATTTTTAAAGATTTTTTAATAACATCGATGTGACCAAAAGTAATTGGATCAAAAGTTCCTGGATAAATCGCTGTCTTCATATCTATTGAATATTATCCTCTATTTTTATAACTGAGACAACTTTTTCATTTCCTGATAACTTTTTAATTCTAACTCCTTGTGTATTTCTGCCTGCAACTCTTATTTCTTTAACTGCACATCTCATAATACTACCTTTGCCAGTAGATAATATAATTTCATCTGAATCACTTACAACTAAAGATGCTGCTATATTTCCATTTCTCGGAGAATTAATTATGCCAATTATGCCTTTGCCTCCTCTATTTGTAACTCTATAATCTAAACAAGAAGATCTTTTTCCATATCCATTCTCAGAAACAGATAAAACAAATCTATCAATAGCATTTTTTATTTTCTTATCTTTATTAATTGTTTTTGTGCTGATATTTGTATTGTCTAAAATTGAAAGTGAAATTACTTTATCTTTATCATTTAGTTTTATTCCTTTAATACCCTTAGAAGATCTACCTTTAAATAATCTCAATTTCTTGGATTTAAATCTTATACACTTACCAAATTGAGTGCTTAATAATATATCTTGATCATCCTTACATATTTTGACACCAATAATTCTGTCATCTTGATCAAGTTTCATAGCAATTTTTCCATTATTATTTATATTCACAAAATCTTCCAAAGTGTTTTTTCTTACATTCCCTTTTGATGTAGCAAAGATTACCATCAAATTTTTCCACTCTGACTCATCTTCAGGCAAAGGCATAATAGAACTAATTGAATGGTGGCTTTTCAAGGGTAATAGATTGAATATAGATTTACCTTTAGAAGCAGCCGTGCCTTCAGGAATTTTATGAGCCTTGATCTTATAAGCCAGTCCTTGAGTAGAAAAAAATAAAACTGGTGTGTGGGTGTTCGCTGTAAATATTTGGACTACAAAATCTTCTTCTCTTGTAGATATTCCAGTCTTTCCTTTTCCTCCTCTTTTCTGAGCTTTTAAAGAGCTTAAAGGGCTTCTTTTAATATAGCCTTGATTGGTTATGCTTATAACAACCGATTCTTTTTGTATTGTCTCTTCTATGTTGTAATTTAAAACTGCATCAATAATTTTAGTTCGTCTTGCAGAACTAAATTTTTCTTTAATGTTTTCTAATTCATTTACAATGAGTTTATTAAGTTCTTTTTTAGAATTTATTATTTTATTATATTCGATAATCAAATCTGATAGTTTATTAATTTCAGTCTCTATTTCTCCGATTCCGTATGCAGTTAATTTTTGAAGTCTTAACTCAAGAATAGCATTAACTTGTACTTTGGATAGTTGATAACTTGAAATATTTTTTTTCTTTTCAATTAAACTAATTAATTTTATACTTTTTCTTATTTTCCATTTTTTTAATAAAAGATTTTTTTTTGCAATTTCAGTATCTTTAGAATTTTTTATTATTTTGATTATATCATCTATATTTTCCACTGCAGAAGCTAAACCAATTAAAATATGAGCTCTCTCTTCTGCTTTCTTTAAATCGAATTTAATTCTTTTAAGAACTGTATCTTCTCTAAATTTTAAAAATTCAGAAATAAATTCTTTCAAATTTAAAATTTTCGGTTTATTATTTACGATTGCAAGTGTATTAAATCCAAAAGAGCTCTCAATATTTGTTAATTTATACAATTGTCTTCTAACTGTTTCTGGTTCAACAGATTTTCTTAGTTCTATAACAACTCTTATACCTTCTCTGTTTGATTCATCTCTAATATCTCTTATTCCTTCTATTTTTTTATCTCTAGCTAATTGTGCAATTTTTTCAATTAAAGTAGATTTGTTAACTTGATAAGGAATAGATTTAATAATCAAACATTCTCTTCCACCTTTTTTTTCTTCTAAGTCTATCTCTCCTCTAATTTTAAATGATCCTCTTCCTTTATTGTATCCTTGTTTTAAAATATCTTTTCCTATAATTATTCCTCCAGTTGGAAAATCTGGGCCTGGAACATGTTTCATTAATTGTGAAATAGTGATATCCTTGTTTTGAATGTAGGCAATTGTTCCATCAATTATCTCCCCTAAGTTATGAGGGGGAATACTAGTTGCCATTCCTACAGCTATTCCTCCTGCTCCATTAACAAGTATATTCGGGAATTGAGATGGGAGAACTTCTGGTTCCCTTTCTGTTTCATCATAATTATTTCTGTAATTTACAGTATTTTTTTCTAAATCTTCTGTTAAATATTGAGCAATTTTACCAAGTTTAGTCTCTGTATATCTCATTGCAGCTGGAGGATCTCCGTCTATTGAACCAAAATTTCCTTGGCCGGAGATTAAAGGAAGGCTCATTGAAAAATCTTGAACCAATCTGACTAAAGCATCATAAACAGATTGATCTCCATGAGGGTGGTATTTACCTATTACGTCTCCTACTATTCTCGCCGATTTTCTAAAAGGTTTAGACCAATCATAACCACCTTTATACATTGCATATATTATTCTTCTATGAACAGGCTTTAAACCATCTCTTACATCAGGAAGAGCTCTACTTATTATTACGCTCATAGCATAAGATAAATAAGATGAGCTCATTTCATCTTGTACAAAAATAGGTTTGAAAGACTTGTTGTTCTCTATGCTAGATTTTTCCATGTAATTTAGAAAGGAATTTCGTCATCTAAATCAGAATTTTCCTGATTTAAATTATCTTTTGGTAATGAGCTTTTGTTTTCACTCACTAAATTTGAGTTATCATTTTTACTATTTCTGCTATCCAACATAGTCAAACTAGAATTATAGCCTTGTAAAACTACTTCGGTAGAATATTTATCTTGGCCAGAGGACTCGTCTTTCCATTTTCTAGTGCTTAGTTGACCCTCTACATAAACATTTGCACCTTTTTTGAGATATTGCTGAACAACATTTACTAGACCTTCGTTAAAAATTACTATTCTATGCCATTCAGTTTTCTCTTTTCTCTCTCCACTAGATTTATCTTTCCATGATTGACTTGTAGCTATGTTAAATCTGGCTACATTTTTACCATTTACCATTTGCTTTATTTCTGGATCTGCGCCTAAACGACCTATTAATTGTACTTTATTTAAACTACCTGCCATATTACTTTAACTAAATTTGTGATTTTATTTATTAAAAGTTAAATACTTATATCATAATTGATTAATAAATATAAGATCATTATTATTTTATAAAAAAATATGTTGAAAAAAATCGTTGTAAAAGGCGCTAAAGAACACAATCTAAAAAATGTTTCTCTTGAAATACCAAAAGAGAAATTAGTGGTCATTACAGGTCTGTCTGGATCAGGAAAATCTTCTTTAGCATTTGATACTATATATGCCGAGGGTCAAAGACGTTATGTGGAAAGTTTATCATCTTACGCAAGACAATTTTTAGACAAAATGAAAAAACCAAAGGTGGACCTAATAGAGGGATTAAGTCCAGCAATTTCTATAGAACAAAAAAATACCTCCAAAAATCCTAGATCTACAGTAGCTACTGTTACTGAAATTTATGATTATATGCGTGTGCTCTTTGCTAGAGTTGGTGTTCCATACTCTCCTTTTACAGGTAAACCAATTGTTTCTCAGCCAATAAGTGAAATGGTAGACAAGATTAAAGAATTACCAAAAGATAATACTATATATTTATTGTCCCCAATAGTAAGAGGAAGAAAAGGAGAATACAAAAAAGAAATTCTTAATTATAAAAAAAGGGGTTTTTCACGAATTAAAGTTGATGGAAAATATCTTAATATTGATGATTTTCCTAGCCTTAATAAAAAAATTAAACACGATATTTCCATTGTTGTAGATAGAATAATATTAAATGCAAATTTAGGTAATAGACTTGCTGACAGTGTGGAAACAGCTGTAAATTTATCTAGTGGATTGTTAGTCGTAGAATATGAAAATGAAACTTTACCAAAAAAATTTAGAAAACTTCAAAGTATAACATTTTCTTCAAAATTCTCTTGCCCTGATAGTGGTTTCACAATAGAAGAAATCGAACCAAGATTATTTTCATTTAATTCACCTTTTGGTGCATGTGAAGAGTGTGAGGGTATTGGGCATAACTTAAATGTCGATCCCAATTTAGTTGTACCAGATCATAAAAAATCTTTGCAAGATGGAGCGATCGAACCATGGGCAAAGTCTACTTCGATGTATTATGCTCAAACTTTAGCTTCTTTGGCAAAACATTATAGATTTTCTCTTTCTGAGCAGTGGAGAAAAATACCTAAAAAAATTCAAGATGTAATTTTATATGGATCGGATGAGGAAGAGATAAAATTTTCTTATGACGATGGATATGAATCTTATAATACAAAAAAAACATTTGAAGGTGTTATTAATAACTTAGAAAGAAGATACCTAGAAACAGACAGTGAGTGGAAAAGAGAAGAAATTTCTCAATATCAAAGTGAAACTAATTGTGAAAAGTGTAAGGGAATGAGACTTAAAGATGAGGCTTTATGTATTAAAATCAACAAACTTAATATAAGTGAAATAACTGAAAAATCAATTGATGAAGCACAAAAATGGTTCGCTGGTTTAGTAAATGTGTTAACTGAAAGAGAAAACAAGATTGCTCAACACATTTTAAAAGAAATAAATGAAAGATTAAATTTTTTACTCAATGTTGGTTTGAACTATCTAACTTTATCAAGAGAGTCTGGAACTCTTTCTGGTGGAGAATCACAACGAATTAGATTGGCTTCACAGATAGGCTCTGGGCTAACTGGAGTTTTGTATGTTTTGGATGAGCCATCAATAGGACTTCATCAAAGAGATAATAAAAAATTAATCGCAGCATTAAAAAAATTAAGAGATTTGGGTAACACTGTAATTGTTGTTGAGCATGATATTGAAACTATGGAGAGCTCTGATCATATTATTGATATAGGTCCTGAAGCTGGTTTAAATGGTGGACAAATTATTGCTGAAGGAACTGTTAATAAGATTATAGAAAATGAAAAAAGTATTACTGGAGATTATTTATCTAATAGAAAATTCATATCAATTCCAAGAAAACGAAGAACTGCAAAAAATGGAAGATTTATTGAAATTAGCGGAGCAAGCGGAAACAATTTAAAAAAAGTTAATTTAAAAGTTCCAGTTGGTACATTTACTTGTGTTACAGGTGTGTCTGGAAGTGGAAAATCAACTTTAATCCTACAGACTTTATATAACGCTTTTAATTTAATACTTAATAAAAACAAAAGTAGAAAGGTTCCTAAAGCCTTTACCGGATTTAAAGGAACTGAATTAATTGATAAAATAATAGATATCGATCAATCGCCAATAGGAAGAACTCCAAGATCCAATCCAGCTACTTACACTGGTGCCTTTGGCCCTATCAGAGAGTGGTTTGCAGCTTTACCTGAGTCAAAAGCAAGAGGTTATAAAGTAGGAAGATATTCATTTAATGTTAAAGGAGGTAGATGTGAAACTTGTGAAGGGGATGGAGTGATTACTTATGAAATGCACTTTCTTCCTGATGTGTTTATTCCATGTGATACATGTAAAGGAGCTAGATATAATAGAGAAACTCTTGAAATTCGATTTAAAAATAAGAATATAGCTGATGTTTTAGATATGACTGTTGATGAGGGATGTGTTTTTTTTGAAAATATTCAAAGCATAAAATCTAAATTAATTACGCTTAAACATGTTGGTTTAGGATATATGAAAATAGGTCAACAAGCTACAACACTTTCAGGTGGGGAAGCTCAAAGGATTAAATTAGCTAAAGAACTCTCAAAAAGGCCAACCGGGAGAACACTATACATTTTAGATGAACCAACTACAGGATTGCACTCTCATGATATAAAAAAATTACTAGAAATTTTACAAGCTTTTGTAAATACTGGTAATACTGTTGTAGTAATCGAACATAATTTAGATGTAATAAAAACTGCAGATCATATAATTGATATGGGTCCTGAGGGCGGAATACATGGTGGAAAAATAATTGCAGAAGGAGCTCCTGAAAAAGTTGCAGAAATTTCAGAAAGCTATACCGGTAAATTTATAAGAGAATTACTAGGAAATTCTTCTATGAAAAAAACTGCTTAAAATATAAAATATATGCTATAATAGAATCATGGTAAGTATACTACAATCTTTATCAAGAACTGTTCACTACTCTTTAGCAATAGCTTTGCTTCTTTTTGTAGGATTATATTTTGGTGGAGATGGATTTGCATTTGACAGAAATTTCTTTAGTTGGTTATTTAGATATCTGCATGTTTTAAGTGGAATAATGTGGATTGGTTTATTGTGGTATTTTAATTTCGTTCAAATTCCTTCGATGCCTAATATTCCTGATGAACAAAAACCAGCTATTGGTAAAGTAATAGCTCCAAAAGCTTTGTTCTGGTTTAGATGGGCTGCTTTAGTAACAATTATATCTGGTTTAATAGTTGCTTACCTGCAAGGTTATGTCCACCAAGCAATGATTTTAGGAATTGGTGCTTCAGATCCAAAAAGCACTTCTATTGGCATAGGAATGTGGCTAGGTATAATTATGGCTTACAATGTATGGTTTGTTATTTGGCCGAATCAAAAGAAAGCTCTAGGTATGGTTGATTGTTCTCCAGATGAAAAAGCTAAATCAGCTAAAACTGCTATGTTGTTTTCAAGAACTAATACATTACTTTCTTTTCCAATGCTGCTTACAATGGTTGCGGCTCAAAATCTTTACTAATTAAGGAACAATCTTTTCTTCTTTCTTTTCTAGAGTTTTGTAACTAACTTTAAAAAATTTTAAAACAGGAGTAGCAACAAATATAGATGAATAAGTTCCTATTAAAACTCCAAGAATCATAGCAAAAGAAAAACCTCGTAATATTTCTCCACCTAAAATAAAGATTGAAAATAAAGCTAACAAAGTAGTTAAAGAAGTAATAATAGTTCTAGATAAAGTTTCGTTTATTGAAAGATTAGATAAATCCTTAATATCAAGTTTTGTGTACTTGTTTAAATTTTCTCGTATACGATCATATATAACAACTGTATCATTCATAGAATATCCCACGATCGTTAAAACTGCTGCAATTATTGAAAGATTAATTTCTAAAGATAGTATAGAAAATATCCCTATTGTAATAATAACATCATGAAACAAGGCAACAATTGATCCAACGCTGAATTGCCATTCAAATCGTATCCAAATATAAAAAAGCATGGCTGCCAAAGATAAAGAAATAGCAATTATTCCTGACTGCAAAAGCTCTGAGCTTACTTTGGGGCCAACATTTTCAACTCTTCTAAAACTTATTTCTGAATTTAAATTGTTAATTAGAGTTTTCTTAATTTCTGGTATAAGTTTGTTATTATTTACAGTGGTTTGCTCTATCTTAATAAGATAATCACCCTTTTTACCAAATTCTTTTATATTCACATCCCCTAACTTCATAGAATTCAAGGAAGACCTTATTTCAGATATATTAATATTTTCACTATCGGCTCTTAACTCTATTAATGTTCCTCCTTTAAAATCAATACCATAATTAAGACCTTTAAAGAAAATAAACAAAACACTTATTATAAAGGCAAATAAAGATATAATATTTGCCATCTTGAATTTTGAAGAAAAGTCTATTTTTGTATTCATTATAAATTTACCTGGCCTTGTTTATTATTCAAAACAATCATCGAGGTTATATGTCTAGCCAAAAAATATGCTGAAAATAAAGTAGTTATAATCCCAATACCGAGTGTAATTGCAAATCCTTTAACTGGACCAGAACCAAAAGCAAAAAGAATAACTGCAGCAATTAAAGTAGTTATATTTGCATCTAGAACTGTAATTTTTGCTTTAGAATAACCTATATCAAATGCGTGTATTATAGATTTTTCTGTCTTTAACTCTTCTTTTATTCTTTCAAATATCAAAACATTTGCATCTACTGCCATGCCTACTGTTAAAATTATTCCCGCTATACCTGGTAAAGTAAGAGTTGCTTCTAGAATAGTTAGAACACCTACAAGCATTACCAGGTTAGCAATTAAAGCTACGTTAGCGACAAGACCAAAAATCTTGTATTTATAGAGCATAAAAAATATAACTAAAATAAATCCAATTATTAATGAAGTCACTCCAGATTTTATTGAGTCTTCACCTAAATCAGGACCTACCGTCCTTTCCTCCACAACATTTAAAGGAGTTGGAAGTGCACCAGATCTTAGTAATAAAGCCAAATCTGTTGCTTCTTGGAAAGTAAAATTTCCAGAAATGATACCACTACCAGAAATTATAGGCTCATTTATAGATGGTGCGCTAATAATTTTTCCATCTAAAATAATAGCTAATCTCTTTCCAACATTATCAGTGGTTGTTCTTCCGAATTTCTGCGCTCCTAATCTATCTAAAGTAAAAGATACTGTTGGTTGACTAGATTGATTATTGAAATTAGGCTGAGCATCTATTAAATTTTCACCACTCATAACAATTCTTTTGCTTACTTTAAGCTCCTCACCATTCTCGGAAACTAATTTATCAATACCAAATTCATCATTATCTTCAACTAATCTAAAATTAAGTTGAGCTGTTTTACCTAAAAGATTTTTAATTCTTTCAGGATCTTTTAATCCTGGAAGTTCAACCAAAATTCTTTTCTCGCCTCTTTGTAAAATTGTTGGTTCTTTAGTTCCAACGTCATCTATTCTACGTCTAACAATTTCAATTGATTGCTTTAAAGCTGAATTATTAATTGTTAGTAAACCATATTTTGAAAAAAAAACTTCCACTTGATCATTATTTAAAACTTTCAAATCTAATTCGAATGAATTGTATTTATCAATATATGGATTCAGAAGATTATCTTTTTTAGAAAAAAGTAATAATTCAAATTTCTCAGTGTTATCTACTGTAAAACTTAAAACTTTTTTATTAATCTTAAAATTTGAATAGTTTAAATTATTATCTTTAAGTAATTTCTTTAAAGGAATAACTTTTGATTGAATTTTTTCATTAATTAGTGGATCTGAATTAATCTCCAAAAGAAGATAGGATCCACCTTGTAAATCTAAACCTAGATTGACTTTTTTATCTATTAACACTTCGTCTTGATTTTGAAAATTCAATATTGAGAAAAAAGATATAAATAAGAAAATAAAATAAATTAAAAGAATGTTTATTTTAGAAAAATTTAACACGAAAAAGAATTATTTTTTAACTTCTTCTTTTTTAAGCAAACTTGTTATTGTTGATCTTATGACCTGAACTTTAACATTTTCTCCAATGTTCACTTCGATACGATCATCCTCCATAACTCTATCAATGGTTCCTATAATTCCACCAGATGTTATTACTTCATCCCCTCTTTTTAAAGATGCTACCATAGCTTTGTGATCTTTAACTCTTTTTTGCTGCGGTCTAATTAAAAAAAAGTAAAAAATTACAAATATTAAAATTAGAGGTATGAATTGTGCTATTCCTTGGCCGTTCATTAAAGGATAATTATAATAAAAGGGTTAGTTAAACAAGAGAATAATAATCAAATTTTATCTAAATTATTCATATATTTTTTTAAAATATTTGGAATGGTAATTGATCCATCTTCATTTTGATTATTTTCTAATAATGCTATCATTAATCTTCCAACAGCCAAACCAGATCCATTTAAAGTTCCAACATACTCATTTCCATTTGCTGATTTAAATTTTGCTCCCATTCTTCTTGCTTGAAAAGATCCGCAAGATGAACAGCTAGAAATTTCTCTATATTTTTGCTCTGAAGGTATCCAAACTTCTATATCAAAAGTTTTTTCAGCGCTAAAACCCATATCTCCTGTCGATAATAGTACCACTTGGTAAGGAATTTCTAATTTTTTTAAAATTTCTTCTGCACAATTTAACATTCTATCTAATTCTACAATACAGTTTTTTGGCTCAACAATACTTACAAGTTCAACTTTATAAAATTGATGTTGCCTCATCATACCTTTAGTATCTTTTCCATAACTACCAGCTTCTTTTCTGAAACAAGGTGTTGCTGCAACAAATCTTAGAGGTAGTTCATTAGCATTTATGTTGGAGTCTCTGACTAAATTAGTTAACACAACTTCTGCTGTTGGTATCAAAAACTTTCTATCTTTAGGATTGTCAGATTTTATCTCAAATTGATCTTCTTCAAATTTTGGAAGCTGGCCTGTGCCAAACATTACATCTTCATTAACAATCAATGGTGGTGAAACTTCCGTATATTTAAATTTATTCACATGAGTATCAATCATAAAATTAATTAGTGCTCTCTCTAACTTAGCAAATTTATCTCTGAGAACTACAAATCTAGATCCTGACAATTTGATAGATGTATCAAAATCAATTCCCTTGTCTTTTAGACCTAAGTCTACATGTGATTTTATTTTAAAAGTAAAATTTTTTAATTTTCCCTCTTTTTTAATCAATGTATTTTCTTTTTCACC